>CAXTNA010000057.1:6489-14626 GCA_964245535.1 uncultured Acidobacteriaceae bacterium | reverse complement strand
TTGGGGCCGTCGACGGCTACGTCGATCGGGGCCGGCAGGCCGAAGTTGAGGATCTGGGTGACAATGTCAGACGGCAGAAAGTAGAAGGTGGTGCCGGGAAACTCGCGGGGCAGGCGTTTGCGGAGTTCGGCGACGTAGTTGGCCGTGGGGCTGTGGTCTTCCTTGAGCGAAACGAGGATGTCGCCATCCCCCGCGCCGAAGAGACCGCTGGTGGCGTGCTGGGTATTCAGCGTGGAATAGGGCAGGCCGATGTTGTCGAGGATGTTGTCCATCTGCGCCGGCGGCACGGTGCGCCGGATGCTATTTTCGACCTCATCGCACAGCCGTGCGGTCTCCTCGATGCGCGTGCCGGTTTTGGCGCGGACATGCAGGATGAATGAGCCATTGTCGGTAGCGGGAAAGAAGTTCTGGCCTAGAAAAGGGATCAGCACCAGCGTGAGAAGGCAACACCCAAGGAAGAGCGGGATGAAGAGCTTGCGCGCGATGACCAGCCTGCCGAGCAAAGCTTCATAGGAAGACCGCACACGCTCGAAGATGCGCTCAAAGCCGCGTTGAAAGCGGGCCAACGGATTGCGCGAAAGCGGGGCATGATGGTCGACGGGTTTGAGCAGATACATGGCCATCGTCGGCACCAGCGTGCGCGAAAACATGTAGGAGGCGAGCATGGCAAATACGACGGCTTCGGCCAGCGGCACAAAAAGATAGCGCGAAACTCCCGCAAGAAAGAACATCGGCAGGAACACGATGCAGATGCACAGCGTGGACACCAGCGCGGGGATGGCGATCTGTGCGGCGCCGGCGAGGATGGCTTCGCGTACCGGGTAGCCTTCTTCGAGATAGCGATTCGTGTTTTCGATCTCCACGGTGGCATCGTCGACCAGGATGCCGACGGCCAGGGCCAGACCGCCTAAGGTCATGATGTTGATCGTTTCGCCCAGCAGACTCAGCAGAATGATGGAGGTAAGGATCGAGAGCGGGATGGATACGGCGATGATCAGCGTCGAGCGCCATGAGGCGAGAAACAGCAGGATCATCAAGCCCGTCAGGCAGGCCGCGATGACCGCTTCGCGCACGACCCCGTTGATGGAGCCGCGCACAAAGGTGGCCTGATTGCCGATGGGGGTGATCTTCAGGTCTGCCGGCAGGCCGGATTTTATGCGTGGCAGCAACCCAAGCGTGCCTTTGACGACATCGAGCGTGGACGCGGAACCGGATTTGAGCACGCTGATCAGCACGCCGCGGCGGCCATCCTGGCGCACGATGTTGGTTTGTGGGATGGAACCGTCGGTGACGGAAGCCACATCGCGCAGATACACGATCGCTCCGTCCACCTGACGAATGGGCAGATTGGCCAGACCTTCGATGGTGGTGGGGGTGCTGTTCAGGCGAACATCGTATTCAGCCTCGCCGATCTTGGCTGTGCCGCCCGGCGCGACCACATTCTGTTGAGCCACGGCGTTCAATACATCGACCGGCGATAGATGCTTGGCCTGCATCTGCTTGGGGTCGAGATTGATCATGATGGAGCGCTGCTTGCCGCCGTACACGTTAGGCACGACGATACCCGGCACCGTGACCAGTTGCGGGCGCACGAAGTTCAGGCCATAGTCATTCAGCTGCTGTTCGGTCAGTTGCTGGCCGGAAAGCCCGAGCTGCAGAATGGGGACGCTGGAAGCTGAAAAGTTGATGATCTGCGGGGGCAGAATGCCCGCCGGCAGCTGCCGGATCATGAACTCCGAAGCTGCCGAAACCTGCGCGTTAGCGGTGTCGAGCGAGGCGCCCTGCTGCAGGTACACCTTGACGACAACCTGTCCGTTCAGCGTAGTCGACTCCACATGCTCGATATTGTCGACCAACGTGGTGAGCGCTTTTTCATAGGGGGTGGTGAGGCGCCCTTCGAGTTCTTCCGGGCTCAAGCCGGTGTACTGCCACGCGACGGAAACGACGGGGATGTTGATGGAGGGAAAGATGTCCGTGGGCGTGCGCAGAATGACCACAGGCGCGGCAATCAGGATCAGGATTGCCAACACGATAAAGGTATAAGGCCGGTCCAGCGCCAGCCGAACGATCCACATAGCGCAAGCTCCCCGCGGTAGAACAGACTCACCCATAGTAGACAGCAAAAGTTCCTTTTCGGACGCACAGCCCGTTCCGGCGCCGAACCATCGGTGCTTCCGGGGAAGTGCAGATGGAAGTCACGGCGATCTTTCACACTGCAACACGGTCGCGAAGTTCGCGACCTTCCTGCAAATCGCTGGCTCCTTCGGGCACCTTTCTGCACGGCGCACCGCATCTTCTATGAGGATCCTTCTCACGAGAGAACGTGCGGCAATGGCTGGGGGTCCACTCCTTCCCCGCCCGCGGCGCGCGTTAGGATGGTCACGGCGCACCCTGCGCGCCCAGGACGATAAAGGCCGATGCGTTTTTTTGATGTTTTATTTGGTAAGCCGCTGGCGACGAGCGAGGCCGCCCATGAACACATTGGCGTCGCAGCCGGCATTCCGATCTTTGGACTGGACGGTCTGACGAGCGCGGCCTATGGACCCGAAGCCGCAATGGCTCTGCTGATTCCGTTGGGGCTGATCGGGGTGCAACAGCATTTGCTGCCGATTTTTACGGCGATTCTGATCCTGCTGACCATTCTGTACTTCAGTTATCGGCAAACGATCGAGGCGTATCCGAACGGCGGTGGGTCGTTCACGGTGGCGAGCGAAAACCTGGGCGATGGCGCCGGTTTGTTGGCCGCCGCGGCCTTGATGATCGACTACATCCTTACGGCTGCGGTGGGGATTTCAGCCGGCGTAACTGCCCTGGTGAGCGCGCTGCCTGCGCTGCACAATCATCAACTGTCGCTTTGCTTGCTGATTCTTGCCATCATCGTGGTGGTTAACCTTCGGGGCGTGAAGGAAACCGGCGTGGCTTTTATGTTGCCGACGTTTTTGTTCGTCGGTACCTTGGCGATCACGATCGTGGTCGGTGTGTTACGGGCGGTTGCCGCCGGCGGCGCGCCGCACGCGATCACCCCGCCGCCGCCGCCGGTGGCTTCTACCGAACACTTGGTAGGTTTTGCACTGGTTTGGCTGCTGCTGAAAGCCTTTTCCAACGGTTGCGCGGCGATGACCGGGGTGGAGGCTGTATCGAACGGCGTCACGGCTTTTAGGGAGCCGCGTTCCCACAAGGCAAATCAGGCGCTCACGGTGATCATTGCGATCCTGATTATGCTGCTGGCGGGCTTGGCATACATTGCGAAGGCATATCAGATCACGGCGATGGATCCCAATGATCCGAAGTACCAGAGCGTGTTGTCCATTCAGGTGGCGGCGGTTTTCGGCCGGGGCTGGTTTTACTTCCTTACGATGGGCAGCGTGCTGGCCGCATTGAGCTTCAGCGCCAATACTGCGTTTGCCGATTTTCCGCGAATGGCGCGAGCGATCGCAGTCAAAGATTACCTGCCGCATGTGTTCATTCTGCGCGGCCGCCGGTTGCTGTTTTCGCATGGTATTTATGCGCTTACCGGCTTTACGGCGCTGATTCTGGTCATCTTCGGCGGCGTCACGGATCGCCTGATTCCGCTGTATGCCATTGGCGCATTTCTGGCCTTCACCCTGAGCCAAGCGGGCATGGTCAAGCATTGGATGAAGACCATGGATGCGCCGCACCGGCACGTCAAACTTTTCTTAAATGGCCTGGGTGCATGTGCCACCGGTGTCACGCTGCTGATTGTTTTGGTCACAAAATTCACCTCGGGTGCCTGGATCACGGTACTTTTGGTGCCGGCGATCATCCTCACCATGCATAGCATCAAGCGCCATTACAGCCGTGTGCATCTGGAAACGGCGGACACCTCGCCGCTGCGGCTTACAGGACTGGAACCGCCGCTGGTGGTGGTGCCGGTGGCACGTTGGGACAAGATCAGCGAAAAAGCCTTGCGCTTCGGTTTGCTGCTCGGCCCTGAGGTCAAGGTGGTCAATGTGGAAAGCGATTCGGAGCCGCTCGACCGCGAAATGTGGGAGCGGCTGGTCATGAAGCCGATTCGAGACCACGGCATGCCCGAGCCGGAGTTGGTCGCGGTGAGCAGCAACTTCCGCACCATTCTTGGGCCGCTGATGGATTACATTCTGGAATTGGAGGATGCCAATCCCGGCCGCAAAGTGGCAGTGCTGGTGCCGGAGCTGGTGGTGCGGCACTGGTGGGAGAACTTTCTGCACAATCAACGGGTGCAGCTGTTGAAGTTGTTACTGCTCCTACGGGGAAATCAGCGGATTATCGTAGTAAATATCCCGTGGTATTTATAAGCGAGGGTGTACCGCGGGGCTGCGAAGGCAGATTTACGAGGCAAGTACGAGGCCGTCCTGCGGGACGGCTTTCGTTTTAGCGGTCGTTTTAGCGGTCAGGGAGCGCATACGCGCGACCACTTTGGGGATGACCTCGATCGCGTGATCGATCTCTTCATCGGTTGTCAGTCGCGAAAGCGAAAGCCGCAGGCTGCTGCGCGCTTCGGCCGGGGTTAAACCCATGGCCAGCAGCACATGCGACGGTTCAGTGGCGCCGGATTGGCATGCGGCGCCGAAGCTGGCCGCGATGCCTTGCAGGTCGAGTGCAATGAGCAGTCGCTCGGCGTCAATGCCCTCAATACGCAGATTGGTCGTGTTGCTCATGCGCGGCGCGCCGGCAGCATGGACGTGGCTGTCCGGAATCTGTGCCAGCAACGCGTGTTCCAGGCGGTCGCGACGGATGCGCAGCGCTTCTGCCTCGCCCGAGTGTAGAAAGGCTTGCGCCAGCGCTGCCGCACAGCCGAGGCCGGCGATGCCGGGCACATTTTCAGTACCGGCACGGCGTTGGCGCTCGTGCGGACCGCCGTGGAAGAGCGGTGCCAGTGTGACACCCTTACGGACAAAAAGCGCACCAGTGCCCTGCGGTGCATACATCTTGTGGCCGGAAAGGGTGAGCAGATCGACATCGCCCAAAGGAGCGTGGAGCTTGCCTGAGAGCTCGATGGGGAGCTTACCCACAGCCTGCACCGCATCGGTGTGTACAAGGACACCCTGCGCTTTGGCCACACGGGCCAGCGCAGACAGCGGCTGGATGGCCCCGGTTTCGTTGTTGGCCAGCATGACTGAAACAAGGCGCGTGTGGGGACGCAGCGCGGCGGTAAGCGTGTCCGGGGATATGGTGCCGGTGCGATCGGGCGCGAGGTAAGTCACCTCGAGGCCGCGGCGTTCCAGGGCTTCGGCCGCGTACAGGACGGCATGGTGCTCAATGGCTGTGGTGATGAGGTGGACGGGTTCATGACGGTCCAGGAAGGGCTGCAGCACGCCGGCAAGCGCGAGGTTGTCGCCTTCCGTGCCGCCGGAGGTGAAGACAATCTCCCGCGCGGTGCAGCCGAGCAGGGCCGCCAGGGCGCCACGAGCCTGTTCCACGGCGGCGCGTGTGCGCTGGCCGCCGGCATGGGCGGAACTGGGATTGCCGAAGCGCTCGGTCCAGAAAGGCTGCATAGCGGCGACCACTTCGGGCAGCACGGGCGTGGTCGCATTGGCGTCGAGGTAGACTTGCATGCTCTTTCAGGGTACTCCTGCGGGATGGCGGCGACGGCTCGTCTGCTAGGCTGGGAGCACTTCAGGTTGACTAGGAGACGTATGCGTGTGCGGATGTGGAAGTTGACGGGCGTTGTGATCTGTTGTGCGGGATTGGGTACAGGAATGGGTGTAGCGCAAATGCAGATGAGCGGTGGCGCGGCTTCTGCGCTGGGTTCGCCTATGGATCCGGCCAAGGCCGAAGACGCCATGCTGAGCGCCTTTGAGGGCGAGGTGACCGGGGTCGTAAAAGCCATGCCTGCCGATAAATTCAATTTCGCTCCCAGCAGCGCGACCTTTGCCGCTGCGCAGGACGCGAAGTTCAGCGGGGTGCGCACGTTTGCCAGCGAAGCGACACACATTATTCAGGCAAACTACTACTTTTATGGGCAGGTCAGCGGCATGAAGCCGGGTGTGGACATGAAGGCCATCGGCAGCTTGAAGACGAAGGACGAGATTGTGTCCGCCCTTGCCGCTTCGTTTGTTTTTGCGCACAAGGCAGTGGCAACGATCACACCGGCCAATGCGTTTCTGACGATTGAGGGCGCGGATGGCATGAAGACGCGGGCAACGCTGGCAAGCTTCGCCGTCGCGCATGGCTATGACCATTACGGACAGATGGTGGAGTATCTACGAATGAATGGGGTGGTGCCGCCGGGGTCGAAGTAGTTGTAAGTTGTAAGTTGTAAGTTGTGAGTTGTTGATCGTTGGGCAAGATTTCGTTATGTAGTGTGCGATTGCATTGATGGCCCAGCTGGGGCCTTTGTGTCGGGCCTTCAGCCCTCACCGGCACGGGGCGTTGTGACCTGGGCCTTGCGGCCCAGGCTGGTATGGGACGCGCTTTCAGCGTTAAAAGCTAAGGTATAGAAACTCAGGCGGTTATGACCTTTACGGGTTCGTGAAGCACGCCGAAGTCTTATCATTCCGTAGCGTAAGGAGGGAATCTGCTATTTGCCGGAGAGCTGGGCGCCTCTGAAAGAAAAGCAGATCCCTCCCCCTTTCGACATCGCTCAGGGTGCGGGATGATGAGAAGAGGCGTTTCCAAGGTCCATCAGCGTGACTCCAAGGTCATAACAGCCTCTAGAACATACAACTAAGAACCAACTACTTAGAACCTATAACGTACAACCTACAACGCCTCTTACTGCCGCTCACTCACGGCCACATACGGCGCGGGGTAAGCCGGGCCGGTGTACTCTGCGCGGGGGCGGATGAGGCGGTTGTCGTCGTGCTGTTCAATGACGTGCGCGCACCAGCCGGCGATGCGGCTGACCGCGAAGATGGGTGTGAACAGATCCATGTCGATGCCGAGCGTGGTGTAGGTGCTGGCGGAGTAGAAATCGACGTTGGCATTGAGCTTCTTTTGGTCTTTGACGAAGAGCTCGATCTGCCGCGACATGGTGTACCACTTGGGATTGGCGTCGCGGCCGAGGTCTTCCGACATTTGCCGCAGATGGGTGGCACGCGGATCTTCGGTGGTATAAACGCGATGGCCGAAGCCGGAAACCTTCTGCTTGGCTGCCAACATGCCGCGCACATGCTCGACGGGATCTTCGCCTAAAGCTTCGACCTCATACAGCAGCTTCATCACCGCCTCGTTGGCCCCGCCGTGAAGGGGTCCCTTGAGCGCGCCGATGGCGCCTGTGATGGCCGAATGCATGTCCGACAGGGTGGCAGCGATGACGCGTGCCGCGAAGGTGCTCGCGTTCAGCTCGTGGTCGGCATGCAGGATCAGCGCGACATCCAGCGCATGCGCGGCGGTGGCGGAAGGTTTGGCGCCGTTGAGCATCCAGAGAAAATTGGCGGCATGGGAAAGGGATGGATCGGCTTCGATGAGGTCTTTGCCCGCACGCAGGCGCGCAAAGATGGCCACGATCATCGCAACCTGCGAGGTCAGCGCAAAGCTTTTGCGTAGATTTTCAGCGTGCGTGGTGGCCGTGGAACTGCTGTCATAGATCGATAGCAGGGAAACGGCGGTGCGCAGCACTTCCATGGGCGAGGCGGTAGCCGGCAAACCCCGCAGAAATTCAATCACAGCCTCGGGCAGATAACGGGCGGCGGCGAGTTCGGCAGAAAACTGCACCAGCTCCGTCTCGGTCGGCAGTTTGCCTTGCCAGAGCAGATAGGCCGTTTCTTCAAAGGTAGACCGCTCAGCGAGTTCGTGAATGTCGATACCGCGGTAGGAAAGGATCCCGCGCGCGCCGTCAATGAAGCAGATCTTTGAGTCGTTGGCGACAACATCCTGAAGACCTTTGGGTGCGGCGGTGGTGGTGGACATGCGTTCCGGCTCCGAGCTTGGATTTGCGGCTGGGATTGACCTTTGATTATGGGAGATTGCGGAAACGGTTGTCACGAGAGAGTAGCCGAATATCGGCGCGGACATGCGGGGAGCGTCTACAGCATGGGGACTGCAACGGCCGAGATCGCGTCAAAGCGGGCCGGAGAGAATGCACGAAGGTCAACCTGGGGCGGACGGCCTTCGAGGAGGTCCGCCATGACGGCAGCCGTCGCCGGCGCGAGCAGGATGCCGTTGCGAAAGTGCCCAGTGGCTATCCAGATGCCTT
>CAXTNA010000057.1:4965-6479 GCA_964245535.1 uncultured Acidobacteriaceae bacterium | reverse complement strand
ATAAAGGTACGGCGGTTGGCTCGCCGGAAAGGGGAGTTCAGCTCGCCCAGCTTGCCCACCTCGCCCAGAAGCGGCAGCAGGTCCGGCGTGGTGGGGCGCAGACCGGCCCAGGCTTCGAGCATGGGCGCGCTTGCAGCGTCGGCGAGCTCCGGCACCAGCTCCGCGCCGACGCGGCGCAGAGCGCGTAGGCTGGCGGGCGAGGTGGTGGTGTCAAACCCCGCGTCCTCCACGGTGGCCCCGATCAGCGCGGTGCCGGCCTGCGGCCCTCGAGTGCGAGGGACGACATACCCGTGCTCGCGCCGGTGGACGGTGTGCAGATCGAGACCTTGTGGGATCTTCACGCGCAGCATTTGTCCTTTGCGTGGGGTGATCTGGAGAGACTCCGGGAGCAAAGGCAGGTGCCAGGCTCCGGCGGTGTAGACCTCGATCTCTGCTTCGAAACCGCCTTCTGGCGAGACTGGTGTCTCCTCATGCTCCAGAATTTCTACCCCGGCCCGTTCCGCCGCGAGGCGCAAGGCCGGGGCGAGTTGCCTGGGGTCAAGGGAGTGCTCGGGTAGTTCGCGTACCTCGCCATTGGGCATCGTTTGCAGGGTGATATCCGTCTGGAAAGGCACAGGGAGTCCGGACAACTGTTCCAGTCTTTTCAGAAATTCCGGGTACAACGCGCCGCTGAGCCGGCTTAGTGGCAAAAGCTCCGGGGGATTGTAGGGGTCTTCCACGGCGAGCATGCCGGCGGCGGCGGTTGAGGCCTGCCTCAGGGCGGCGCCGCGGTCGAGCACCGCTGTTCGGGCCCCGCGCAGCCGAAGTTCGAGGGCCAGACTCAAACCGATTACCCCGGCACCAATGATTTTGCACCTTGCATGAAGCAAATCACAGGGCAGCGGACGTGACTCTCCTGGCATGGCAGTGTAATTTGA
Organism: uncultured Acidobacteriaceae bacterium; assembly: GCA_964245535.1. Taxonomy (GTDB): domain Bacteria; phylum Acidobacteriota; class Terriglobia; order Terriglobales; family Acidobacteriaceae; genus Granulicella. Next base: position 5,562 of record CAXTNA010000057.1, on the reverse strand, counting down.
TGCGGACGCGCAGTTTTGGTGCGGAGCCGGTTTGCCTGAAACCCGGTCTCGCAGAGTACGTCCATCTTAAACAGAAGCTTTACGCAAGAAGCTGGCTCTCACCGCAGCCGAGCCCAATCGGTGAGCCGCACACGTAGAAGGAGTAGGCATGAGCGAAGGAAATCAAGAGATCGTTGTCGATCACCGGGCCCCGAACTGGCTGGTAGGCGTGGCGATTGTGGCTTTGTTGGCGGCTTTGGGCGCACTCGCCTGGGCGCTGACGTTGCAAAACCATCTAACGGTAGCGGAGCGGAACCTGAACGCCGCCACCCAGGGCAACACGGCCCTGGCGGAAAAGATCGACGACACCAACGAGCGTTTGCGCGCGCAAGGCGAGGCGCTGGGGCAGAGCGTCGGACTGACACAGCGACAGCTGGAAGAGCGTTCTGCCCAGCTGGTTGCGTCACAGAAGGTGGCGCAACGGACGGCATTGGCAGCTACGGCGGCGACGGCTCGTGTGCAGAAGGAGACCCGGGCGAATGCTCAGCAGATCGGCGCGGTGCAGACCGACGTTTCAAGCGTGAAGACCGATGTGGGCGGCGTGAAGAACGATGTGGC
>CAXTNA010000057.1:2457-4955 GCA_964245535.1 uncultured Acidobacteriaceae bacterium | reverse complement strand
TGTGGCGACCACGCAGGCGGATCTGGCGTCAACGAAATCGCAGCTGACGCGCGTGGTGGGCGACCAGGGCGTGATGAGCGGTTTGATCGCGACCAACCATGATGAGTTGCAGGAACTACGGCGGCGCGGCGAGCGCAATTATTACGAATTCACCTTGCAAAAAGGCAACGGCGGGCAAGTGGTCGGCACTACGAAGCTTTCGCTGAAGAAGGTAGACACCAAACGGTTCAAGTACACGATGTTTGTGAATGCCGATGACAAAAACATCGAAAAGAAAGACAAAAACCTCGATGAACCGGTGCAGTTTTATTCCGGCAAGTCACCCGCGCTGTTTGAGATCGTGGTGAACAACATCAGTAAGAATCAGGTACAAGGGTATCTGAGCACGCCTAAGAATGCGCCTGGGCCGATCGCGCTGCCGTAGCACGGGCTGTATGGGCAAAACAGCAGATCCCTTCCCCTTCGACTTCGCTCAGGCTGCGGGATGACAAACGAGGTGGCGGGGGCTGACTAAGTGCGGGGCTAGCCAAGCTGCGGAAGAGACGCAAGGCGGCAAGACGAACAGGGCAATCAGGGGAGTGGGGCGGTTTGCGGCCCCTGATTGCGCAACTCGATGGTGACCGTGCTGCCGGGCTTCTTTGTTTTCCAAGCGTCGGCTGTGCGACCGGGGAAGAGTAGGACAAGCGTACCGGTTTTGGTTTGGCTTGGGTCAACCTCATCGCCGTCGGCGATGGGGTTTGCCGTTAAAGGCGCAAGCGCCGGGAAGATGGTCTGGAGCCGTTTGAGGTCGGAGGCGGCGATGGTGCGCACGTCGGCCTGGGAACCATCGGCGAAGGCAACGTGCGCCGTGGCGCCGCTGACAAAGATGGGCAGGCGCAGGCGGTCGGTGAGGTTGACTGTAGCGACGACATAGAGATTATCCTCACTGCCTGCCCCAACCCCACCAATCACGCGCATGCCGTGCGCCTGAGCGCCCTTCATGGCAGTCATCTCAGTATGCGGCGCGAAGGTCTGCGTTTCGGCGACGGCGAGGTCTGCGGTCTTATGCGGATTGAAGTAGAAGACACCTGCAGCGATAGCTGCCAAGATCACCAAGGCGATCAGTACGGCGGGAAGGGCACTGCGTTCAGGGGCAGGAGCGATCTGGAGATCAGCCATGTTGCTCAGGATAGCGCCTGCGCGCGGTTGTCTTTCACGTTAAGCGTCACGGGCGGGGGCGCAGCGCAGCAAGTAGGTCCTCGACTCCGACCGTATTCAGCAGGTCGCAGGGCTCGAGCCAGGCGCGGCGCAACTGCACGATGCCGTGGTCGATCTTGTCGAGCTCGTCGGTGGCGTGGGCGTCAGTGTTCACGACAAGCTTGCAGCCGAGCTCCTTGGCGCGACGCAGGTGCAGGTCGGATAGATCGGAACGGGCGGGGGAGGCGTTGTGCTCGACGGCAATGCCCAGGCGTGCTGCAGCGGGGAACAGCTGTTCGAGGTCGATGCGGTAGGGTTCGCGCTTGAGTACCTTGCGCCCGGTCGGATGGCCGAGGATTTGCACATAGGGGTTTTCGCAAGCGCGCAAAACGCGGGCGGTAACCTCCTCGGCCGTCTGGCTGAAGCCGGAGTGCACGCTGGCGATGACGATATCAAGTTGTGCGAGCGTTTCGTCATCGAGATCCATGCGGCCGTCGAGCAGAATGTCGCACTCGATGCCGGCGAGCAGGCGGAAGGGGCGTTCGGGCTTTGGGTTGGCGGGTTCCTCTTCGCGCAGACGGCGTTCATAACGATCCCATTGCGGGCCGCGGCCGGCGGCGAACTCGTCGGCCAGCTCGGCCGAGACCTGCCGGATGCGCGCGGCGTGCGCCAAGGCGCGGCGTTCGTCCATGCCGTTGGTCATGGCGAGATTTTTCGAGTGGTCGGTGATGGCGATGTATTCCAAGCCGCGTTTGATGGCGGCCGCCGCCATGGCGCGAATGGAATCAGCACCATCGGACTCAAAGGTATGCATGTGAAGATCGCCGCGAAGGTCACTGCGCACGATCAGGTGCGGCAAGGCGTGCCGGGCGGCGGCTTCGATTTCACCGCAGTTTTCGCGCAGCTCGGGCGGGATGTAGTCGAGGTCGAGCGCGTTGTAAATTTCGGCTTCGGTTGCGGCGGCGATGATGTGGTTGTCTTCGACGCGCAACAGCGCATATTCACTCAGCGTGTAGCCGCGTTTAATGGCGCGTTGCCGCAGGGTGACATTGTGGTGTTTGGAGCCGGTGAAGTATTGCAGCGCCGCGCCGTAGCTGGCCCGCGGCAACAGCCGCACATCCACCTGCAGGTGGTTGCGCAGGGTGAAGCTGACCTTGTTTTGCCCCTTGGCCAGCAGCTTGTCAATGAGCGGCAGCGCGGCGACATGCTCGACGGCGGCAGCCACGACCTCGGGTTCGCAGGCCGGTCCGGTGACGAGCAGGTCGAGATCGCCGACGGTTTCGCGGCCGCGCTGCTGGCCTTTGGCGTCGACCGGTTCCGGG
>CAXTNA010000057.1:0-2447 GCA_964245535.1 uncultured Acidobacteriaceae bacterium | reverse complement strand
CGGCGCAGGCTGCCTGCCGGGGTGATAGTTTCGATGCCCGGAAACTGGCGAATGAGCTCGGAGATGCGCTCGGCGAAGTCGCGGGCCGCGTCGATGCGGAAACGCGAGGTGTTTCTGCGGTAATCTTCAATGCCCTTCAGCAGCTTGTCGGTGAACTTCTGGCCCATGCGCGGCAGCGTGAGCAGATCACCACGTTTGGCGGCCTCTTCCAGGGTGTCGACATCGGCTACGCCGAGCGCGGAATACAGCAGCGCAACGGTTTTGGGGCCCATGCCCGGCAGCCGCAGCAGGGTCAGCATGGAGGGTTTGTAGCGGGTGAGCAGCTCCTCCCGCAGGGGCATGCTGCCTGTAGCGACGAGGTCGCGGACGTTGGCGGCCATGCCTTTGCCGATGCCGCCGATGGCAAGTAAGGCCTTGGGGTCGGCATCGGGAAGAGTCAGCATTTCGAGCTGCGTAGTTTGCTGCTCGACGGCCTCCGCCGCGCGGCGATAAGAGCGCACACGGAAGGGATCCGCGCCGTCGATTTCAAGCAGGGCCGCGGTTTCGTCGAGCAGGCGGGCGATGGTGATGTTGTCCATGGGAATCGTTTGTAAGATGCGTTCTTTAGCTGGAATCCCTCTTGGCTTGTCATCCCGCAGCGCAGCGGAGGGATCTGCTTTTGGAGAGCCTGCGGATGGTGGTGGGAAAGCAGATCCCTTCCCCTTCGACTTCGCTCAGGGTGCGGGATGACAACTTACAAGCGAGACTACGAGAAAGAAGTGCAAGCTTAGGCCAACTGTTTCGAGGCATACAGCAGTACGCCGATCAATGTTTTGCCGTCCTCGATTTCACCGTTGTGGATCATCCGCAAGACTTCGGACAGGGGCGTCATCCGGATTTCGATGCGCTCATCGTCTTCGGGCGCGGCGTCGCCAAAGGTGAGGTCTTCGGCGAGCACGATGTTCATCGCTTCGGAAAGGAAACCGGGGCTGGCATAGTAGGTGGTGTGTTTGGACCAGCGCGCGGCGCGGTAGCCGGTTTCTTCAATCAGTTCGCGCTTGGCAGCGGCAAGGTATTCTTCACCGGGCTCGATGCGGCCGGCGGGCAACTCCAGCAGGAACTTGCCGGCGGCGTAGCGGTACTGGCGGATGAGGAGGATGCCGGGGTCGTCCGGCTGCGCCGTCGTGTCGACTGCAAGCACCACCACGGAGCCGTTGTGGCGCACCACATCACGGCGGGCGACCACGTCACCGGGCTCGCGTACTTCGTCGCTGGTTACGGAGAACACCTTGCCCTTGTAGACGGTCTCTGAAGAAAGCACCTCGGCGGTGCCGGAAAGCTGTGTTGAAGTTTCGCTGCCCATGGCCCCACAGTATACGAGGGCAATGTTGAAGCGCAGCCTGGAAAGGTGCGGGTAGCGGCAAAGGCTATTTGTGTGGCAATGAATGCTCATTTTGCATCAGCGGACGGAGCGCTGCATCCAACAAGGCGCGTAGACGCCGGACATGCAGCATTGCCTTACACGCAGCAGGGCGCGAGGCTTGGTTAAGGTTCTCCACGCAAGGCAAGTCCTATGCAGGTTGAGTGTTTTCCCATTTCGGCGCTTCCCGGCACCTCGGCACTTTTTCGCGATTACGCGGAAGCAACAGACGCGTCGACGGTTGGACGGCTGCGGCAGTGGTACCCGCATGCCCCGTTTCGCACGGAATGGGCGCGGTCTGCACCCGTTCTGCCGGTTGAGCACCGTGAGCGTCTGGCTGACGCGTTGTTGACGCAGGCCAAGACCTTCGCTGCCGGTGCTGCAGCGCTTGAAAACATCGAGGCTTTGCGTAACGGCGCAGCGGCCGTGGTGACGGGCCAGCAGGTTGGGTTGTTCGGCGGCCCCCTGCTCACGCTGCTGAAGGCGGCGACGGCAATCCGGCAGGCGCAGGAGGCCACGGTCGTCTCCGGTCGTCAGCACGTGCCCGTGTTCTGGTTGGCGAGCGAGGATCACGATATCGCCGAGGTCGATCAGGTCGATCTGCTAGGCAAGGGGGCGGTCGAAAGAATCACGGCCGGGCTGAACGCCGATGGTGTGTCTACACCGGCGGGCAGCCTGCGCACGGCAGATCGTGTTGAGGCGGCGCTGGCGCAGGTGGAAGCACTACTTGCGTATGCGCCGATCTGCGCGATGCTGCGCGAGGCGTACACCGATCAGGAAGGCTACACAGCAACGATGGCCGGTGCGTTCGGCCGATTGATGTCGCAAGTCTTCGCGGCGCAAGGGTTGGTGGTAGTCGACGCTTCCGCACGGGAATTTCACGCGCTCGGGCAGGCGCCGCTGCGGGCGGCGATCGAACGGGTGGGTGAACTCGAAGAGGCGCTGATGGCGCGCTCGGCGGAGCTGGAAGCGGCGGGCTACCACGCGCAGGTAAAGGTCGGGCCGGAGATGAGTTTGCTGTTCCTGCTTTCGTCGCCCACGGGACAGG
>CAXTNA010000056.1:0-14655 GCA_964245535.1 uncultured Acidobacteriaceae bacterium | reverse complement strand
ATGTGAAGCCGTTGGAGGAGGAAGGTTAGCGGCTTTTGCGTGTGTTTTTGATGTATGGGTCCAACAACGAGCCGGCTATCCGGAACCTGAAACGTATTTCGAAACCCGGCTGCCGGGTGTATATCGGCAAGGATGAGATTCGGCGCGTGCAGGGTGGCTTAGGTATCTCGATTATGACGACACCGCGCGGGGTGATGACCGGTCGGCAGGCACGCCGCGAGGGCGTCGGCGGCGAAATTCTCTGTGAAGTCTGGTAAGGCTGGCTCCTGTTGACGCAGGCCGGGTAACTGGAAATGCAACATGGCTGCAGTGGAACAGGGATGCAAGCCCTGCGACTCGCAAGCCGCAAAGGATGTTCGATGTCACGTATTGGACTTAAGCCGATCACGCTGCCCAAGGGTGTGAAATACACCATGAAGGATGGCTCCGTGCTCGTGGAGGGCCCCAAGGGCAGCGTTTCCGCCCTGGTTCCCCAGGGCATTTCGTTGGTGGAAAAGGATGGCGTCCTGTCCGTGGAGCGCCAGAACGACGGGCAAAAGGCGATTCATGGTTTGGCGCGTGCGCTGGTTTTTAACGCCGTGGAAGGGGTGACGAACGGCTGGAAGAAAGAATTGGATGTCGTCGGCATCGGCTATCGTGTGGAGCTGAAGGGCAAGGGAATGGTGGTGTTCACCCTGGGCTATTCGCATCCGATTGAATTTCCGCTACCGACCGGCATCGACGTGGCTATCGATCCGAAACAGACGCATATGACAGTCTCCGGCATCGACCGCCAGAAGGTAGGCCAGGTCGCGGCGGATATGCGCTCCCTGCGTAAGCCGGATCCGTATAAGAACAAGGGCGTTCGGTATTCTGACGAGAAGCTGAAGAAGAAGGTCGGCAAGACGGGCGCGAAGTAAGCAAGGGCAAGGGTAGCTGCATGATCCCAAGCTGCAAAAGCAAGAAACCGAACGCTGCCAGAGGCTGGCGGCGCCGCTAGGAAGGATGTTACGCAATGATCGCAATGCCGCAACGGAATGAGATTCGCCAACGGGTGCACAATCGTATCCGGGCCAAGATGTCGGGAACGGCTCAGCGGCCGCGCCTCAATGTTTATCGGTCTTTGAACCACATTTACACGCAGTTGATTGATGATACGAACGGGGTAACGCTCGCGTCCGCTTCGACCGTGGTCAAAAAGGGCACCGAAAAGAGGGTGGGCGGCAATGTGGAAGCGGCAAGGCGTGTGGGGCAGGCGATTGCCGAGCGCGCCCAGGCCGTTGGCGTGAAAAAGGTGGTGTTCGACCGTGGTGGGTATCTGTACCACGGCCGGATCAAAGCGCTGGCCGATGCAGCGCGCGAGGCGGGGCTCGAGTTCTAGGTTACTGCAAGGGTCGGCGTGGATGCAGTCCGCTCGTCCCGGTAGCTGTCTTCGTTTTTACGAATAGAGTTGAATCTTTCAGGATTGACAGAAACGCAACAACAAGTTGCCGCTCCGGACCGGTGTGCCGGGGAGATAAAGAGGAAATCCATGATCATGAAGAAAAGGTTGGACAGCAATCGGCTGAACCTGAAAGACGAAGTGGTCAGCATCAACCGCGTCACAAAGGTCGTGAAGGGCGGCAAAAATATGAGTTTTGCGGCGCTGGTCATTGTGGGCGATCCGGGCGAAGGCGTAGTTGGGTACGGCTCCGGTAAGGCGAAAGAGGTGCCGCAGGCCATTCGCAAGGGGATTGAGGCGGCCAAGAAGAACCTGATCAAGGTCAACATGACCCAAACCTCGATTCCGCACCAGGTGCTTGGGCATTTCGGCTCGGGAGAGGTGTTGTTGAAGCCGGCACCCGAGGGTACGGGAGTGATTGCCGGTAAAACGGTGCGTGCGGTGATGACGGCTGCGGGTGTGCAGAATGTGCTGACGAAGAATATCGGCTCGGCCAACCCGCATAATGTGATCAAGGCGACGTTCGATGCATTGACGCAACTGCGGGATAAACAGGAAGTGGCAACGCTGCGCGGCAAGACCGTGGAAGAACTGTAAATCGGGCGCGTGAACAGAGTCAGGTTTTAGGGTTTAGGGCTTGGGGTTTAGGGTCGAGCCCTTCTTGGAGAAGAGTGATGGCAAGCGAAAGCAAGATCAAGATTCAATACTTCCGATCGCAGATCTGCACGCCGGTGAAGCATAAATCCGTGGTGAAGGGTTTGGGATTTACGCGGCTGAATCAGGTTGTGGAGCGGGAAGATACCCCGTCGATCCGTGGCATGGTGAAGAAGATTCCTCACCTGGTGCGGATCGTCGAGTAACAATCAGCGCCCGGTACGAGAACGGGCAAAATGCGAGTCGGCGACCACCGGCGTGAGCGAGGCAATGATGGCAAGGAATCTGAGCAATCTGAATGCGCCCAAAGGGGCAAACAGCAATAAGAAGCGTGTTGGGCGCGGTATGGGCTCGGGTATGGGCAAGACCTCGACTCGTGGACATAAGGGGCAGGGATCGCGGTCGGGCTCCCGCCTGATGCGCGGGTTTGAGGGCGGCCAGATGCCGCTGCACCGCCGTTTGCCGAAGCGCGGCTTTACGAATATCTTTCGGACCGAGTATTACGTGCTGGGCCTGGATCGGATTGCCGAGCTGAATGAGACGGAGTTGACGCTCGAAACGCTCCATGCGCGCGGTGTGGTGAAGGGGCGCAAAACGCTGGTCAAGGTATTAGCGAACGGCGAGATCACGGCGGCGGTCACGGTCCATGCGCACAAATTTTCGGCGGCGGCGCAAAAGGCGATCGAGGCAGCGGGTGGCAAGGCGATTGTGATTGGGGCTGAGCCGGAAATAGTCGCGTAGGAAGACGGGGCAGGGCCATGTGGTCCGGCCCTTGTGCCCATGCAGCGCCGGATAGCGTATGCTGCGGATGACCATCCGGATCGGATGAGCACTTCGGTTCCGGTGTTTCCGTTACGTTTTCGATCTCCCTACTCTGTTCAAGGCCACTGCTTCGATGCTTGAGAAATTCAGCAATATCTTTCGTTTGCCGGACCTGCGGAAGCGGATTGGCTTCACGCTGGGGCTTTTGGCCGTTTACCGCATTGGTTTCCACATTCCCACGCCTGGAATCAATGCGGACATGCTGGCGCAGTTCTTCAATCAGAATGCCGGTTCCGCGCTGGGGCTTTTGGATCTGTTTGCGGGTGGAAACCTGCGCAAGCTGACTATCTTTGCGCTTGGCATCATGCCGTACATCACGGCATCCATCATTTTCCAACTACTGACGGTGATCTATGAGCCGTTGGCGAAGCTGCAAAAAGAGGGCGAGATTGGTCGCCGCAAGATCACGCAGTGGACGCGCTACGTCACGGTGTTGCTGGCGATTGTGCAGAGTTTCTTTATCGCGTTGACCTTGACCGGCCAGAATATGGTGACCATCCCGAAGCCGGCGTTTGTGCCATTGTGCATGATCACGCTGACTTGCGGAACGGCGTTCATCATGTGGCTCGGCGAGCAGATTACCGACCGCGGCGTGGGCAATGGCATGAGTTTGCTGATCTTTACAGGCATCGTGGTGGGACTGCCGGCAGGCATCAGTGAACTGGCCGGCAAGGCGCACACGATGGCCTGGGGTGGATTTACCCCGATCGCGCTGCTGCTGCTGGTCGTGATGATGGTCGCGGTCGTGGCGTTCATCATCTTTGTGGAAAAGTCCGAGCGCCGCATTCCGATCCAGTCGGCGAAACGGATTGTGGGCCGTGCAACCACGCAGGCCTCCAATTCGTTTCTGCCGCTTAAGGTGAACTCCGGTGGGGTGATGCCGGTAATTTTTGCGGCATCCATCCTGTCTGCGCCGCTGCTGCTAGCCAATGTGAGCCTGTTTGGTTCCGGGCCGCTGCGGGACACTAGCTATCTGGGGCCTGTGTTCCGTGCGCTCGCGCCGGCGGAACCCTGGTATGAGCTGGTGTACATCGCGGCGATCATTTTCTTTGCGTACTTCTACATTTCCATCATCTTCCGGCCGGATGACATTGCCGACAATATGCGGAAGTACGGTTCGTTTGTCCCGGGAGTGCGGCCGGGTAAGCGAACTTCGGATTTCATCAACGATGTTTTGACGCGCATCACGCTGGTGGGGGCGCTGTATCTGATCATCATCGCAATTATTCCGCAGATGATGATCTCCGGCATTCACTTCAATCATTTGTGGCTGGTGGGGTCCTTTTTTGACCGCCTGCCGACGTGGGTAACGAATGGGCTGGGCGTACGTTTCTACTTCGGCGGTACGAGCCTGCTGATTGTGGTGGGTGTTGCCATGGACACGGTGCAACAAATTGAAGCGCAACTGATTATGCGCCACTATGACGGCTTTTCGCCGAAGGCGAGCCGACGGCTGGCGCGACGGTGGTAGCAGGGATCGTGATCCGGTCTGACGGCTCAGGTCACGATGCCGCCACCTGTACCGGTTGATGGCGGTGCCGAAACGCAAATGTGAGTTCTTCCGTGTGTTTTTACCTTCTACGGAACTAGCGACCGATTGTCTTCCTTCCCATCCAACCCGATGACCTTTTTGCCCGGGCCGGTGCTGCTGCTGGGTGCGCCCGGCGTGGGGAAGGGAACACAGGCCAAGCGCCTTATGGCGGAGTTTGGCATTCCGCAGATTTCTACCGGGGATTTGCTGCGGGAGCATCGGAAGAACCATACCAAGCTTGGCGTGCTTGCGGATGAGTTGATGGTGCAGGGCAAATTAGTGCCCGATGCGCTGGTCAACGACATGGTGGCGGACCGGCTACTGCAGCCGGACACGCGGGCTGGATACATTCTTGATGGGTTTCCGCGAACCCTGCACCAGGCGGAGTGGCTGGATGAGTACATCACACGGGACCACGGCGAGGCGCAGGATCAGGCGGATGCCGCACAGGGGCCTCAGCCGAAACTGCCGGTCATTGCTATTTATCTGATTGTGGAGCAAAGGGTGCTGCTGGAGCGGATTACCGGACGCCGGATTTCGCCGACGGGGAACATCTATAACATCTACACGAATCCACCAAGGGTGGAGGGCATCTGTGATCTGGATGGCGGCGTGCTGATGCAACGGGCGGATGACCGCGAGGATGTATTTCACGAACGAATGCGCGCCTTTGAAGCGCTTACAGAGCCGGTGATTGCCTACTACCGGACCCATGGCAATCGTTTCGCCGAGGTGGATGGCGATCGGCCGCTTGAAGAGGTTACGGCTGTGCTGCGATCGACCCTGCGAGAGATGCGGGCAGCAGATTAGGCGGCTCCGTGGGGGAGCTCTTTGGGGCTGACGGAATGAACTGGTTATGGCAATTTTGATTAAATCCGCTGCGGAAATCGAGAAGATGCGTGTTTCCGGCATCGCGCTGCGACAGGTGCACGAGGCAGTGCGGGACACGGTCCGGGTAGGCGCATCGACGATGGATCTGGAGCGGGCGGCGGATGCAAAGATCAAGGAGATCGGCGCCAGGTCGGCGTTCAAGGGGTACCACGATTTTCCGGCGGTTCTGTGCACTTCTGTCAATCATCAGGTGATTCATGGCATTCCAAACGATCGCACGGTGTTGCGGGATGGGGATGTGGTGTCAGTGGATTGCGGGGTGGTGGTGAATGGATTTTATTCCGATTGCGCAGTCACCTATCCAGTGGGCACGCCCAGCGCGGCAACGGCGAAGCTGTTGCGGGTGACCGAAGCCTCGTTATATGCGGCGATCGAAAAGGCGCAGCCGGGCGGACGGCTGGGCGATATCGGGTGGGCCGTGCAGAGTCTGTGCGAGGCCGAGGGGTACGGTGTGGTGCGCGAATTTGTGGGCCACGGCATCGGGAAAAGCATGCACGAAGATCCGCAGGTGCCGAATGTCGGCAACGCCGGCAAAGGGCCGCGGTTAAAGCCGGGCATGGTGCTGGCGATTGAGCCGATGATCAATGCTGGTTCCGCCGAGGTGAAGGTGCTGGAGGATGGCTGGACGGCGATCACGGTGGACGGCAGCGTGAGTGCGCATTTTGAGCACACCGTGGCGATCACCAAGACAGGTCCGATGATTCTGACACGGTGAGTTGTAGGCAAGTCGGGCTGGGGTGCGTGAGTTCCTATAGAGTTCCGCCCCTGTTGCGGTCTGTGCTGTTTACAGTCGGGATCACAGGGGCTAGCCGCATTTTGCTCCTGCGGACGTGGCTGAGTCGCAGGCGCAAGCGGCAGAGTTCCGCTGGAGTGATGGGCGGCATACCGCGGGAACACTCTTTGCAGAGCGGGCGTCACTGTATCCATGCGATGTTTTTGAAGCCAACGATGTTCCCGCATCGGGCATCGCTGCTGATCTGCCATGGGATTGGCGAGACGGTGGAGGATTGGCGGGTGGTGCAAGGATTGCTGGCGGCGGAGGGCATCGCATCGCTGGTTTTCGATTACGCCGGTTATGGACGAAGCAGCGGCTGGGTAACGGCAGCACAATGTGAACGCGATGCCTGCGCAGCGTTCGCATATTTGCAGGAGCTTACGCCGGCGGTGCCGATTTCGGTGCTGGGGTTCTCGCTGGGAAGCGGGGTTGCCTGTGCGGTCATAGGCAAGCTCCCGGCCAAGTCGCTTATTCTTTGTGCGGCCTACACTTCGTTTCGCGAAGCGGCAGGACGGCTAAAGATACCATCGTCGCTCGTGATGCCCTTGTGGGATAACGAGGTAGCGCTGCGGAGCTGTAGGGTAGCTGTAATGATCCTGCATGGAGAGCGGGATTGGCTGTTTCCACTGCCCATGGCCCATGCGCTGCAACGGGCCGGTGGGCCGAAAGCACGCCTTCTCACGTTTCCGGTGACGCATGACGAGCCGTTTACGGAGCCATCGGATATGTATTGGCGAAGTGTTGCGGATGCTGTTTTGCTCGACCAAGGTGAATTTTCCTAGAAGCCAAAGAGGCGGAGCAACCTCGAACAGCGGATCTCCTTCTCGCCTGCATAAGGGCGTAGGAAGGTGACCAAATGGCAGGTGAGATCAGCAAGGGGTCTTTCTTCAGGCTCCTAGAGTTTTACCCATCGGTACAACCCTGACTTTTGCTTCGGGCCTTCAGCCCTGTGTCGTCTTGTTTGGCCTCACCTGGGCTCCGCCCAGGCTATGATGTACCGGGCCTTCAGCCCGGAAAGCGAGAGCTATGGCTAGGTAGAAATCATGAATCAACGGGAATATGCGGATCAACTGGCTTGGGAGAGTATTCGGAACCGGGTACCTCTGAGGCTTGACGGGGGCATTCACGGACGTTCCCGTGATTATCGAGAGCTTGAATTACAGTTGCGGTCCGGCACTGCATTTGAGCATGCATGGAGCGATTTTCTTCACGCCTTTTACGACTACCGGGTCGCTTCGTTCTTCGCCTATCCAAGCCCGGAGTGCTTAAGCGGCCAGATGCAAGCCTTGCTTGCTGGTGCCGCTGAATGGCTGAGTCGTGAATTTAGCTTGCCTCATCCGCTTTGGACAAATAGATCCTGCTACTTTCTTCCCATTCCATGGGACCCTGTCGAGGACCTAGGGCTCGACATGTCAGCATTTATCGAAGAAAAGCTGGCACGTTCACCTGAGGCCTTTCGCAAGCGGAACATTGCTTTCGCGAGCCGCAACCTGATCGCTTTGTAGCGCTGCCACGAACGATCTCACGCGGTTCCCGAAAGAAATTCTTCTTTGCGGCGGCCTCTTTGTAACGGCCTCTTTACGGCGGCATCAAGGGGCGGACGCACCGCTTTGAAGTGGGAAGAATCCAATACTTAGATAGAGGTGCGGCATCATGGCAGCATCAGTAACAAGTTCGAGCACGACGGGCCGTCGGCCGCGTGTGGTGGTGGTGGGTGCGGGCTTTGGCGGGATTCATGCGGCTGAGGGATTGGGTAAGCTGCCGGTCGATGTGACTGTGCTTGATCGCAAGAATCACCATACCTTTCAGCCCCTGCTGTATCAGGTGGCCTTGGCGGTATTGTCGCCGGGCGATATCGCGCAGCCGATTCGCACGATTTTGCGCAACAACCGCAATACGGAGGTGCTGATGGATGAGGTGGTCAGCATCGACAAGGATGCCAAGCGGGTGCACACCAAAAGCGGCGCGGAATTGATTTACGACTTCCTGATTATGGCGACCGGTTCGACGCACAGCTATTTTGGGCATGAGGACTGGGCGTCGCTCGCGCCGGGATTGAAGACTGTGGAGGATGCGACGGAGATTCGGCGCCGCGTGCTGCTGGCGTTTGAGCTGGCGGAGCGGCAAAAGCTGGAGACCGGTACGCATCCGCCGTTGAACTTCATTCTGATAGGCGGCGGACCTACGGGCGTGGAACTGGCGGGGGCAATCTCCGACATTGCGCGCCTATACATGACGCGGGACTTTCGGCATATCGACCCGAGTATGGCGAAGGTGATGATCCTGGAAGGGTCGCCGAACATTCTGGGAGCGTACCCGAAGGATCTTCAAGAGAGCGCGGTGAAGCAGTTGGCGAAGATCGGCGTGCAATGCCGCACGGGCGCGCATGTGACCGAGGTCGGACCGGGGTATGTGAAGGTTGGCGTGGAGCGGATCGATAGTGTGTGTACGGTGTGGGCGGCGGGGGTGAAGGCATCGCCGCTTGGCAAGATGCTTGGCGCGGAGACGGACCGGCGCGGCAGCGTGGTGGGCGATGGGCATTTGAATCCGGCCGGTCACCCGGAAATTTTCGTGTTGGGGGACCTCGCGCACTATGAGCAGGACGGTAAGCAGGTACCGGGTGTGGCGCAACCGGCGATGCAGATGGGCGACTACTGCGCGCGTCGTATCAAGCTGTTGTTGAGCGACCCGCAAGCAGCGGCCAGGCAGAGGCCTTTTCACTATTTCGACAAGGGTGACATGGCGACGATCGGCCGCAAGGCAGCGGTGGCTCGAATCGCGTGGCCGTTTCATGCGCATTGGAGCGGATTTATGGCCTGGTTCACGTGGCTGGTGGTGCACATCTTTTTCCTGATCGGGTTTCGGAACCGGCTTTCGGTGTTCCGCAACTGGGCTTGGACGTATCTGCGGCTCGAGGATGGGGTGCGGCTGATTGAGGGTTCGCAGGATCTGCCGGGATGGGGAAGTTTGGCGGCGACGCCTGCGCCAGATACCTCGAACACGCGCTCCGCGAGCGCGGGGGTGGAGACGAGGGAGCCGGCGGTCGCCGTTGCGGGTTGAACGGCTTAGCGCCGTTCTCCCTTGGGGCGTAGTTCCGGCGCGAGCGGAACTGCAGGTCTTTCCACTGCGCCCTTCGACTGCGCTCAGGGCTCCGGTCGAGATGACACTGTGTTTAACGCAAGTCCTTCGGAGGCCAACCGCGCCTAGAGCCAAGCGTACGTGCCACGAGACGCGCCTGGCCACGAAACGCGCCTGGCCACGAAACGCCTGCCGCAACGCGTCTGCCGCCAAGGGTGCCCGCCGTTTGGCATGCATCGATAGGCGCAGGCCGAGTGTGTGGACTAGAGCGGATTTGCAGAAGGTGTGAGGAACAGGCAACAGCAAAGACAACCGCGGATTCCCTTCGGGAAAGACAATAAAGGGAAAAGTCCTCGATGCCAACTGCTACGTTGCTGTAAGAACACCCTGATGGAGGCTCCCCGGCATCCATCAGGGTGTGGGCGGCAGAAGCACCCACATGGGAGTGCAGGACATGAGCCGTGCCGTCGTTGTGCAAGGAAGACGCGTTCGTTATGCCGTGGTGGGCCTGGGGTGGATTTCGCAGACGGCCTTTCTTCCCGGGGTCGAACACACGGGCAATAGCGAGGTTGTCGCGTTTGTGAGCGGGCACGAAGAGAAGGCAGCGAAGGTCGGGGAAAAGTACGGCATTTCCGCTTTCTACAGCTATGAGGAGTATGACGAGCTGCTCGCTTCAGGCACCATCGACGCGGTGTATCTGGCGATCCCGAATTTCGATCACGTCGATCTTTCCGTGCGGACGCTGCGGGCAGGGCTGCATCTGCTGCTGGAGAAGCCGATGGCGGTCTCGGTGGAAGAATGTGAGCGGATCATTGCGGCTTCAAAGCAGACTGGTGCGAAGTTGATGGTGGCGTACCGGCTGCACCACGAGGCTGGCACGCTGCGGGCCTTTGCGCGGGCACGCTCAGGAGAACTTGGGCACCTTTGCTTCTTCAACTCGTCATTTTCGCAGCCGGTGAATTACCAGAACCACCGGGCCAAGCACGGGTACTGGGCGGGGCCGGTGCCGGACATGGGGCCGTACCCGATCAACACCGCGCGAAATCTTTTTGGGGCCGAGCCGATCGAGGTCAGTGCGATGGGGGTGCGAACCGACCCGGAGCGCTTTCGTGATTTTGACGATCAGGTGGCGGTGAACCTGAGGTTTCCGGGCGATCGCCTCGCAACGATGCTGCTGAGCTACTCCGGGGCGGACCTGGATGATTACCGGATTGTGGGCACATTGGGCGATCTGTATTCGAGCCCGGCGTTTGGCATGGGTGCGGCGATGAAGCACCTGATCACGATTGGCCAAAGCAAGAGCGAAGAAAGCTTTCCGAAAACAGATCACTTTGGCGGCGAGTTGATGTATTTTTCCCGTTGCATTCAAGCAGATACGCACCCCGAGGCGGACGGGGAAGAGGGCATGCTGGACGTGCGTGTGCTCGCGGCGGTGCAGCGGGCCCTTGAAACGGGGCAGCCGCAGAAGTTGGAGCCGTATACGCGCACACGGCGGCCGACCGAAGCGCAAGCGATGACGTTGAAGGCGACAAAAAAGCCGGAGCTGATTGACGCGCACAGGCCGGCCGACGGGCAATAGCTTTTGCGATGGTCTAGAACTGCAGGTCTTTCCACTTCGCCCTTCGACTGCGCTCAGGGCTCCGGTCGAGATGACGCGTTTCTAGAGCTTCAAGATCAAACTGTTGCAGCAAGGGAAGGCACGAACAGGCGGCACCAGCGGCACCACCTGTCTGTTCGACGTGAGTAGGCTTACGCGCTCACAGTTTCGCCGACGGCGTCCGGCGTGGCGACCTTTACAGGCGTGAGCCAGTTGTAGCGGTCCGGAGTTTTGCCTTGCACGATGTCGAAGAAGGCGTCGTGCAGGATGCGCGTAATGGGGCCCATGCTGCCATCACCGATCATGATGCGATCGACGGACCGGAGATGGCTGACCTCCGCCGCGGTGCCGGTGAAGAAGGCCTCATCACAGATGTAAAGCATCTCGCGGGGCAGGGGCTGTTCGACCACGGGAATGCCGAGTTGGCGCGCGAGCACGAGAATGGAATCGCGCGTGATGCCATTGAGCACCGAGTTCGCGAGCGGGGAGGTGTAGATGCTGCCGTTGCGCACGAGGAAGAGGTTTTCGCCAGAGCCTTCTGAAAGATAGCCATTACGGTCGAGCGCGATGCCCTCGGCGTAGCCGTTGATGTCGGCTTCCATGCGGATCAGCTGCGAGTTCATGTAGTTCGCGCCGGCCTTGGCGAGCGAGGGCATAGTGTTGGGCGCCAGGCGGTTCCAACTGGAGACGCACACATCTGCGCCCGCTTCGCCGCGAATGAAATTGCCCCAGGGAAAGTTGGCGATATACACCTCCATGGGCGTTTTCAGCGGATTGACCCCGATTTCGCCGTAACCGCGAAAGGCGAAGGGTCGGATATAGCAGGGCGCCACCCCGTTGGCCTCCACAACCTCCACAACCGCTTCGCTGAGCTGGTCGACGGTGTAGTCGAGCGGCATGCGGTAGATTTTGGCGGAATCGGCCATGCGGCGCATGTGCTCCGGCAACCGGAAGATGGCAGCGCCGGAATCCTGGGTGTAGCAACGGATGCCTTCAAAGATAGAGGAGCCATAGTGAATGACGTGACTCATCACGTGGGTGGTGGCCTTTTCCCAGGCAATCAGTTGGCCGTTGTGCCAAATGTATTTTGTGGTTTGCAGGGGCATGTGCGCGAGGCTCCTTAGGATTTTATGGAAGTCTGATTATAGCGAGCGGCGGATCGCCGAAGAGGTCGGCTCGCCCCGAAGAGAGTGGGCCATCATGTGCAGGATGCCTGATCTACTCGTTTGACCGTAGTGGGGGATCGAAGAGGGCCATTTCTGAAGGTGTTGGTGGCTCGAAAACACGGCTCCACGCCAGCACGGAGTCCCATGTGATGGGTGGGTCTTCGGCACCGCGCCTTTGAATCCTTGCGAACAGATCCGGCAGCGGAGCCGTCAGGTAATGCAGTTCAACTGCAGCGCCCAAGGCACGGGCTTCGGTCCGCATTCGATCTCTTTCCCACTTGCCCCAGGATCCCCACTCAACGATGACCCAGGTACCGAGAGAAAGGAGACGCTTTGCGAGTTGCCATTGAAGCGCCTCGATGCTGTCCCGCTGCTTTTCGCAATGCAGATTGATCGATAGTGCCGTCATCCAGTCATCCGCAGAAAGTCTTAAGGCGGACTGGCTACCCTCGAGCCTGCGGGCAAGTGTGGTCTTTCCCGAGCCGGGGAGACCGCAGATCACAATGAGTCTCGATCCCGTGTGCATGCGCCATACGATACCTCAGATTTACTCTTGAAAGCACATGTTCGCACCCCACGTCACGTTAACGCAGCTGAGAGATTCCGCTTATGTACGGTTCTCGTTGCTGGCGCTGAGTTCGATTTTCTTTCTCGTGGATCCATTTGCCGCTCTGCCTACCTTTCTGGCGGTGACGTCCAGCCAGAATGCGGCCAAGCGGGTGCGCACAGCGCGCAAGGCGTGCCTGACGGCGCTGGTCATCCTTACCTCCTTTGCCGCAGCCGGCCAGGCGATCTTTCGGGTTTTCGGCATCACGCTGCCCGCCTTTGAGATCGCCGGGGGCATCATCCTGCTGCTGATCGGGCTCGACATGCTCGAGGCAAAGCGTTCACCCACGCAGGAATCCACGGGCGACACAGAGGAAGCGACGCACAAGGACGACGCCGGAATTGTGCCGATGGGCATTCCAATGCTGGCGGGGCCGGGCGCCATCACCAGCGTGATGGTGCTGGTGGGGCAAGCCCAGGATTTTCAGCAGCATCTTGCGATTTATGTAGCGATCGCGATCACGGCGGGGGTGAGTTTTCTGGTGCTGAGCAGTGCCGTTCGTGTCGCAAAGGCGCTTGGCGACACGGGGATTCGCATTCTCGTGCGCATCATGGGATTGCTGCTGGTCGCCTTGGCGGTGCAGGACTTTGTGAACGGGCTGATGGATCTCGGAGTGATCGCCAGGCCCTAGGCGAGGACCGGCATGGCAAATTGCGGGACGCCTGCTAGCGTAAGAGCAGGGCCGACGCTGCGGCCAGCAAGCCTCCCAAACCCAGGGCCATCGCGAGCAGCACGTAGAGCCGGCGTTTGGTGAGCAGGGTGATGGACGCTAGAACCACA
The DNA here is from genome assembly GCA_964245535.1 of uncultured Acidobacteriaceae bacterium. Taxonomy (GTDB): domain Bacteria; phylum Acidobacteriota; class Terriglobia; order Terriglobales; family Acidobacteriaceae; genus Granulicella. The sequence goes on along the minus strand of CAXTNA010000056.1, from coordinate 1,334 downwards.
CCGATTTGCAGCAGGGCCTCCCCCAGGTCGAAACGCCCCGCACGCTTCTCCGCCAGGGCTACCTCGACTTCGAGGCTGTGCGCTTCGCGGCTGTCTTCCTCCAGTTGTGCTTGCACTTTGGCCTGCCGTTGGCCGTACTCCCGCAGCTTCGCCTGCACTGCGGCAGCATCCGTACTGGGCTGGAGTGCGAGCATATCGGCGGTGAGGTTTACCTGAGATTGGCGAATGCGTCGGGCCTGGTACTCGTTCCACTGATCCGATGCCCGTGCCTGCGACAACACCGCTTCGGTGTGCTCGCGATGGCCGAGCACGGTGACCATGGCTACCAGCACAGCCAGCACACTGATAATGAGCGATACATGCGTGAGGCTTTGTTCGCCGGCCTCGCGCATCTCTTTGGTGAATTCTGTAATCTCGCCTGCTTCCATGGGGCGGAAGGATACCGTGTTGCAAGAACGATTGTCTGCCGAAGCCGACAAGGTGATGGGGACTGTGTATGAGTCCGCGGGGGAACCATTTGCACGCCGACACAGTCCTTGCTAACATGAGGAAGTTGACGTGGTCGCCGGGCTGAGTTCCCAATGGCTACAAAACACCAGACTTGCCAAGTGAAGAAAAACACCAGACTTGCCAAGTGAAGAAAACCTGGTTATTCTGAGTGAGTACGAGATGTCTCCCGTTGAGGAAGTGATCGCGAGAGACGCAGTCCAAGTGTTTGAAGAGCAGATACGCAGCCGTTGGCTCCTCTGCGCAAACCCAAGCCACTGCAATTCATGATGGAGCTAAGTGCTCCCCGATCCTTTAGGGATCGGCAAGTTGTTTTATCTATAGCTGTAAACGAGCAGTCTGCTTAAGGATTGTAGATTCGATGCCACGCCCTGACGGGTACGGATGACGCATTGAGTTCTACGACGATCTCGGTAAAACGAGACGCCTTGACAAGGCAAGACGAGTTCGGTACTCTTGGGAAGTCGCGCAAAACACTGCAGCGAGGCAGAAAACGATACGAGCTGCATGGCAGCTGATCGTTGGCCCCAAGCTAAAGACAGCGCATCAAGTTCGAGGACACATGGTAGTGGCTTTGCCCGCCTGAGTCCTTGATCCAAAACTGCCCGCACACGCGGAAAGCAGTCAGGATCTTTGACAACATAGTTGAACGTGCCAATCGTGAGATGACATGACATTTGGTTGAGTCATTCTCACAAGTTATATCCCCACTTCTTTCGAGGAAGTGGGACGCTTCGGGTCCGGGACCTCCGTCCTGAGTGGCTCGAAGCAAACCAAGATTAAACGAGAGTTTGATCCTGGCTCAGAATCAACGCTGGCGGCGTGCC
>CAXTNA010000055.1:10732-14674 GCA_964245535.1 uncultured Acidobacteriaceae bacterium | reverse complement strand
GGGGGCCATCTCGCGCGCCTGGTCCAGCGTGAGTTGATTTTCGCCGTCCTCGACCTGCTCGTCGCCCTCAACCACCGTTTTAAAAACATAGGCGCGGATCTCGCCGGACTCGCGATCCAGTTCGCCGCGCATGTTCTCGGCGGTTTTATAGTATTTGCGCGTTGCCAGAGCGATCGCGTCTTCCACGGCGCCGACCACGATCTCCGGATCGATGCCCTTTTCGCGGCTCAACAATTCAATTGATTGATACAGTGCACTTGCCATTGTTCTCTAGTTTCCTTTGCGGGAGCTTTTCCCGCCAGATGGTGCGTGCGGGCGATGTTCACTTCGGGGCTCGAGGGGCGGCCTTAAATCTCTGCCAGCAGATTCGCTTTTTCCACGTTTTCGAGCCTGATGTCTACGCTGGCAGGCGCTGCAGCATGTTTTTTTGCCTTGCCCTTTTGTTTTATGGCGCCGAGATCGAGAACAAGCGTCGTACCGGCAAAACTTGTCAGACGGCCAGTGAAGTGCCGATTGCCTTCGATCGGCGCGAAGGTTTGCAGCTTTACCAAGCTGCCGAGGAAGCGCTCGTAATCGGCAGCCTTGCTCAGCTTGCGCTCCAAGCCGGGCGAACTGACTTCCAATGTGTATTCAGCCCCTGGTACAAGGTCTTCCACGTCTAAAACGACTCCAAAATCTCGAGCAAATGTTTCGCAATCCTCATGCGTGGTGCCGGAAAGTTTCTCGATCGGCACGCCTTTGGGCAGGGAAGCCTTGCCTTCTTCGGTGGCGGCCAATGCCGCCAAGGCAGCCCGGCCGGCAGCGTCTTTTTCGACAAAGACCCGCAGCGCGCGATGCTTGCCCGCGCCTTGAAACTCCAGGTCAACCACCTCCAGCCCCAGGCTGGAAGCGACGCGCTCGGCGGTGGCACGGATTGTCTCAATGGGCAGGGCCATGGCTTCGATTGTGGCTGGGAACGGACAAACCAGTGCCCCGGGTGCACGGGTGCTGACCACTTTGCCGCAAACAAAAAGTGGGCTGTTCGCCCACTCACCTCATCCGCCGACTACCGGTGCACTCACGGCCTGATCGGCAGATACGGATTTCGTCTGCGAACTCAGCTTATCCTATACTTGCGAGGGGTTCAAGGGTGTGGCCGATGCCTGTTCTGGCGCGAACTGATTGGTATGTTACCGAGGAGAAGGTGCTCGAAGCCGTACGTCGCATCGTGCACGCTGCCGATCCTGTCTCGGTAATCGTTTTTGGCTCCCGCGCACGGGGGCAACATCGCCCAGAAAGCGACCTGGACCTTGCCGTCGTGCTGGATGTATCGGAGACCGAGGCCTTTCATACTTTGCCCACCGATCTTTTTCGGGGCATCGGGATGTCTGTAGATTTGCTTCCCATTGCGCAAGAAAAGTACAACAGATTTCGCTCTTGGATGAACACCATTCAATACAACATCGACAGAGAGGGAATCCGGTTGTATGAACGCGGCAAAGAACCCGCAAGCGGCGCTATTGTGCGCCAAATCTGCTGAAGACGAAGCGGTTCTCGACCTTCCCGTACACGACGCGATTTTTACCTTTCATGCGCAGCAAGCGATCGAGAAGCTTCTAAAAGCAGTGATTGCTGCCCATGGCGAGGTATACCCCTACACTCACAACATCCAGTTGCTGCTCGATCAAATTGAGCGACTTGGCGTATCTTTGCCCGAGTTCGATCTACCTCTCCACGTGTTCACGAAATACGGCGTAGCCGTTCGCTACGATCACGTTCCGCAACTCGCGCCAGAAGACCGCCTACAGTTCCGAAAGGTGGTCGGGGATCTCCGTCGCTGCGTACTTAAGAAATTTGCAGAATAGAACACTCTCCTTTAAGCCCCTTCGCTCCTCACTTCAGCCCAGGCTTGCCTCGATATCGAGATCAAACTTCCAAATGCGAGAGAAAGCGCCACGCTCACTTACGTCGAGCGTCGGCCATCGCACCTCCGGCAACGCTTCCAGAGCAGGTTTGGCAAATAGATAGCCCTGCATCAATTCAACGCCGCAGCGCATCAGGGCCGCACACTCCTCAGCCGTTTCTACGCATTCGCCCAGAACCTCCACGCCAAGTTCACGGCACATCGCCACCATCGCGGTTACGACATGGGCCGCGCGGGCATTGCCATCAATGTTGCGGATCAGCCGTGCATCCAGCTTCACCAAACGAACACCGTCCAACTCTGCTAAAAGATTCAATCCCGAGTAGCCTGCCCCGAAATCATCCAGGGCCAGGGTGAAGCCATGCCGGGCGTACTCGTCGGCAATGCGCTGGAGGTGGCCGGTGTCGGATACGCGCTCGCTCTCGGTGATCTCGAAGATGATCGCATCGAGCGGATAGGTGTGCTCCCGCGCGGCCTCCAACGTGCGTCGAATGCACGCAGCGGGGCTATACACCGCGCCCGGCATAAAGTTTACGGAAACTTTGGCGCCGCGCTTGGCAATGCCGAGCCGCGCTGCCAACTCGATCGCCTTCACCCGGCAGGTTTGATCGAAGAGGTAGCGGTTGCCCTCGTTGACCATGCTCAGAATCGAGGCGGCCGAGGCCCCGGTGGCGCCGCGTACCAAGGCTTCATAGGCCACCACCGTCCGCGAAACGGCATTGACGATGGGCTGAAAGGCCATTGTGAGTTCAAAACCCAGACCTTCCTCTTTGCGGCAAGCGCCACATCCAATCACTTCATCAATCTGCTTCAACTCCAACGACATCACACAGTCCTCAAGCATGTGATAGGCGATCGTGCTGCCTTGATAGCTCCATTCCAATGGCGGAACGCCCTTTGCACAACGTCACCATCGGGGAACCCCCCTGCAACCTTTGTTCGCGGACTACAATCGCGGGAACGGCATGATCAGCAATCCTGTACCTGAAGCCCTCACCTTTGACGATGTTCTTCTCGTTCCCGCCTTTTCCGAGGTCGTGCCCACGCAGGTGAGTACGCAAACGCGGCTCACCCGGCGCATCACGCTTGCGACGCCGTTGATGTCGGCGGCGATGGATACCGTCACCGAAAGCCGCATGGCCATCGCCATGGCGCAGCAGGGCGGGCTTGGTGTCGTGCACCGCAACCTTACCATCGACGCGCAGGCGGGCGAGATCGACAAGGTGAAGCGCTCGGAAAGCGGCATGATCGTCGACCCGGTCACTGTCGAACCGGAGCGCACCGTCAGCGATGCACTTGACGTGATGCGCCGCTACAAAATCTCCGGCGTACCGGTGACGCGCGGCGGCAAACTGGTCGGTATTCTTACCAATCGCGATCTGCGTTTTGTTTCAAAAACGGACATCCCCATCGGTGATGTGATGACCAAAGCGAACCTGATTACGGTACCGGTGGGCACCACGCTCGAAGAAGCCGAAGAGATCCTGCATGAACATCGTGTCGAAAAACTGCTGGTCGTCAACGATGCTTACGAACTGAAGGGTCTGATCACCGTCAAGGACATCCAGAAAAAGCTCAAATACCCCAGCGCCAGCAAGGATGAGCAAGGCCGGTTGCGGGTTGCAGGCGCCATCGGCGCGACGGGCGACTTTCTGGAGCGCGCAGCCGCCTTGATCGAAAACCGCGTCGACGCACTCGCCATCGACTCAGCCCATGGTCATTCATCCCGCGTGCTCGAAGCGGTGCGGGACTGCAAGAAGCGCTTTCCAGAGGTCGATTTGTTGGCCGGCAATGTGGCGACCTATGAGGGTGCCCTGGCCCTGATGGATGCCGGGGCTGACGCGGTCAAAGTCGGCATCGGCCCGGGGTCCATCTGCACGACGCGCATGGTCACCGGGGCGGGCATGCCGCAGATCACAGCCATTTCCGAGGCAGCGCGTGCGGGCCAGGAGCGCGGCATCCCCATCATCGCCGACGGCGGTATCAAGTATTCGGGCGATATCACGAAAGCCATCGCGGCCGGCGCGGACGTCTGCATG
>CAXTNA010000055.1:0-10722 GCA_964245535.1 uncultured Acidobacteriaceae bacterium | reverse complement strand
GGGCTCACTTTTTGCCGGGGTCGATGAGTCTCCGGGCGAGACCATTCTGTACCAGGGCCGGTCGTTCAAGGCGTATCGCGGTATGGGCAGCCTGAGCGCCATGGCGCAGGGCTCCGGCGAGCGCTACTTCCAAAGCCGGGACGACCTGACAGGCGACTTCACCGAACGCACCGACCTCACCAAGCCGGAGCCAAGCGGCAACCGGCTCGCCAAATTTGTGCCGGAAGGTATCGAAGGCCGCGTGCCGCATCGCGGGCCGCTGCAAAGCATGGTCTTTCAACTGGTCGGCGGTTTGCGCTCCGGCATGGGCTACCTTGGGTGCGGCACCGTGGAAGAGTTGAAAAAGAACGCCCGCTTCATTCGCATTTCCGGGGCGGGCCTGCGCGAAAGCCATGTGCATGACGTTGTGATTACGCGCGAAGCACCGAACTATCACGTGGAGTAGGGCTGCCCCAACGCCATCATGACAGAACTGAAGGCTGCGCCGTGGCCGGATCGTCCATGATTTTCGTTGAAGGCCCGAGCCGGACATGCTACGATGGCGGTGTTCCTCGCGAGGCTAAAGGCCCTTAGCCTCCCCCCAAGCTGCGAACGACTCGCCGCGGCTTGGACGGAGGCTGACCTGCGAGCGCGGCCGCTCATGGCACCCACGTGAGGATCTATGCCCATCAATAAACTTGCGTATCTCGAATTGCCTGCCACCGATGTGGCCGGGCTGAAACAGTTTTACGGCAATCTGTTCGGCTGGCGTTTCGAGGATTTCGGTGAAGACTATGCGGCGTTCTCAGAGGCCGGACTGGAGGGAGGCTTCAATGCTTCCGTGGAAGGCAGAACAAAAGCGCCGTTAGCCATCATCGAAAGCGACCGGATCGAAGAAATGGAACGCACGGTACAGGCCCAGGGTGGTGTGATCACCTTGCCGATTTTCGCTTTTCCGGGCGGCCGGCGATTCCACTTCCAGGACCCAAGCGGCAACGAGCTGGCAGTGATGCAGCCGGACTAGCAAATGCGAGGAAGATGAGGGGGTGCCCGCCCCTCTCATCCTCCCCCAGGGCAAGTGCCTAACCCACCTTGGCCACCACGGTAGGGTGCGGTGCCAAGCCGTGCGGCCTCGGACCGTAGTGCAGCGTGAGCCCTTGAGGGGTTGTGTCGACGGAAGCGATATAGCCCTTCAGATGTGCGATCTTTTCCGGCGAAAACGAGATCACATTTTCATTGACCTCGACGCCGCTCACACCTTTGAAGCCCACCATGGACCCGAGGTGCTGGCCCACAAGGGTGAGCAGGAGCTTGAGCGGGATGCCGTCGGCGCTGATCTTACTCGCGTTGAGCAGCAGAAGCGTGCCGTCCGTGGTCACCGGACCTTCGATGGTGAACTTCAGCGGGATAATTTTCACCATTTCGCCGCTCAAGCTGACCTTGCCAAGCCCGTTTTCAATCTTTAAATTCCGTATACTGCTCTCGGTCGCGCCCATCTTTTTCGCAAAAACCTTGGTCAGGCTTTCATTGCTGACAAAAATCTCGGCATGCGCGACATTCGTCATTTTTTCCAGGCACAAGGGCGCGGTCTTCCCCATGGGAATAAGGCTGGCCGAAAAATGGTGCAGCGCAAACGAAACGCCGGGTTGCGAGCTGAAAGACCCGCTTTCGACAACGATGTGGGAGGAAGCGTCGGGGCAGGCCGGCTTCTGCGCATAACTTGCAGCGCTCGAAAGGGCTACCAGGGAAAGGCTAAGAATTCTTCTCATCATTGGCTCCGGAGAGTGTGGGGATTGCGGCCGTGCGCTGTTGCGAGTGCAAACCCGACTCTCGAGATTTAGGAGCATCTTTGACAGGAAGAAACGAAACACCTCCGACCAGGACGCGAATGCCTATTGTGTCAGAAACCCGAAGTGACCGCAAAGGTTTCGCTAGCGCATTTTCAGCCGTTCGGTCGAGTGTGCCATGCGCGCGGAGTTAGGAGAACTGCGTTCGAACCACAAACTGCAGGTCTCTCCACCACGCACTTCTCCACCCCAGCAAGCAAGCTCGCCGGGGACCCCGGTTACGCGCTTCGGTCGAGATGACGCTACATAGGATTTCGACAACCTGCATGATAGCTGTTCTCGCTCGCCTGTAGCTGTGCTATCTCGACCGAAGCAGACAGCTTGGCTGTCTACGCAGTGGAGAAACCTGAAGTTTGCTCGCACCGGAACTACTCTCAACGCAGAGCGATGCTAGCGTTTGCCCTTATCCCACACCCAGGCCTCAAACCGGTGCAGCGTCCGGAAGCCGTGGCGCTCATACAAACGGCGCGCGCCGACGTTGCTTTCCGTCACGGTCAGGGAAGCCGTCGCTATCCCATGCTGCGCGAGTTGGGCGAGGCAGTGGCCGAGCAGCACCGAGCCGAACCCGCGTCCGCGCAGCGAGGGCCGCACGCATAGCTGCGTAATGTGCGCGGCATCATCGCGGATGCGCGAGCAGAGCAGGATGCCGAGCAGATCGCCACCCGAATCACGCAGCACCCAGGAGTCAGCCGGGTCGAAGATGCCGCAGCCGGGAAAGTGCACAATATTGTGCAGAAATCGTTTTGCACCGATCAAAGAGCGGTATTGGTCGTTGATCTGGCTATCGGTGTGCCCGGCATAGGCCTCTTGAATCACCAGCGCCGCGCCGGCGTAGAACTCCGGCTGCCATCGTTCGACGCGCAGCGAGCTGGGAAATGAATGGGGCAGAACTGCCGGGCGTGGCCCCGGAGGGCTGCCGCTCCCGTGCACCATAAAACACCGCGGAAAGGCGCGCAGCCCATGCGAAACGAGGGGATCGCGCAGCGCGCCATCGGGAAAAAGCAGCAGCTGCGACTCGACTCGATCGATGCCCGGGGTGGCCTGGAGCGTTTCGAGCAGATGCTTTAACAGCAGATCGCAGGTGGGGTTGTCCACGCGCTCGCCCTCACCAAAGGCGTACACATCACCGAGCACCGCCTTGTTGGCCTCGCACACGCCGAAGGCATAGCCGGCGACCCGTCCCGCGCGCATCGCGACATAGCCGGTGAGCGAACGACTCTCGACGTACTCCAGCAGGAGATCGACCGAGCGGCTGTAGTTCCACAAGAGACGCCGCTCCCAAGCCGCCGCTTCCGCTTGCAAAAGCGGACGCAACGCCGCGGACGAAAAATGCCGCAGATCGAGAACCTCGAGTTTCCGCACGGGAGCAAACATGGGCTAATGCCTGTCGGAGCTTCGGAAATGCGAACGCGTTGCACGCCGGGAAGCTATTGGGCCGGACGCGGCGGCAATCGGCAACACGAGGCCGGTTCCGAGTTGAATCCAGTTCAGGATCGACATCCCCACAGCAAGGCGCTCAACGCGGCGGCTCGGCCAATACCTTATAGACGGAAAGACCCTGCGTCGGATACAAAAACAGCTGTTGATAGATGCGCCCGTGCAGCCATCGATCCAGGGAAGCGGTTTCGCGCGTGGGCACGATGAGCACGTGTTCCTCCTCCGGCACGCCTTCGTTGCGGTATTGCGTAATCGCCTGATTGCGGTAGAAGGCGACGCCATACCGGAGATCGCGGTGAACATCCAGCATGGCCACCTGATGCACCTCGGGCGCGGTAGCGATGATTTCTCGCGCCAGGGGCCGCGCCGAGTAGTTCAGATCCAGCAGATGACCGTTGATTTCCAACAGAAAAACAAGGCACCCCATCAGCGGCACAAGGGTGATTGCCCGCAGGCGCTGCACGCCGAAAAGCCGCACCACGGCGATGATGACGACCGCGGTCAAGATGCCAAGGGCCGCCGTCCAGGCAAAGGTTTTCGCGGCAGGCACAATCTTTTCGTAGACCATGTATTGCGGACACAACAGCAGCACAAAGGCGAGAAATCCGGTGAGCGCGGCATGGGTGTTCAGCAGCCAGCGGGGCAGTCCGCGCCGCCGCATGCGGAACAGCCAATCGCCCGTCAGGATCGCCAGCGGTGGAATGGAGGGCAGAATGTAGCCGGGAAGTTTGGAGCTGGAAAACGAGAAAAACACAATGGGAAAGGCCGCCCACAGCACAAGAAATTCGGGAAAAGCGTCGCCCGCGCGGATATGGCCGATATAACGCTGCGGCCGGCGTCTTGCCTTCCACTCGGCAACAGAGTTCCCCGCGGCATCCCAGAGTGCCCGTAGGGCAAGCGCGGCCCAGGGCATCAGACCGAGCACAAGCACCACGGCGTAATAGTAAAAAGGCTGGTGGTGCTGGTAAAGGTTGGTGCCGAACCGCTTCAGATTGTGTTCAACAAAAAACTCGCGAAAGAAACTGGGATTGCGTCGCTGTACGGCGATGTACCAGGGCAGCACCATGGCCAGATACAGCAGAACGCCCGGAATCCAGATCGTGCGCCGCAACGCGGACCACTCCCGGCGCAGCCCCAGAAAGGCCATGATGATGGCAAGCGCCATGAACGGCGCCACCGGTCCTTTCGCCAGCGTGGCAAACGCCCCAAAAAAGTAAAGATCGAAAAGCCAGAACTTCTTGCCGGTCTCATACCAGGCGTACCAGCCAAGCATGCCGACAGAAAAGGGCGCGGCCAGCTGCATGTCAGTGGAGGCGCCGCGGGCAAAACCGACGATGCCCACCGTGGACGCCATGATAAGCGCCGCATCCAGATGGCCGCCGGGCCGGAAGCGCCGCAGGTGTAGAAATGCCAGAATGATGAGGAAGCCGGCACCGGTCGCCGAGGGCAGCCGCGCCGACCAATCGGAAACCCCGAACTCTTTGAAGAAGCCCATGGCGCGCCAATAATAGAGCGCCGGCTTCTCAAGCCAAGGCTTGCCGTAAAGGATGGGCGTAACCGTGCCGCCGACGAGGCACTCGTAGGACGCATGCAGATCGTGCGGCCGCAGGCTGTGCGGCGTGACGCGCGCGTGGACCTCGTGGCAGTCCTCGGAGTGGGCATCCAACATTTCGCGTGCAATCTGGGCGTACCGGGGCTCGTCGGCACCCACCAGACCCACACGGTCGCCGCCAAAGTAGGGCACCAGGCCGAAAAGCAGGAAATAGGCGGTAACGGTAAGGAGGACCAGAAATTCAACAGCCGCGCACACGGTAGCTGTTCGGCGCAACTCCTGCAGCCAAACAGGCAAAAATCGTGCCCGCGTGGGCACAGCCGCAGCGACGGCGGATTGGGAGGAGGCCATCAAAGCTCGCAAATCTCTTGCATCGCGCAACGTGCGTCCGGGGCGCACCTTGCGTTAGCTTCCGGCAATGGAAGGATCCCGTCGCGGTCTGTCGAGAGCGACACCCAGCCTACCAGAGCCGCAGGACCGGCGTTCCGGACCGGCAACCACCGTCATACCATGCCCGCCTGGCTGCAAGCCATCCCCAGAGTGCGGGTAAGGTGTGCCACGGCTTGGTCCAGTGGACCGTCCAGCGTACAACCGCTTGCATTTCGATGCCCGCCGCCGCCCAAAGTCTCAGCCAGCAGCGCGACATCGACACTGCCTTTGCTGCGAAGGCTGGCGCGAAAACGTCCGCCGGGCAGCTCGCGCAGAAAGAAGCCGGCCCGGACGCCGTCCACGCCAATGATGTAGTTGACGACGCCTTCGCAGTCCTCGATCTCTGCGGCGGCAGCCTCGATCTCGTGCTGTGTGATCGCGCTCCAGGCAATCGGGCCATGGATCTCCAGCCGGCGCAGTGCCGCACCCAGAATCCAAAGGCGGGCCGGCCGATGGGAGTGGTACACCGCTTCGGTGATGCCCGCCGCATCGGCCCCGGCGTTCAGCAACTGCTGTGCCAGGGCAAAGGTCGCCGCCGTCGTCGAAGGCAGAGTGAAGTGGACGGTATCGGTGAAAACAGCGGTGTACAAACATGTGGCAAGATCGCCGGAGATTGCCATACCGGAAGCCAGTGCCAACTCATACAGCATCGCGCCCACGGCGGGCGCTTCCGGGTCAATCCAGTTCACTGAAGCAAATGCCGCGCCGCTCAGGTGGTGGTCGATATTGATGGTGATCGGCGCCCCTAACGCGGCAAAGCCGGTGCGCTTCACCGAATCGCATTCGAGCACAAGGGCGACCTCCGCAGGGGCGTCCGGTATGTGCTGCACGATGCGATCCGCTCCGGGTAACCCTGCAAAGGGCCGCGGAATGGTGTCAGCAAGGGCGACGGTCACCTGCTTGCCCATGCTTTCGAGCAGATGCATGGCGGCCAATGAGGAACCGATCGCGTCGCCGTCCGGCCGCGCATGCGAAGTTACCAGAAAGCGAGTGTGGGCCCGCACCAGCGGCATCAGCACGGCTATAGCCTGTTCGCGCCCCTGGAGGATCTTCGGATCGAGCACTGGAAATTCAACGGGAGCTTGGGCTAGGGGATCAAAAGGGTGCGTCGGGGTCGGCAGGTCAGTGTGCACGTTCCGTTGCTCCCGCGTCTGCCTGCACCTTGCGCGCCAGCTTTTCGCGCCGCTTGTTCATGCGCCCTAACAATTCATCCATGCGGGCGCCGATCCGCTCGGAGCGATCGATGGCAAAGGTCAGCTCCGGCACGTGGCGCACGCCCATCCGATCGCGAATCACCGAACGCACAAAGCCGCGCGCCGCCATTAGCCCTTCCAACGTCTCCTGCTCTTCCTCTTCATTGCCGTTGACGGCAATGAAGACGCGGCAACTCTTGCCGCCCGGAGCCAGCACGACCTCGGTAACGTAGCAGGGCGCAATGCGCGGGTCGGAAAGCTCACCTTCCAGCAGGGCGGTGATCTCCTCTTGAAAGGTGCTGGCGACGCGGTTGCGATGGTATTGTCGGGCTCTTTGTTCAGGCATCGTCGTAACGAGCTAGTTTAGCATTTTCGCATGCACCGAATCGAGCCTGCCTCTCAAACCCGCCGCCACCATCAGCGATCACGGCGCCGTCAATGCGTTCTTTTGGCCGTACTTTCGTTCCATTGGGTCGTGTTGCCGATGTTGGCGCAATCGTCTCCGGTAACCACGGCAGACGGCATCCCCGCGCCCCTGAAACGTATGGAAGCCGCGATCGGGAAAGGCGACTTCGTCAAAATCGGTAGCGTCCTCATCGCTCGCGATGGCCGGCTCGTATATGAGCACTACTTCGCCGGCGATGCGCATACTTTGCGCGACACCCGATCGGCAACGAAAAGCATCACCGACATCCTTATCGGGATCGCCATAGACAAGCATCAGCTGGCAGGAGTCACGGCGCCCCTTCTGTCGATTCTGCCCCAGCGTCCCAAAGCCTTCCCGGACCCGCGTAAGGAAAAGATCACCATTGAAGACCTGCTCACCATGAGCACCGGCCTGGAATGCGACGACTGGAACGACTTTTCCCGCGGCAACGAAGAACGCATGTACCTGCTCGACGACTGGACCCAGTTTTTTCTCGATCTGCCCATGCGCGGCTGGGTACGCGAGCCCGGCGAACCACCGCCGCCCTACGGCCGTCGGTTCTCGTACTGCACAGCCGGAGCTTTCACACTTGGCGCCGTTCTTGCGCAAGCCACCGGCTCCGCGGCGGACCGGTACGCGCAGGCGAACCTCTTCGATCCGTTAGAAATCCACGATGCCCAATGGGTATACTCACCCCTCGGCATGCCGCAGACCGGCGGTGGCCTCCGCCTCACCAGCCGCGATTTGTTCCAGGTTGCCGAGCTTTACAGGAACAAGGGTGAACTGAACGGGAAACGGATCGTGTCGAGCGCCTGGGTAGATGCGTCCACCACGGCTCACGCGCACGTTCCCGATCAACCGGACGATTATGGCTATCTCTGGTGGTTGAAGTCGTTTGTTACCCCGAACGGGCGTACCCATCCCGCGTTTTACATGAGCGGCAATGGCGGAAACAAGATCGTGGTGGTCCCCTCTTTGCGTGCCACGATCGTGATCACCAGCACGAACTACAACGCGCATGGCATGCATCAACAAACGGAGAAGCTGCTATCGGATTACATTTTGCCGGCTTTGCAGCCATAAGGAACAGGGCAGCTCCATATTTAACCCTCGGGCAGCACAACATCGGTCTCCACAAAACTGTCGACGATCTCCGCACCTAACCCCGTGGCGATCCGCCGCGCGGCATCTTCCACTTCACGCAGCTGTCCGGCCAGGTATCCAGCTGAGCCCGAAATCGCAGCCACGCCGATCGTCGCCCGGTTCCATACCAGCGCCTCATCCAACTCGGCGACCGAGATGTTGAACCCGTGCCGCAACTTGTCTTTAAGCGAACGTACCACCTGGCGGCGATCTTTGAGAGACTGCGCGTGCTCGATGGTCAATTCCAGTGTCAGAGTCGCAATGGGCATAGATCAAAGTGCGTCGAAACGCTGTCGTATGCTGTCCTCAAACAGCACACTCAGACAGGAACTCATCGCGCTTTGCATCGCGCTCCGAGCTTCCTGCTCTGTGCTACCTTCCGCTACGCATCCGGGCAACTCAACGCATTGCGCGACGAAGCAGGACGCTGGACCTTCTTCGACGATTTCCTTCACGACGATCGTGAGAGTCATTGACTCATTTCGTAGAGGCGCATGTTCAGGTCCGTACTCCATCGGTTCGGCCATCATGGAGCTATGTTACTCGCCCATACGGCTATCCGCCTCTACAGGGATTCGGCTACGCGGATACCTGCCATGCGGTAAGCTGGGCGCACCGGAGATAGTATGTCCAACATACGAAGCAAGACACGACGAGAGTTCCTCGTCAAAGCCTCTGCAGGAGCGCTCGCCGCCGCCATCGGTTCCGAGAAGAGCACCGCTGCGATGGCCACAGGAAAGCAGACGCCGCAAACACCAGGTGCTCCCCCCGCCTTCGGCACAGCGCCGCCCGCCGGCCCTGCGGTCACGCCGGACACCTTTCGCGATGCCGAAAAGCTCGTCCGCGTGGAGTACTCTGAAGCGCATCTCGCCGAGGTAGCCGGCAACTGGGCCCAGGCGATGGCCCCGGTGTACGAACGCCGGACAGGTCCGCGCACGGTCGCGCTCGGGTATAACGCTGCGCCGGCAACGATCTGGAATCCGTTGCTTCCCGGTATGGCCGCAGGCCCCTCAGCCGGAAATGTTCATTTCGATACCGGTCATGGACTGCACTTTCCCACGCAGGATGACGCGGCCATTGCTTTCGCTCCCGTAAGCGCGCAGGCGACGTGGATCCGCACACGCCGGCTGACTTCCGAGCGACTCACGCGAATCTATCTCGAGCGCTTGAAGCGCTTCAACCCCAAACTCAACTGCGTCATCACCCTTACGGAAGAGCACGCCCTCACGCAGGCACGGGCCGCCGACGCCGAAATCGCGGCAGGGAAGTACCGCGGCCCGCTGCACGGCATCCCGTGGGGCGCGAAGGACCTGCTCGACACCGCCGGCATCCCCACCACCTGGGGCGCGGAGCCCTTCCGCCATCGCGTGCCCGACGAGGATGCGACTGTCACCAAGCGGTTAAACGACGCCGGCGCGGTGCTTGTCGCCAAGTTGAGTCTGGGCGCGTTGGCACTGAATGATGTGTGGTTCGGCGGCCAGACGAAAAATCCTTGGCTGCTCGAAGAAGGTGCCTCCGGTTCAAGCGCCGGCCCCGGGTCAGCGGTAGCCGCCGGCCTGGTCGGTTTTGCGATCGGCTCCGAAACCCAGGGCTCGATCGTGTCGCCCACCATGCGCTGCGGCATCACCGGCCTGCGCCCCACCTTCGGACGCGTTCCCCGCACCGGCGCGATGACGCTCAGCTGGACCTGCGACAAGCTCGGGCCCATGACGCGTGGCGTCGAAGACACGATGATGGTGCTCGCCGCCATCAGCGGCCCCGATCTGACCGGTGGTCCGGAACCGCACGGCGATCTCGCCTGCATCGACCGCCCGCTTCGTTTTCGCGATTCCAACAGCGCAAAAAGCCTAAAGGTCGGCTATTTCCCGAAGTGGATGAACGAGGCTCCCGCCACCGATGTCGACCGGCACGCGCTCGAGGTCGTTCGGCAACTCGGGATGACCCCGGTCGAAGTTTCCCTGCCGGATTGGCCCTACGATTCGCTCAACATCATCCTGTTCGCAGAATCCGCGGCCGCTTTTGAGCAGATTACGCTCGATCACCAAATCGACACCCTGCGCATGCAGGTGCCCGACGCCTGGCCCAATACCTTTCGCCAGTCCCGCTTCCTCAGTGCGGTCGATTTCGTGCAAGCGGATCGGCTGCGGCGCAAGGTCGCCGAAGAGATGGCGCGCGCCATGATGCAGGTCGACCTGCTGCTGGTGCCCTCCCTGCGTGACGAGTTCCTGGTGATCACCAACTTCACAGGCCAACCCTCGCTGACGCTGCGCGCCGGTTTCGTTGAAGTAAAGGAAGCCCGCAGCGATTGGGCCCCTGATCCGCAGCACCCGCTAACGAAATTCAACACACCGCGACGCGTACCGCATGGGGTCACGTTGGTGGGCCGCCTTTTCGACGAAGGCACAATCGTCGAAGCGGGTATGGCGCTTGAGGGCGCCTTCAACGTGGCCGCCGAGCGCCCCTCCGGCTTCTAGCGAGTGTCTACAGATAAGTTTGCATTTAGAAACATATGAGTTTGCGGTCCTAAACGTGTCATCTCGACCGAGCGCAGCGAGTGGAGAGACCCCTGCACTTTGGTTTGGCGAGCCGAAGGGATCGTTATGCCCCCAAAGATAGGGGTCTTTCCATCACGCAGGACAGAAAAGCCGTCTTGCTGCCATCTATACCCGTTTACCTGCAGGTGTAACCCCATCTCTTCGCTTTTCGCCGTCATCC
>CAXTNA010000054.1:0-14711 GCA_964245535.1 uncultured Acidobacteriaceae bacterium | reverse complement strand
GGGGTTCTGGCGGCAGGGGTTTGCATGTACTTCATCGTGCATACGCGGACGCCGGACGCCGATACGGATCTTGCGCAACTGCTGGGACAGAATCCGGGCGAGTACGCTCTGAGTTTTGGGCATTTCCTCGATCTGAATGCGGGGGCGATGGGGTTGTTTCGCGTGCCGCTGGCGTTGACGGCCGTGTGCCTCGGGATAGGCTGGCCGGCGGCTTGGCTGCTGCGCCGTCATAGCCGCGTGCACGCGAGCAACGGCACGCTGGCGGCGAGCACCTTTGGTTTTCTCCTCGCCGCGCATCTGGGATTGCAGACCTTTGCGCCGGTGCTGAGTTCGGCGGCTTTGGCTGAGGCGATCCGGCCGCAGGTGCGACCGGGGGATCTCCTCGTCATCCATGGGGAGTACGAAGCGGGATCGACGCTCGGCTTTTATCTGAAGCGGAATGATGTGCACCTTCTGGAAGGCCGCAGCTCAAATCTTTGGTATGGGTCGTTTTTTTCGGATGCGCCGCCGCGGTTTGAAACGCCGGTGAGTCTGGCCGCGCGGTGGCGGGGACCGCAGCGGGTGTTTCTGTGGCAATCGCTGACAGATGCCCCCAACACGCTGCCACCCTTGCCGGGGCCGGTGTATGTGCTGGCGAAGGGCGGGGGGAAAGAGATTGTGAGCAACATGCCGAATCGGTAGAGCTGTTTTTCTTAAGCTGTTTTCCTTGAATGGTTCGACGCTAGGCAACTGCGGGTTTCTCCACTGCGCAGACGGTGTAATTGTCCGCTACGGTCGAAATGACATAGTGATACCCACGCGAGGATCGCTGTTGAAAGCTGGCACGGGCCGCTGCCAGCAACGCCCCTTTCCCGTGTGGCGCTGCGCCAGCTATGATGGGATCGGCCCCTTTTCTCTTGCCATGCCTTGCCACCCCCATGAGCTTCGCCACGTACCCTTATTTTCGCTGCTCGACGAGGACGAACTCGCCGTGCTGGCGCAGCAGGTTGAGTTGCGAGACTTTGGCGCCCGGCAACGCATCTATAAAGCAAATGATCCTTCGGCCAACGCCTTTATCGTGCTGAGCGGCTGTGTGCGGGTGACCTCCGTGGATCAGGATGGGCAGGATGTGCTGTTTTCCGAGCCCAAGCACGGGGATTTCTTTGGGTTTGCGTCCATGCTGGACGATGCGCCGCATCAGACAACGGCAGTCGCCATGGAACCGACGACCTGCGTGGAGGTCGACCGGAATGACTTGGCGCAATTGCTGCAACGCAAGCCGATGGCGGGCTTGGACCTGCTGACGGTGGTGGCGCGGGAGATCCATGCAACGCAGCAGCTGGTGCGGGGACGGTCCGCGCGCAATCCGAATGAGCTGATCGACGAACGGGAAACCTTTGGGGAACGGATCGCCGATCGGGTGGCGTCCTTTGGTGGTTCCTGGCGCTTTATTATCCTGTTCGCCATCATCCTGACGGTGTACACCCTTATCAACATCTTGCTGCGTGGGCGGGCTTGGGATCCGTACCCCTTTATTTTGTTGAACCTGTTTCTTTCCATGCTGGCGGCCATCCAGGCGCCGGTGATCATGATGAGCCAGAACCGGCAGGATGCGCGCGACCGGCTGCGTTCCGAACTGGATTTCGAGGTGAATCGGCGCGCTGAAGTGGAGATTCAGGCGCTTTCTCGCAAGTTAAACCTGCTCACCGACAAAATGGACGATATCGACGACCGTTTACGCGGCCCCAATGACGCGCACGACCCATACGAGTTGCAGAGCTAACAGGCATTGCACCTGTTGCCGATACCATAGGGCAGGTCAGGATTTCAGGACCAAGTGCCAAGGAAACACTTCTTATGCTGCCAAAGGACCAAACACGTGCCCTGCAAACCGTAGCCGAAACGCTTGCTGCCCATAAGCAGGCGGTTGCGCGGTGCTTTTTGCCGCCGGTGGCCGATTGGGAAAAGTGGGCGCCCGCCATTGAGTCGATGGGCGTTGAACGCTTTTTGGACGTGGAGATGGTGCCGCCGGCCGACTTCCTCATTAATTTTTTGCGCACGGGTGATGCGACCTGGCAAGCACTGTATCTGGGCCACCAGCTGGATCAGCTGCACTGGGCGGCGGACGACAAAGCGGCGATGCTCGCCCGGGTGGCCTCTGTTTTCGAGCAGCACCGGACGGCGTTGCTGGCACTGCTGCGACCGCTCACCGCAGCGGAAAGTACGGCAGCGTTTGAAGAGCTGCTCGTATCCATGCACAGCATGATTCTGCAAAATCTGGAACAGGGCGCCGAAGCGCGTGTGTTGCTGATCGGCGATTGCTTGCTGGAGGACATCACCCGGTTTATCACGGTGCCGCTGTTGCAACAGGGCGTGATTTTGAGGCCCGAATACGCGACCAGCAAGAACCCGATCGAACTGCGGAATTCCCTGCGGGGCTTTGCCGCCGGCAAGCCCGATATGGTCTGTTTCAGCCCGTATTCGAGCGAGTTCAACCTAACGATGCTGGAGGTTTTTTTCGACCCCAATCCCTTGCAAAGCCGAAGCAAGCTGCAGGCCCTGGCCGAAAAGGCGCACGGGCAAACGAAATCGACGCTGCGCTCGCTGGCCTCGCATTTTGAGTGCAGCATTTTTGTGCAGAATACGCTGAATGTGCGGCGCTTCGATGGCACGGCGTCCTCGTATGTGAAGACGTGGATCACACACCGGCCGCGCAAGATCGCCGCGGAAGTTGCAAGCGCGCTGCTGGACCGCACGCTCGCCGAGATGAACGAGGAGCTGCCGCGACCGCTGGTGAAGATCGACGAGGTAGCGCTGGGCGAGCACGACGACGACATCGCGCTGGGCAAAACATATTACGATTCCGAGCGGCACCATCCGACACTGATTTCACAGAAGCTTTCGGTGCTGTATCGCGACCTGATCCTGAGCCGTAAACTGCTGTCGACCAAAAAGCTGGTGGTGGTCGATCTGGACGATACGGTGTGGGCGGGCACGATCGGCGAAGGGCCCGTGGAGCACTTCACCGACCGGCAGAAGATTTTGCAGGAGCTGCGGTTGAAGGGCATTCTGCTGGCAATTGCATCGAAGAATGACCCGGAAAAGGTGCATTGGACCGGTGGGGTGTTGAAGCCGGAAGACTTTGTGGCGGAAAAGATCAACTGGGATCTGAAGGCCACCAACATCAAGCAGATTGCTCAGGAATTGAACCTGAAGGCAAAAGACTTCGTGTTCATCGACGATCGCGCGGAACAGCGCGAGATGGTGAAATCGGCGATTCCGGAGATCCAGGTGCTGGATGCGACGGTGCCGGCAACATGGGAGATGCTGCGGTGGTGGGCGGCGGCGCTGCCGGAGCAGACCGAGGGCGACCGCACGCAGCTGTACCACGAGCGGAAAAAGCGGGAGTCGTTTTTGCGCGAAGAAACCGATGTCGCCGACCAGAACAGCTTATTTGGGTCGCTGGAGATCAAGGTGGATCTGCGCGTGGCCGCAAAGAAAGAGCTGCCGCGGGTGGCGGAGCTGATCAATCGCACCAACCAGTTCAACACGACCGCGAGCCGCCCCAGCCTGTTGCAGGTGACGGAGTGGAGTGAGTCGGCGGACCACTTTGTGCTGGTGGCCGAGGGCCGGGACAAGTTCGGCGACATGGGCATTGTGTCCGTGATGGTGCTCGATGTAACGGCGAAGGCGCTGGACGTGAGCATCTGGGTGCTGAGTTGCCGCGTGTTCGGGTATGGTATCGAAACGGCGTTGCTGAACGATGTGCGGCGCCTGGCGCAAGGACTGGGCCGGGGCATGCTGCGCGGCAAGATCGTGGAAACGCCCGCCAATGGGCCCTGCCGTGAGGTGTATGCGACGCATGGCTTCGTGCTCGAAGACGATGTGTGGGTGGGCGACACGGCTACCGTGACGGAAGATCCAGTGTGGCTCGGGGTGACGAGCCATGTGAGTGAGGCTTTGCTGTCATCGCGAGTGTGATCAGGTGGATTTTGCAACGGTACGAAATTTAAGGTGTCATCCTGAGCGCAGCCGGGTCCCCAGCGAGCGTTCTTTGCTCGCTGGGATGGAAGCGAAGGACCTCGGTATTCTCAGGGGTGCCTATGTGGTCCAAGCAGAATACAGAAGTCCTTCGCTTCCCACCCCAGCGGCAAGCTGCTGGGGACCCCGGTTTCGCGATGTAGCCGCGAAGAACGGGGCACCCGGCTTTGTGGTGGGTCAACTGCAGGTCTCTCCACTGCGCGCGCTGCGCTTCGGTCGAGATGACACGTTATGAAGTTGGTGACTTTTCTGTTTATAAAGGTTTGAGGGTGCCGCGGTGAAGGCGGAGGCGTTCGCCGCGCCAGACGACCGTGTCGCCGGCGTAGCTCCAGGCCCAGAAGAAGAGCGCGAACAGGTCGCGGACGGGCAGCCAGGCAAGATCGCGCAGCACCTGACCATCGCGCAGCAGGCCTACGCCGACGCTCAGCGCGACAGCCACGCGGACAAGCAACGCCAGTGAAAGCAGCGAAAGGCTCCACAAAGAAAGGCCGCTGGCGACCACCGTGGCGAGCGCCCACGGGAGCGTATAGGTAAAAAGAAGGCCAAGATAGCCGACGCGTCGGGAATCGCGGGTGGAGCGCGCCCAGCGCAGTTGGTGGTCCGCAAAACCGCGGAGCGTGTAGGCGGGGACGGTGGTGGCGACGACCTCGGGCACGAGCTCGACGCGGAAGCCGGCGCGGTGCAGGCGGGCGCCCAGTTCATAATCATCGGCGAGCTGATCGGCCAAAGCCCCAAAACCGCCGATGGCGGCAAGCGCGGTTTTGGTGGTAGCCAGAGTCGAGCCGAGGCCGAAGCGGAGGCCGCCTTCGAGCGCCCGCGCGGCAAGTACGCCGGGGATGAAATCTGTCGAAATGCCGAGCGCTTCAAGGCGGGAGAAAATGGAGCGCTCGGCGCGGCCGAAGTAGGGCACCGTGACCAGACCCAGCGGCTTGGGCCGATGAGCCGGGTGGGTATTTGCCTTGCCGACAGAGAATGCGGCGAGGAACGGCGCCATAACGCCCGTGAGGTACTGCGGCGAGACGAGGATGTCGGAGTCATTCACGAGCACATGCTCGTGGGCGGCGTACGGCAGCATCTGCGCGAGCGAGGAGACCTTGCCGTTGGAGCCGAGGCGCTCCGTGCACTCGACGAGATGAATGGGCAGGTGCGGGTACTCAACCCGCAGGCGCGCGACCTCGGCGACGGCGGGATCGTCAAGCGAGCCGACGCCGAAGAGAAGCTCGTAGGGGCCTGCGTAGTCCTGCGTGCAGTGGCTGACGAAGCCGGCGTACATGTGCGGATCGACGCCGCGGAGAGGCTTGAGGATCGAGATACCGGGGGGCGGGGTGGATGGGTTTGCGACTGCGGCGTTGGGCGCGCTCGCTGCGGTGGATCGCTGGAAGGCGCGCAATCCCCAGAGGGCGAGAAGGCTATAAAAGATGCCGCACACGGTGAGCAACGCGGTGAGGAAGGGGAGGATTGTGAGGAGGCGGTTCACCAGCAACCAGTGTAGTCAATGGAGCTTGGTGGCTGGCGAAAAGTGACAATTCTGTGGCGGACGCGATTTTAGCGAGTCTGCTTCAATGCAGCTTTTTTCTGCTCTCTTGCGCCGGCAAGCGCTGCTGTGATGCCCGCGGCGGCAAAAACGGTACCGACAAAGATGGTGGCAAGTACGGCGAACACTTATGTGGTCCCTTCTGAAGAGATTGCTGCCAAGAATGCCGCGACGCAGGCGCAAGCCGCCGACGAGCATAGGCTGCCGGCAATCAGTCTATGCGTGATGCCCCTATTCCCATACTGTACATATTCATCTAAAACTGGAAAAACGAAAAGAAACACGCTGACTTCTGTGAAGAAGGTTTCCATCATTCGTCCGACCCGCAAGGATGCCCCGGGAGGCATGACTCTTCGAACTCGATCGAGAACGGAGGGAACTTGAACCTCATCTTGCAGAAGATTAAGGCTTTCTCGGTCACTTACAAATCAAACTTTGGTTGCAGAGTGATGGGCTAGAACCTACAAGCACTGATTGGCGAGTATGTACCTGAGTGTCGTGGAACTTCTACTTTAAACCGGCCTATCGTGAGTTTTGGATCATGTTAATGATCCGGAGTGAATCCTGGGCCGTGTGGCGCGGCTGGCAAAACGCAGATTCTCTTCGGGAATGACAATCAAACAATGACAACCCAAAAGGTACGTTTCGCGATGGACCCTGTGTGGCCCAGACCTACTCGTAGCGCAAGGCGTCGATCGGGTTCAGTGTCGAGGCCTTCCAGGCCGGGTAGATGCCGAAGACGAGGCCGATGACGCAGGCGCTGACGAAGGCGGCCGTAATCCAAAGCAGGCTGATCTCGGAGCTCAGCACGTAATGCAGCCCGAAGGCCAGCACCGCTCCCAGCGCCACGCCCAGCAGACCGCCCACCGCGCACAGCACTACGGCTTCTACGGTGAATTGCAGCAAAATGGTGCCGCGCGTGGCGCCGATGGCTTTGCGGACGCCGATCTCGCGGGTGCGTTCGGTGACGGAAACCAGCATGATGTTCATCACGCCGACGCCGCCCACCATCAGCCCCACGGCGCTTAGGCCCAGCATGAGCAGGAAGAGGCTGCCCGTGATTTGCGACCAGAGTTTTGTAATGGAATCCGGACCCGAGATGGAGAAATTATCTTCAGCGGTGTTGGGCACCTTGCGGCGGCGGCGCAGCAGTTCGCGGATTTCGTCTTCGGCGATGGGTTTGTTGTTGTGATCGTCGTACTTAAGGCTGATCCAGTATTCGAGGATCTCCGGATGCAGCTTGCGAAAGGTGGTAATGGGCATGTAGACAGCGCTGTCTTCGGGGTTTTTGCCGCCGCCGAAGGCTGATTTGCGCTTGTCCATGGTGCCGATCACGGTGAAGGCGCGGCCTTCCACGGTGATTTGCTTGCCGGTGGGGTCGGCCTCGCCGAAAAGGGCGTCTTTGGCGTCCTGGCCGATGATGATTACGTCGGCCGCGCGGTCCTGGTCGGCTTGCGTGAGATAGCGTCCTTCGACAATTTTCTCGTCATACACATCGCCGTTGGAGGCCGTTTCGCCGGACAAAATGAGGTGTTCGGCTTTTTTGCTGCCGTATTTTGCGGTGGCGGCGCCGGTGTTCCAGCCCTGGGTCTGGTAGCGCAGGCTGGCCCCGGCCGCGGTGATGTGCGGCAGCTTTTGGAGAGCCAGCATGTCGTCATAGGTGAGCTGCTTGCGGGCGAGCATCTCCGTGGTGGGGCGCAGAGTGATCGGCGCGAGGCGCGATACCCAGAGAATGTTGGTCCCAAACTGCTGTACCAGTTGCGAGATGGACGCGTTCAGCCCGTTGATGACCGACGAGATCGCGATGACGGTGATGACGCCGATGACGATGCCGAGAATCGTGAGCCCCGAGCGCAGTTTGTTTGTCCGGAGCGTATCGAGGGCCATCAGCACGGCTTCGCGCTGCTGTGAGGCTTGGAGGGTGGCCATTGCTTTAGAACTCCGACCGCAGCGCGACGATGGGGTCGAGCTCGGCGGCTTTGCGTGCCGGGTAAACGCCAAAGAAGATGCCCACCGAAAGCGCCACGGCGAGCCCGGCGAAGATGCTCCATAAGGCGACGCTGGAGGGGAAATTAAGGGCAACGGTGACGATTTCTGCGCCGCCGACGCCGGCGATGACGCCGAGCAGGCCGCCGATGAGCGCCATAATGGCCGACTCGAGCAGAAATTGCAGCAGTACGTCATTGCGGCTGGCGCCCAGGGCTTTGCGAACGCCGATCTCGCGGGTGCGCTCGGTGACCGACACCAGCATGATGTTCATGATGACGATGCCGCCTACGACGAGCGAGATGGCGGCGATGGCGACGGCAACGAGCTCAAATGAGCCTGAGATTTGCGACCAGAGCGAAAGCAGGCTGTCGCTGGATTCGAGGCTGAAGCTGTCGGGGGTGCCGGGGCGATCATGGCGCAGGCTGCGGGTGATGACGCGGGATTCGTCTTCGGCGGCATCCATTGCCGCGCCGCCGCCGGCCCGCACGGCGATGTTGATGCTGCCGGCGGTGCCGTAGGTTCGCTGGTAGGCGGTGAGCGGAATGGCGACCCAGTCGTCCTGACTGGCGCCG
Organism: uncultured Acidobacteriaceae bacterium; assembly: GCA_964245535.1. GTDB lineage: Bacteria > Acidobacteriota > Terriglobia > Terriglobales > Acidobacteriaceae > Granulicella. The sequence goes on along the minus strand of CAXTNA010000054.1, from coordinate 6,596 downwards.
AGCGATTTGCCCTGCTTTTCGCCGAGACCAATGACGGTGTAGGAGACGCCGCCGATGCGGATCTCCTTCCCGAGCGGGTCGGCGTCCTGGAGCAGATTTTCTTCGATGTCGGTGCCGATGATGGCAACGTGGGTGGCGTGGTCTTCTTCGGCCTGGGTGAAGCCGCGGCCCTCAGTGATGTTGAGGTTGGTGAGCTCGGGCATGAAGGCAGTGTAGCCGCGAATCTGCGTGCCGCTGGAGGACTGCTTGCCGGTGACGACGGTGCCGCTGGTGGTTTCGCTGGCGCCGACCAGGCGGCAGCTGTGGCACTGCCCCTGAATGGCGTGGTACTCATCCAGGCCGAGCACCTTGCGTTTGGTATAGCGGATGTACTCGTCGTAGTCGGTAATGACGGCAGGCATCTGCGTCACGGTGAAGACGTCCGCGCCGAAGCGATTGATTTTGGAGGCGACAAAGCGGTTGGCGCCGTTGACGAGCGTGACGACCAGGATAACGGAAGCCACGCCGATCACGACGCCGAAGAGCGTGAGCACGGAACGCAATTTGTTGGCCCAAAGAGATTCCAGGGCCAGCCGAAACGCGTCTTTTCGCTCCATCGCCATAGGATCTTAGATTTAGGCCGTTAAGACAGGTTCGTACGCCAGCACGAGGCGTGGGTCGATCCCCAGCATGGGGCAGATGAGCCCAAAGATTGTGATGACGATTTCCTCTGCGGGGCAGCGATTTGGGGTTCGCAACCACTCGTTCACCCCGCTGTACATGGCGCCGCTAATGGCGGCGGCGACCAGCTTCGGCGGAGCGGCGCTTTGCGGCGGGAAACGCTCGAACCCGCATAGAAGCAGGCCACGCACCACGGCGGTCAGGGCCGCTTCAAAGTGCTTTTCCATGTGCCGGCGGTTGGGGTAGTCGATGCCGGGAATGCCGACCATGTAGTCACACATCGCGAGCGCGATCGCCATCATGACTTTGGGGCAGTTGCCGGTGAACACCACGCCGCGTTGTTCCAGCAGACGCGCGAAGCGGGATGAGACCAAACCTTCCAAGAGCGCGAATTTATCCGGGTAGTGGTCGTAAAACGTCGCACGATTCAACGTGGCCATTTCGGCAATGTCACCGACGGAGATGTCCTCGAACGCCGTTTCTTCCAGCAATTTCTCCAATGCATTCTGCAATAGCTGGCGAGTGCGCCGGATGCGCGGGTCTACCCAAGCTGGCGTGAGCGAGTCTGGGAGCTTCGTCATGGCATCTTCAAGTCTATCTGAAGTATTGCCAAACAACACATGTCGTGTTTAGATCGAAGCAACAGTTGTTGGATAACCGTCAGCTGTTCTGGAGCAGATGCATGAAAATTGCCTCGACCATCGCCCGTCTTCTTCTCGGTCTAATGTTTTCCGTTTTCGGGCTGAACGGCTTTTTGCACTTCATTCCGCAACCGCCACCGCCGTCCCCGGTCGCAATGCAATATATGACGGTGATGTCGATATCTCACTACTTCGTGCCGGTTTTCCTTTTGCAACTCGTGGCGGGTGTGCTCCTGCTGGCAAACCGTTTCGTGCCGCTGGCGTTGGCTTTGTTGGCGCCCGTTATCGTGAACATTCTCATGTATCACGGCACGATGGACCCAAAAGGCATCGGCGCGGGCTTGTTTGCTTTGCTGCTCTGGCTGGTTGTCTTCTTCAGTGTTCGTTCGTACTTCCGTGGCCTTTTTGTTGCAAAAACGACGCCGGCGGGAGTGTAAATGATGGGCTTCTTCGACCGGTTTACCGCGAAGATTTTTCGCTCTTCCTCCACTTCCTCCGCAGCCAATGACCCGCAACGCTTCACCCATCCCGAAAGGAAAATTATGCCCAGCCTGCTTGCCATTGAATCCAGCCCCCGCGGCGATCGTTCCGTTTCCCGCACCCTGACCGAGAAATTTATCGAGGATTGGAAAAAAGAACATGGTGGCGGCAGCGTCACGGTGCGCGACCTCCAGAAGACGCATCTGCCGTTCGTGGACGTGCCCTGGATTATGGGCGCCTACACCCCCGCGGAGCAACATTCCCCGGAAGTCAAAGACGCGATCAAGGTTTCCAATGACTTGATTGCCGAGCTGATGGCCGCCGACCAGATCGTGATCGGCACGTCCATTTATAACTTCTCAGTTCCAGCAATCTTGAAGGCGTACATCGACCATATTGTGCGCATTGGTGTGACTTTCACTCCAACCTATGAGGGTTTGGTGAAGGGCAAAAAGGCAACGGTGATCATCGCCTCCGGCGGGGTGTATACCCCCGGGTCGCCCACTGAGGGGTACAACGTCGCCAGTACCTATTTGAAGCAGATTCTTGGGTTTATCGGGATCACAGACGTGAACATTATTCTTGCCGGCGGCACTTCGGCGATCGACTACGGCAAGGCGACCTTGCCGGAGGTTACCGGACACTTCGCGCCCGCCGTAGCGGAGGCCGCGCGGGCGTAGCGGTGGGGTTGTGTGGCTTTCTGAGTCAATGTCAGTGAGGACTGAAAGGCCGGCCTGCGGGCGCGGGCCTCGGGTCTTGATTTTGGCGATGACGACCCCGCAGCAAAAGCTGAAGCGGTACAGCTACTGGTTGTCATCCTGAGCGTAGCGAAGGACCTTCGTATTCTGCACGGGGCACATAGGCGCCACCGAGGAATACATAGGTCCTTCCCTTTCGACAAGCTCAGGTCAGGATGACAACATGAAAACCAGGGTCAAGGTAGCATTTAGGGTTTCACCGCCTATCACTTACCCGCGCACGAACTGCGTTTCTTTCTTTTCCGCATGGCGCTCGAGCGCGAGCGCGATGAGGCGGTCGATGAGTGCGGCGTAGGGCACGCCGGTGGCCGCCCACAGCTTCGGGTACATGCTAATAGAGGTGAAGCCGGGCATCGTGTTGATTTCATTCAGCACGATCTCGCTCGGGGCGCCCGCGGCGCCGGGCGCCATGAGGAAATCCACGCGCGCCAGGCCGGCACAGTCGCAGGCGCGAAAGGCGGCGAGCGCCATGGCACGAATGCGCTGCTGCTCATCGGCGGTGAGCGAAGCGGGGATGTGGCTGAGGCTCTCGTCCGGCCCCGCGAGTTCGTACTTGGCCTCGTAGTCATAGAACTCCTTGGCAGGCACCACTTCGCCAATCACCGAGGCTTCCGGCGCATCATTGCCGAGCACGGCAATTTCCAACTCACGCGGCTTCACGCCCGGGCCGCCGACCCCCTGCTCGACAATAATTTTGCGGTCGAAGCCGGCGGCCAGGTCCATCGCCGGTGCGAGCTCCGTCCGGTCGTGCACCTTGCTGATCCCAACGGACGACCCCAGATTGGCCGGTTTCACAAAGAGCGGATACTGCAGCGCCGCTTCAATCTGTGCGATGGCTGCGTCGGGCGCTCGACGCCATTCCGACCGCAGCAGAGTGCGGAATGGCGTTTGCGGCAGCCCCGCCGAGGCGAAGAGCCGCTTCATCGCGTCTTTGTCCATGCCTGCCGCTGATCCGAGCACCCCCGAGCCCACGTAGGCTATATCGGCAAGTTCGAATAAACCTTGAATCGTGCCGTCTTCCCCAAAAGTGCCATGCAGCACCGGAAAAACGATGTCGATGGGGGCACCCGAGGCGGGGTCGGCGGCGGTGGAAGCGAGTGTGAGGCCGGTGCCCACCGCCAGTTCCGCGTCGGCGCCGAGCGGGGCCGGTGTTTGGCCATCCAAGAGGGCGATCGACTCCTCGGGCGGCAGCCAGCGGCCGTCTTTGGTGATGCCCAGTTCGATCACTTGATAGCGGGTGCGGTCGATCGCCTTGAGAATGGAACGCGCAGAACGCAGGGAGATGTCATGTTCGCCGCTTCTGCCGCCGAACAGGATGCCAACGCGGAGTTTTTTTTCTTGGGTGCCCATGCGCTTCCAGTGTCCGTTATGGGAAGGCTGTGCAGGGCGGGTGAACCTGAACAGATACTCGGGATTTTGGAAAGCACCCCATCCTTCCCACCCCAACAGCAAGCTACCGGGGGCCCCGCTTCGCGATGAAACCGCCAGGAATGGAGCACCCGGGTTAGTGATTGAGTTTTGCTTCGATGGCTTCGATCAGCGAGGCGGCATCGTAGTTCCCCTGGTGTTGTTGGCCGTTAATATAGAAGGTCGGCGTGCCGCGAACCCCGCTCTTTTCTCCGCTTTCTAGGTCGGCCTCCACCCGTGGAGCGAAGGTTTCGTCTTGAAGCGCCTGCCGTAATGCCTTGCCGTCGAGCCCGCACTGTTTCGCCAAGCGCGTAAACAGCTCTTGGCTCAGCTCAGACTGGTGCCCGTAGAGCGCGTCGTGCATGGGCCAGAACTGGTTGTGGGCCGCGGCGAACTCAGCCGTTTCGGCAGCCGGCTCGGCCAAGGGGTGCTGTTCTAGAGGGAAGTTGCGAAACACAAAGCGCAGCCGGTCGCCGAAATGCTTTTGCACCTGCTGCACGACCGGAAACGCCTGCCCGCATGACGGGCATTGGTAATCCCCATATTCCACCAACGTACACGGCGCGTCGGCTGGGCCCTGACTGTGATCCTGCGCGCTGACGGCAAGGGAAAGCTTGGCCATAATCGATCTCATTTCAGGGCGCAAGTGGCGCCGCTTTGTGAGATGCGTCAATGCGCTTTCAGTGAAATTCAGCTCAAACCACCTCTGTGCCGACCCGCACCGGCAGCATGGGCATCAGCCCCAGCCGTTGCAATGCTTTGCGAGCGAGCCCGGTCAGGGGCCGGTCGTGCAAGCGGAGCACCGGATACCACCGCAGGTCCGCTTGGGCAGCCGGCACCTGAGATTGTAGGCCGTTGCCTGCATTTGATGGCAATTGTTCCCCGCGGAAGACCTCTTCGGCTTCATCTTCTGCGCCCTCGTCCCCTGATGCCATCCCGGAGAACGGAAAGTGTGCCTGCGCATCGGCTTCGGCGAAAGCAGTCTCGGCTCCGTCGAGAGTAGCATCGGCTTCGCCCAAGTCAGCGTCCATTTCCGGCAGACCGTCGGGCGCGGCTTCGCTGTAGACCTCAACGTAGTAGTTCGTGTCGGTGATGCTGTGCCGCAGGCGCAATACGGGCTCGCGGCTGGCGACCGCCTCGAGCGGTAGGGGCGGCAGTTCCAGCATGCCGGGCATAAGCGTTGCTTTCGCTGGACGGCGTTCGAGGAGCACCTCCGTAGTTACACCGCGTTTGCGGGTGGCAAGCAGGCAGGCCACCTGGCGGCTGCGCAGTGGGGTGCGGGCTCCGGTGGGGTGCTCGCCGCGCGTGTGGCAGAAGCGAAACACCGGGCACTGCAGGCACAGGGGCCCACGCGGCAGGCAGATGGTCGCACCGAGCTCCATCATGGCCTGGTTGTGGTCGCCGGGCGGGTTTGTTTTGCTGCGGCGAGCGGCGGCCGGCGGCACCAGGGTATTGGCCGTGCGCAGCAGCAGGGTGCGGGCGGCGGCGGTCTTCTGTTCGGGCAGGCCAAGCAGGCGCAGCAGCACGCGTTCCACATTGCCGTCGAGCACGGCCACACTTTCCCCGAAGGCAATGGAGGCGATGGCAGCCGCCGTGTACTCGCCCACGCCGGGCAGGGTGCGCAGCGCGGTAGCCGTGCCGGGCAGCTCGCCGCCGAGCTCGCGCACGACAAACTGCGCGCCGCGATGCAGCATGCGGGCGCGCCGGTAATAACCCAGACCGCTCCAGAGGGCAAGCACATCGTCTTCAGGAGCCGCGGCGAGATCGGCCAGTGTGGGAAAACGGCGTAGAAATTCGCTGTACCGCTCGATCACCGTGGCGACACGGGTCTGCTGCAGCATGATCTCCGAAAGCCACGTTCCGTAGGGGTTGCGCACCCCGCGCCAAGGCAGCGCCCGCGCATGCTTGCGATACCACGTGCTCAGGTCTTTGCGAAATTCTTGCTGAAACGGCTCCGGCTCGAGCGGCAACACCGTCTCAGGGGAGGTCGTCTTTTGTGCGAGTCGCGCCATGTGACCGTAGTGTACGAGGCAACGATTTCCGCTTTCCAGAAACCCACAAGGATCAAGCGATTTCCTCGGGTTTGCTGGTTACCAAACGCACGTTACTATCCGTCTAGAGAACCAAATGAACGACGCACGCGCCCAACTGGAAGCTGCCGCCCGGCGGAGAGAAGAACGGGAAAACTACCTGCGCATGGTGGTGGACCTGCAGGACGATCTGTTACAGACTGCCATGCAGGAGTACGCGTTCAGCCTGAGGCTGGAAGGGATGCTGGCGGCTGCGTAGGAGCAGCTATTGGTTGTAGATCTTGGTTGTTAGTTCTGGGCTGTTAGTTCTGGGTCCGGCACCGCCCGGAACAGCCAATTCGGCAGGCACAAGGTCCGTATTTACCGAGGGAAGGCGTTTGCTCACAGCGGAAGTGTATGCGATCCAAACGGGATATCAAGCCCTGGGCGCATAGGTATAGATGAGCTAGTACTCTTCATTGTCATCCTGAGCGCAGCCGGGGTCCCAGCGAGCGTTCTTTGCTCGCTGGGGTGGAAGCGAAGGACCTCTGTATTCCTCCGAAGCTCCCACACAATTCGAGCAGAATACCGAGGTCCTTCGCTGCGCTCAGGATGACAGAAGGTAGTGTGGTTTTCGGTAC
>CAXTNA010000053.1:0-15209 GCA_964245535.1 uncultured Acidobacteriaceae bacterium | reverse complement strand
AAGGGAATCTGCACTTTGCTTTTCTGTTTGTCATTCCCGAAGGGAATCTGCGTTCTGCTTTTCTGTTTGTCATTCCCGAAGGGAATCTGCGTTTTGTACGAGCAATCTACGAACTCTAAAGTCCGGACCGAAACGGCCTGAATGGAAGACTTTAGGTGTAAAAGTACGGGGGGAGGGGTACTAGTGCGAGCTCCACGTCTTATCGCCGGAGTTGCACTCCGTTTCCAACGCACAGCCTTCGCACCGCGGCTTGCGCGCCACGCACACACGCCGCCCATGGTGGATGAGCTCATGGGAAAAATCGATCCAGCGGTCCTCCGGAAGGATTTTCTGTAAATCCAGCTCAACCTTCACCGGCTCGTCGTGCTTGGTCAACTCCAGCCGCCGCGAAAGCCGCAGCACATGCGTATCGACCACCACGCCGGAAGCAATCCCATACCAAGATCCCAGCACCACATTCGCTGTCTTGCGCGCCACGCCCGGCAGCTCCAGCATCTCTTCCATGGTCTGCGGCACCTCACCGCCAAACCGCTCCACAACGACCCGCGCCGCCCCCATGATGCTTTTGGTCTTCGCCCGGTAAAAACCCGTTCGATGGATGAGCTCTTCGATTGCCGACGGGTTGGCCGCCGCCAACGCCTGCGGCGTGGGAAACAAGCGAAAAAGCTCAGGCGTGGCAAGGTTCACGCCGGCGTCCGTGCTCTGCGCGGAAAGGATCGTCGCCACCGTCAGCTCCCACGCGCTGCGATGATGCAAGGCACAAACAGCATCTGGGTATGCTTTCCGCAACGCATCCAAAATCGCTGCCACGCGCTCCGGTGCCAGCGGCTTAGCGGTCCTGCTGCGCTTCGTTAACTTGGCAGTCCTTGCCTTCGCCGCCACCGGCTCCGCAGCCGCAATCGCCCGCGACTCCGCAGGCGAAGCGACTTGCCTGCGGCTCTTCGCTACAGCTTTCTTTGCCGCCATGCCTCAGCCGAGCCGGTCCAGCATCTCATGCGGCCGCAAACGAATGCAGCTGAAGATTGGGTAATCCTTCAGCGTGTAGACCGAAATCTCCGTTTCGCGCAGCTGCTGCACAAGATCGAGGAAGTCCTCAGGAAAATTCGTCTCAAAGGCCACCACGAACTCCTGATCGTCCAGCCCAAACGAGTATGTCGTATTCAGCTTAACGCGCGGATACGCCAAGCCGATGCGGATATGCTCATCCATCAGCCGCTTGCGCTCCGCCAACGACAGCAAATACCAGGGCCGTGTCTTCCAGAACGGATAGATAAAGATGTATTTATGGCCGCCCGGCCGAATCGCTCCACGTCCTTCACCGTCCGACTCGTCTTCGCGGTCGATCTGGTAGGTCGAGCGCTTGGGCATGGAAAGAAAGTTGTGCGGCGTTTCAAGGTACCCGCCCAGCGGCGAAGCCATCAGCTCGCTCCGCATCCGGTTCATCTCCTCGAGCGAATAGCCGATCGACCAAACGCAAAAATCGCAATCGCCGCGAGCACCGGTAGTCGAGTACGTCATCGACAAGAACTCATTGGCGCGGTTCCAGCGTTGCAGCACCTCGGCAAAGGCGGCTTTCTGTGCAGCCTTTTGCTCGGCGGGCAGGCGACGCCACTCCGGCAGCACGCGATAAAACGTAAAACACACAATCTGGCGCCGCTCCGGTGCGCCGCCATGGGCTGCCGGCCGGCCGGACGGGTTCGCGGCAGCGCGCGCGGTTGCGGCGCCTTCGGTAGCTGCGGCAGGTGCAGGAATCGTGAGCACGGCAGCGTCTGACATGGTTCCATTCTACTGGACTCCGCCCCCTGCGCGCCCCAAGCCATGGGCGCTCGTTATACTTGGTTTGCATGTCCGAAAAGTTATTCGCTCTGCTTACTGCCGCGATCGCCGCCGGTGGCTACACCGGTGTGGTCCTGCTGATGGCCATCCAGTCTGCCTGCATTCCGATTCCGTCCGAGGTCATCATGCCCTTTGCGGGCTTCGCGCTGGCCCACTCGCAGGCGCAGCTGATCCTTCTCGCGACGCTCGCCTCGCTCGCTTCGAACCTGGGCTCGATTCCGGCCTACTGGGTCGGCGCCCGGGGCGGCCGGCCCATGGTCGAGCGCTACGGCCGTTACCTTCTGCTCAGCAAGCGCGATCTTGATCTTGCCGACCACTTTTTTGCGAAATTCGGCTCCATTACCGTTCTGGTCGGCCGCATGTTGCCGATTGTTCGTACCTTTATTGCCTTTCCTGCGGGCATCGCCAGGATGAACCAGTTCCGCTTCCATCTCTACACGTTTCTCGGCTCGTGGCCGTGGTGCTACGTGCTCGCGTATGTCGGCATGAAGCTCGGCAGCCGATTCCAAACCGATCCCCGCTTTAAGAGCATTTTTCAACGCTTCCATCTTGGCGTTGAGCTGGTACTGGTGCTCGGCGTCGCATGGTTTCTCTGGACACATTGGAAGAACCGAACCGGTGCGGAGACGGCTTAGCCTTGAGCTCTGCCGGTTGCGCCTCCCAGAGTGTGTGAGCGATACTTGGCTGTCCGAAACCACGGAATTTGTTCTCAGAAGGGTAAGTAATAGAAATGTCCACACCCGACGCCGCGCAGCAACCGTCAGCGGCGAGCATCACTCCTCACACTGGAAAACTCGGCATCATGATCCCCGGCATGGGTGCCGTTGCCACCACGCTCATTGCCGGCGTAGAAGCGGTCCGCCGCGGATTTGCCAAGCCTATCGGCTCCATGTCACAGATGGGCACCATCCGGCTCGGCAAGCGCACGGACGATCGCACACCGCTGATCAAAGACTTCGCGCCGCTCGCGCCATTGGACGATCTCGTCTTTACGGGCTGGGATATTTTCGGCGGGAATCTCTACGACGCCGCCAAAACGGCCGCCGTGCTTGACCGCGACCAACTTGAAAGCATGAAGCCCTTTCTGGAGTCGATCCAGCCTTTGCCCGCAGCTTTTGAAGAGCGCTATGTTAAGCGGCTGACACCGAAGCACAAAAAGGCCGGCAAAAACAAATGCGATCTCGCGAACCAGGTTCGCAATGACATTGCCGAGTTCAAGACGAAAACAGATCGCCAAGTGATGATCTGGTGCGGCTCGACCGAGATTTATCTCGAGCCCAAAGCCGTTCACCAAACGCTTGAAGCCTTCGAAAAGGGGCTGGTCGAAGACGATCCGGATATTTCGCCATCCATGCTCTACGCGTGGGCTTGTTTAAAGGAAGGCATTCCCTTTGCGAACGGCGCGCCTAACCTCACCGTCGATATTCCTGCGCTACAGGAACTGTCGAAGAAGATGAATGCGCCGATCTGCGGCAAGGACTTCAAGACCGGCCAGACGTTCATCAAAACCGTGCTCGCCCCGGCCTTCAAAACACGCCAGCTGGGAGTCGCCGGATGGTATTCAACTAATATCCTTGGCAATCGAGATGGCGAAGTGCTGGACGATCCAGATAACTTCAAGACCAAGGAAGTCTCCAAGCTCGGTGTGCTTGAGCATATCTTTCAGCCTGAGAAAAATCCCGATCTGTACGGCGAGCTTTACCACAAGGTACGAATCAACTACTACCCGCCGCGCGGAGACAACAAGGAAGGCTGGGATAACATCGATATCTTCGGCTGGCTCGGATACCCGATGCAGCTAAAGGTAGATTTCCTTTGCCGGGATTCCATTCTGGCCGCTCCGCTTGCGCTTGATTTGTGCTTGTTCATGGACTTAGCTCAACGCACACCTAGCCTGCGCGGGCTCGGCATCCAGGAGTGGCTCAGCTTTTATTTCAAAGATCCAGATTCCGCGCCCGGCGTATATCCCGAGCACGATCTATTTATCCAGTCGATGAAGCTAAAAAATACGCTACGGCATGTCATGGGCGAGGACCTGATCACGCATCTCGGGCTGGAGTACTATGGCGAATAAACACCTAGGTCGCCATCCTGACCCTGAGCTTGTCTGAGCTTGTCTGAGCTCGTCGAAAGGGAAGGACCTCGGTATTTCCTTGAAGAGCCAGAGTGCTCTGAGAAAACACCGAGGTCCTTCCCTCCGCTCAGGATGACAATAAGTAAGTGCTAGCTCGCCACACTGAGGATCTCCGGCCACAGCGGTTTCACCCCATTTTCCGTCTTTGACGAAACCGGCAAAATGCGATCTACCCCATGTGCTTTTTTTAGCATCGCCAACGATTTTGCTAGGGCATTGCCCGAGAGCTTATCCGTCTTGGTTGCCACGACCAGATGCGGCCGCTGCATCGCGCGCAGGGCGGTGATGAGCATCGTGTCGCTTTCCTGCGGTGGAATGTTGGAATCCACCAGGCAGATGCACAACGCGAGTTGCTCGCGTTCCGCAAGATACGGCTCGATAAAGCCTGGCCATTCTGCCGATATCGACTTCGAGATCTTCGCGTAGCCGTACCCCGGCAGGTCAGCAAAGATCAGCGTGGGTTGCGATCTGAATTTGTGGGTTGTGCCTTCGTGCAGTGCAAAAAAATTGATGGCACGCGTGCGTCCGGGTGTGGAAGAGACTTTAGCCTCTTTGGAGCCCAGTAGTTTGTTGATCAACGACGATTTGCCCACGTTGGAGCGGCCTAGAAAAGCGACCTCCGGCGCATCATCGGTGCGCGTGGCGGTAGGGAAGTGATCGGCGCTGGTGGCGGAAAGCAAAAATTCGGTGTGGAACTGCATAGGGAATCCTTTCCCGATGGTATCGGCTATGGCGGAAGATACGCAGTCCTGACCAGAAAAATCTTCTGTTACCGCATTCCGCTTTCGCGGCGTCCCTATGCCTCGGAACTTAGCGGAGATGAGCCGCGTTCCTTGGGGAATCCCCCTTTTGGGGTAGGCTCTGCCACTCGAAGTGATCCGTTCAGCAGCATAAAATGGGCTCGCATTCGCAGCACGCGATGAGCGCCGCGGAGTTATGGAAGGAGAGCTTAGTTTGCACAACGGACGCCCGTTTGCCTTCATGGCGCACACCGGCTTGCGTCCGTTGGCGGCAGCCCTGCTGTCCCTTCATGCGTTCGCGTGCAGTTCGGCGCGTGCGCAAACGGGCGCCGGACTGGTTTTGCCTGCGGCCATTGCCTACGATACAGAGGGCAATCTGCTGATCGCTGATGCCGGCCGTCATCAGGTGCTCGAGGCCACCCTGGCCGGCACGCTGATTGTTGTTGCCGGCACGGGAACGCAGGGCTTTGGTGGCGATGGCGGACCGGCAACCATAGCCGAACTCAACAGCCCTCAAGGAATTGCTGTCGGCAGCGATGGCACAATCTATGTTGCAGACGCCGGCAACGCGCGCGTTCGGGCTGTCCGCGCAGGAACTATCTCCACCTTCGCCGGAACGGGCATTGTTGGTTCCAGTGGTGACGGCGGTCCCGCCACCGTAGCGCGCTTCCGTTCCCCAACGGCGCTCGCCCTCGACTCCGCAGGCGCGCTGCTGATTTCAGACTCAGCGGATCACCGGGTGCGCCGTATCGGCAATGGAATCATCACGACCCTGGCCGGGACTGGCGTGCAGGGTTTTAGCGGCGACGGTGGGCCGGCCATCAAGGCTGAACTGGATTCACCTAGCGGGCTTGCGGTCGCTTCCGACGGTCGTATTGTCATTGCCGACACGCATAATCAACGCGTCCGTGTCCTTGCGCCGAACGGCACCATCAGCACCTACGCCGGCACAGGCCAACGCGGCTTTGCCGGTGACGGGGGCCCCGCAACAGCCGCAGCGTTGTCCGCCCCGCGTGGCCTCTCATGGGGTCCGTCAGGTGTGCTCTTCATCGCTGACACGGAAAATCAACGAGTGCGCGTGGTGAGTGCACAGGGAGCAATCGCCACGCTGGTGGGCAGCGGGACAGAAGGCGTAAGCGGGGACGCCATCATGGGTGCGCAAGCGGCCTTGCACGCGCCACGAGCGATAGCAATTTCACCGCTTGGCTTCCCGGCCGTTGCGGACGTGCTGAACGGCACCGTGCGTCTGTTGATAGACGATGCGACTCTGTTCCGCCCGGCGGCCCTGGCTCCGACCCGAGCTGGATCGACTGTGCTCGAAAGCTGGGCAACACCACAAACGTACGGGCAGGTGCGCCTGTTGGCATCTGTTCATGGACCTGTGGGAACGCCACGCGGTGTTGTCACGGTCGCCGAAAGCGGTACGGTGCTTGCAACCATGTCTCTTGCGAGCGGTAGTGGGGCTGCAATGTTGTCTACGCTCGGAGCCGGCGTACATAGCCTTTCCGCGGCCTATGCCGGCGACGGTCTCAATCGGGCAGGGACCGCTACGGCAAGCACCTTGCAGGTTCTTCCGGCACCGATCATTGCCACAGCGTCGGACAGCACCATGGTTTATGGCGCGCCCACGCCGAGCTTTTCGGGTAGCGTGCAAGGCCTTTTGCCGCAGGATATCGGGCAGGTCGCGGTCCTGTTCACCACGGCTACGACGGCTCAATCGCCAGTGGGGACCTATCCCATCGTCGCTTCGGCGCTCACGGGACCGAAAAGCAGCGATTACATATTGAGCGGCACCGGACTACCGGGATCCCTGCAAATCGTGCCCGCAGGCAGTACGACGACCCTCGGCGGGATCGCCCAAAGCTATGTCGGGCTGCCGTTGCGCCTTACCGCCAACGTGGCTTCCGCCACGAGTGGCAACCCGACCGGGATTGTGCAATTTCTGGACGGTTCGATTGTGGTGGCGACCGGAACACTCGTGAATGGAAGTGCGTCGGCCGTCTATGTCGCTCCGCCTGCGGGCACGAGCAACCTGAGCGCACGCTACCGTGGCGACACAAATTTCACGGGCAGTGCGTCCATCGCGCAAAGCGCCCGGATTGCTCCGTTGCCGGACTTTGCCTTAAGCCTATCCGGTACTGCGAGCGTGACGGTGCCTGCGGGGAACACGGCTGTATACGAACTATTGGTCAGCGCGCAACCGCCTCCCTTTAACGGCGCGGTGATGCTGAGTGCGACAGGTTTACCGCATGGGGCGATCGCAAGTTTTTCGCCGGTGCAGGTGATCCCCGGTGCGAGCACGGCTGTGGTCACCTTGAGCGTCCAAACCCCTGCACCGCAGGGGCTCTTACAGCCGGCAGGGCAGGGGCGCAACGCTCCTGTGTGGGCCTGCGCGCTGCTGCTCACCAGCGGCGGCTACCTGGCGCGAAGGCGCCGAAAACTGCTTTGGACATTGGCGCTGAGCGTGACCGTATGCGGTTGCGGGGCACGGACCACGGTCGAAGGCACAGGCGGCCTCACGACTGCGACCTATCCGCTCGTCATTACGGGAACGTCTACCGACCTGCTTGGTTCTGTGGTGACACATACGGCCAACCTCACCTTGATTGTGGAACAGTAGACCAAGCGCGAGACCGGTCCAGCCGACGAAGCAGCGTCGTGAGGCCCCTTCGGCATCTACAAGGGTGATCTGATACATATCGGCAACACCCCAAGCGCACGCCCCCGATGATGCGCCAAGAAAGAGAATGCATGCAACGCACACTTCTGCCCGGAAAACCCTATCCCCTGGGAGCTACACCGACTTCGCTTGGCACCAACTTCGCGCTGTACTCCGAAAATGCGACCGCCGTTCATGTCTGTTTTTTTGACGAAAAGGGTGAGCAGGTCGACTGCGTGCCGCTGCGTGAGGTTACAGCCTTTGTGTGGCATGGTCTAGTGCGGGAGATCAAGCCCGGACAGCGATACGGCTATCGTGTGGAAGGCCCGTGGGAGCCGGAGCGGGGGTTGCGCTTCAATGCCGCCAAGCTGCTGCTCGATCCCTACGCCAAGGCCATCACTGGGCAGTACCCGGATGAGTCTAAACCCACGTTGCCCGATCCGCTCGGACCCATTTATCCCTATGATGTGACTTCGGGCGACGACCTGAAAAAAGATGACCAGGACGACGCGAAGTTCGTGCCCAAATGCATCGTTGTGGACTCGACGGAGTTCGATTGGGAGGGCGATTATCCGCCGGAAACGCCCATTGCCGATTCCGTAATCTATGAAGTTCATGTGAAAGGGTATTCCAAGCGCAATCCGGAGGTGCCGGAAGGCATGCGCGGCACCTACGCGGGCATGGGGCACAAGGCAAGTATCGATTATCTGAAAAAACTGGGGGTAACCGCCGTTGAACTCTTGCCGGTGCACCATTTCATCGATGAAGGCCACCTGAGCGATCGCGGCCTGCGCGACTATTGGGGTTACAACACACTCGGATACTTCGCACCCATGGCGCGTTACGCTTCGATGGGTGACGCGGGCCAGCAAGTGTTTGAGTTTAAGGAGATGGTGCGCAGCCTGCACAAGGCCGGCATCGAAGTCATCCTCGATGTGGTTTATAACCACACCTGCGAAGGTAATGAAAAAGGGCCGATGCTTTGTATGAAGGGCGTCGACAACACGACTTACTATCGCACCGTGCAGGACAACCCGCGCCATTACATGGACTACACCGGCACGGGCAATACGCTGAATGTGTACCATCCACAGGTCCTGAAATTGTTAATGGATAGCCTGCGTTATTGGGTCACTGAAATGCATGTGGACGGCTTCCGATTCGATCTTGCTTCTACGCTTGCGCGCGAACTACACGATGTGAACAAGCTCGGCGCCTTCTTCGATACCATTCACCAAGACCCGATTCTGGCTGACGTGAAACTGATTGCCGAGCCTTGGGACGTCGGCGATGGAGGCTATCAGGTCGGGAATTTTCCGATCCTGTGGGCGGAGTGGAATGGCAAGTACCGCGATACCGTGCGGCGATTCTGGAAAGGTGATGCGGGCCAGCTTTCTGACTTCGCGTATCGCATTACTGGCTCGAGCGATCTGTATAAGAGCGACGGACGCGCACCCTCTGCGTCAATCAATTTCATCACCGCGCATGACGGGTTTACGCTTTGCGATCTAGTTAGCTACAACGAAAAGCACAATGAAGCCAATGGCGATAACAACACAGACGGCGCCAACGATAACGATAGCTGGAACATGGGAGCTGAAGGGCCGACCGATAATGAAGCGATCAATCGCGAGCGCGAAAAACAGACCCGCAACTTCCTAACCACGTTGATGCTGAGCCAGGGTGTACCGATGCTGACCGGCGGCGATGAGTTCGCGCGCTCGCAGCGGGGCAACAATAATTGTTATTGCCAGGATGATGAACTAACCTGGTACGACTGGCAGCTGGATGCACCCCGCAAGCGCTTATTGGAGTTCACCTCCAAGCTGATTCAACTTCGTAAGGATCATCCAAACCTGCATCGGCGCAAGTTCTTTCAAGACCGCAAAATCCGCGGCTCTGTGGTGCGCGATGTTTCCTGGTACGGCACCGACGGCAAAGAGGTGTCAGACGAGGTCTGGGACAACGCCGGCAATAAGTCAATCGGCGTCATGTTTAACGGCAAAACGCTGGGCGTGATGGATGAGGATGGCAACCCGGTGATCGATGACAGCTTTTTGATCCTGGTAAATGCCTCCGACAATGGTGTGGAATACACCTTGCCGGAGCCGCCAAACAAAACGCCGTGGCGACAGGTGCTCGACACGGAAAGCATCGACAATCCCTTTTGCGAGGCAGCGGTGCACGAGAAGGTGATTGTGGGCGAGCGTTCCGTGCGCGTGTATAGCGATGGTGTTGAAGAGTCCGCCAAAGCGCCGGCGAAACAGCGCCCGGCCCGTACGGTGTAAGCGACTCGCTTACACCGTAAGCAGCTTCCAGCGGTGGTCATCCAGAACGCAGGGAAGAACCTTGGCTTGTGCTCGGTTCCATAAAGCCGGCAGAGTATAGATACTTCACTGCGTTCAGACTGACAAAAATCATGCCGTGCGCTATAGGAACTTGCTCTAGAGTTGTTTCCTTTTCAGGTGTAGTTTTCATTCGCAAGCGCATTTGCCTTCTTGTCGTCATTCCCGAAGGGAATCTGCGTTCCCAACCGTAACCTGCAGGTCTCTCCACTTCGCGCTGTGCGCTTCGGTCGAGATGATCTTTTAAAAAAGGTTGGTCAACCTGGCCTAAAACACGGGACCAAGCGCCTCGTATTTGGCTATCTGCTCCAGCGTAAATCGCTGCATGTCTTCGCCATCGGCATGCGCTTTGTACCAATGCACCAACCACTCCAGCCCCATCTCCAAGCGCATTCGCGGCGCCCAGCCCAACTCGGCACGGGCACGGCTGGCATCGAGTTTGAGGTAGCCTGCCTCATGCACGCCGGGCTCAGGATCGAGTACCCACGTCGCGCCGTTGCCCCAAAAAGCCACCATCTTCTCAACAATCCACCGCACAGTGCGCGCGTCGTCATCGCTCGGGCCAAAGTTATAGGCTGTCGCATATTCAGGCTTGCCGGTTAGCAGCTTTTCCGCAAGCAGAAGATAACCTTGCAACGGCTCCAAAACATGCTGCCAGGGACGGATGGCTTCCGGCCGACGAATCAGTGCGGGCTCGCCCTTCCCAAAGCCGCGCAGGAGATCGGGGATCAGGCGATCCGTGGACCAATCGCCACCGCCGAGCACATTGCCCGCGCGCGCCGTGGCGACGGCGCAACCATGTTCTGCAAGCTGCGCAGCAGGGAAGTAACTCTGCCGATAAGCGGCCGAGACGATTTCCGCACAGGCTTTAGAGCTTGAGTATGGATCAAAGCCACCCAGCGGATCGGTCTCACGGTATCCCCAAAGCCACTCTTTGTTCTCGTAACACTTATCCGTTGTGACGCTCACAACTGCACGAACCGAGGGGGCGCGCCGGACCGCATCGAGCACGCGTGCCGTACCGATGACATTGGTCTCCAAGGTGCCGATGGGATCCAAATAGGAAGCGCGCACCAACGGTTGTGCCGCCATGTGGAAGACAACCTCCGGCGCGAACTCGATTAGAGTCTTATCGAGGCGCGCGCCATCACGGATATCCCCACGCGTATCTTCAATGACATCGCTGATGTGCGCTGCCTGAAACAGGCTAGGCGTCGTCCCGGGATCGAGCGCGTATCCACGTACAGTGGCGCCTTTCGCAGCCAGCCAGAGTGCCAGCCAGCCACCTTTGAAACCTGTGTGGCCGGTAAGGAAGACGCGCTTTCCGCGCCAGATAGTTCCGTTGCATGCACTTGCCATAGGATTCGACCGTAGCATACGGTAACCTGAACAGGCTCGATCCGTTTTCAGTTTGAAGACGGCGTAAAGCTTATAAAAAATCTACCCGCAACTTCCTGCAGTCGCTTGTCTCGCGTCCAAATGCGAGCACCTGGGGTGATCTGTGTGGAAACGAGCAGATGCACGTCGATATAGCCAATCCCTAAACCGAACAAGGATGATTGCTCAACGAGCGACATCACCTCGTCGTGCCTAGCTACCTTGGCGCTCGGCAGTTTTCTTATGTCGCGCAGGATTACTTTACGGCCGGCGAGGCTTCCCATCGCGACCTCGCCATAGACAAATGGATGGTAGAGAACTTCATTTCTCTCGAGCAATTGAAACAGGCGTGGATCATTGCTGCGAACATGGTCGATCCAAACCGACGTGTCGACAAGGACCATTTAGGCTTTCGGCCTACGCCGGGACACGTCCTTCAAGTCAGGTTCGGAGCCGCCTAAACGGGCAAGCCGACGCGCAGCCTCAAGTTGAATTACGGTACGGAGAGCTTCACGCACGAGCGCGGTCTTTTCGGTGATGCCTGTACAGAACGAAGCTTCCGCAACTAACTCGTCATCCAGGGTGATTGTGGTCCGCATGGCATTTGTCCTCGTCATCAAGGCTAGCATCACTTGATGTGCTAACGATGCACGGCTACCAGGTCTTCCATGGTGCTTTTCCCTTGCTCCACAGCTCTTCCAACTGCTGCTTGTCACGAAGAGTGTCCATTGCCTGCCAGAAGCCGTGGTGAAAAAAAGCGTGCACTTCGCCCTCGGCTACGAGCCGTTCGATCGGTTCGCGCTCAAACATCTGGGCTTCGTCGGTCACGGCATCGATGGCCCTGGGGGAGAGCACAAAAAAACCGCCGTTGATCCAGCCGCCTTCATCTTTGGGCTTCTCCTGGAAGGAGTAGATTTCCGTATTCTTCAGTCCCAGCGCGCCAAAACGTGCGACCGGCTGCACGCTCGTCAAGGTCACAGCCTTGCCATGTTGCTTGTGGAAGGCAATCGACGCAGTGATGTCGACGTCGGCTACACCATCGCCATACGTCATGCAAAAGGCGTTCTCACCGGTAAGATACTTGCGCACACGATGCAGGCGCCCGCCAGTGCCGGTGCCGTCGCCGGTATCGACCAGCGTCACTTTCCAGGGCTCGGCAACCGAGTTGTGTACGATCATCCGGCTGCCTTCCAAGCCACCCGCCGTCATGTCGAACGTCACATCGGAAGTGTGTAAAAAGTAGTTCGCAAAGAACTCCTTGATGATGTAACCCTTATAGCCGCAGCAGACGATGAAGTCATGAATCCCGTGCTGCGAGTAGATCTTCAGGATGTGCCAAAGGATAGGACGGCCGCCAATTTCGACCATCGGCTTGGGACGAAGGCTGGTCTCTTCCGCGATGCGTGTGCCGAGACCGCCGGCAAGAATGACCGCTTTCATGTGCTCGAACAGAACCCTTCAGAACCTGCCCAGCCTGATAGAACGCATGCACTGCGCTCGAGTTGGCCGGGTGGTTCGCCTTCATCATAGCGCAGCACCCCTCGCCGCTTTGCTATTCTGATCAGGTCTATGAGCCAGCGCTCCGAAGAGCTTCGCCATCACATTCTGTCCCTCGTTCATGAGTTCCACGCCGAACAGTTTCCAGAGCGAGACTTCGTTCCGGGGCAATCGCCCGTTCCGGTTTCCGGCAAGGTGATTGACGCCAATGATGTCGGCGCCGTGGTGGAATCCGCGCTTGATGCATGGTTCACAACAGGGCGCTGGGCCAAGGAGTTTGAGAGAAAACTTGCACGGTTTGTGGGTGTGCGCTCGGCGAGCCTTGTGAACTCAGGTTCCTCTGCAAATCTAGTGGCTTTCAGTGCGCTCACTTCGCCGAAGCTGGGCGAGCGGCAGATCAAACCGGGCGATGAGGTTATTACAGTCGGTGCGGGCTTTCCGACGACGGTAAATCCAATTCTGCAAAATCGCTGCGTGCCGGTGTTTATTGACGTCACGTTGCCGCACTACGAGATCGATGTCACCAAACTCGAAGCAGCGCGTTCGGAAAAAACGAAAGCCGTGATGATCGCGCATACCTTGGGCAATCTGTTTGATGTGGATGCGGTCACGGCCTTTTGCAAGAAATACAATTTATGGCTTATCGAGGACACCTGCGACGCACTTGGCTCGACGTGGAAGGGCCGAAAAGTAGGCACCTTCGGTGATGTTGCAACCGTAAGCTTCTACCCTGCGCACCATATCACCATGGGCGAAGGCGGCGCGGTCCTGACCGATAAACCGGCGTTGAAGGTGCTTATCGAAAGTTTCCGCGACTGGGGCCGCGATTGCTGGTGCGAGCCCGGCGTGGACAATACCTGCGGCAAGCGTTTCGATTGGCAGTTGGGCTCGCTGCCCTGTGGTTATGACCACAAATACACCTACTCGCACGTGGGTTATAACCTGAAAGCCACGGATATGCAGGCCGCGCTGGGCGTTAGCCAGATTGAAAAGTTGCCATATTTTATCGAACGCCGTAAGGAAAACTTCAAGTATCTGCGTGCCAAGCTGGAGCCGCTCGCCGATGTGCTGATGCTGCCGGAAGCAACGCCCGGTGCGGACCCGAGCTGGTTCGGTTTTCCGATCAGCGTGCGTGAGGATGCACCATTCAAGCGAGACCAACTGACCCGCGCCCTCGAAGCAAACAAGATCGGTACGAGGCTCATCTTCGCCGGCAATCTGCTGCGTCAGCCTGCCTATGAGGGCTGGGAGTACCGCGTAGTGGGCGAGATGACCAACACGGATTTTGTAATGAACCAGAGCTTCTGGGTTGGGACTTTTCCTGGATTAACTGAGGCCATGCTGGATTTCATTGCACAGGTGATGGTGGACTTTGTGGCGAACGCGAAAGCAGGGTTAAACGTGCTCGAAGAGGCAGTAGCGCGGTAGGGCTCGTGTCACTGGAAACGGTGCCACGCTGCTGTACGCTGTAAAGCTTCAGATAAGGGGACGGTAACGCGCAGCCCGAGTTCCGCCTGCACACGCTCGAGTGAAGGCACATAGCTGTTCAGTGGTGCGCTCGGTTTCGGTCTGCCATCAATCTGCAATGGCAGGGTACTGCCGCCCGCATGGTCGGGGCGCAGCGTTGCCGCTGTAAGGTGCGCGGCTTCGGCGATCGTGTAGCCCTCATCGGAGCCCACGTTATAGGCCCGGTTCGGCACGCCCTGCGCCAGGAGCGTCCAAAGCCAAGCAGCGAGATCGCTCATGTAAAGCCACGAGCGCCGCGGTGTGCCGTCGCCGCGAATATGGATAGGTTCGTTACGTAAGGCGGCCCCGATGAAGTTTCCGATAGCGAAATGGGTATCGAGCGGCAGATGCGGCCCGATAAAAGCAAAGCAGCGAGCGATCACCGGTTCCAGTGCGGTTCCGTGGGCGTAGGCGATGCAAAGGTGCTCCGCCATGCGTTTCGCTTCGTCATACGAGCTTGCCAGCGCCAGCGGATCAGGAGCGCCGGTGTAAGTCTCAGGCGTATGCTGCAACGGGGTCGAACGGCCATAGATGGCGCCTGATGAAATATACAAAAGCCGTTTGGCGCCTGTAGCGCGTGCGAACTGCAACACGCGTCGCGTGCCCTCAAAAATGCTCTCGGCAAGTGCATACGCCGGCTGCTGGGTGTGCTGCCCACCGGAGTCGGTGGCCGCGTGGATGATATGCGTATGCGTCCTGGTGGGAAAGAAGAAATCACACGCGTCGCCCTCCAGCAGGGTGATTGCAGGGTCAGCCGTGATGTGCGGTGCCTTCGCGCGAAAGCGGTCGGCGTCTCGTGTGAGCACCGTTACACCCACCCGCAATGCGAGCACCCGGTTTGCGTGCAACAAGGATTCCAACAGCCAATGACCGAAAAAACCTGTGCCGCCGGTGAGAAAAAGCGTTGCCCCACGCAGCGATTCAAAGCTCGTCTGTGCGTGTTGTGTGACTTCGGCAAGATCGGTCGGGAACAGCGGCTTCGAAGGCATTCAAATCCAGTATGCCGCCGAACCGCCTGTTTGGTCGCGGGGCCGTTAAGTAGAAAAGCGTGTGATGAGGGTAATGACTTCGTGGGATTGCACCTTGCTGAGAAAAATTGTTGACTGCCGTAGCGG
>CAXTNA010000052.1:0-15251 GCA_964245535.1 uncultured Acidobacteriaceae bacterium | reverse complement strand
GGCGGATATCCTCAAAGGCGAAATCCGCACTTTGCCCGCGGCCTGCAGGGTCGGCCCACAACTCCATCAGTGCGAAGGGTATGCCGCAACCGCCAAGGCCCATGTGCAGCACGTCAGAGTTGCGCATCAGGAAGTGACCGCCTTCGAAGTTCTTCCCCGGCCATCCCGCGCGCACGATGTTCGAGATGCTTGTTGAAAGTACGCTATTCTCCACGGTGATGTTCGTCACAGGATGACCTTGCACCGCGAAGGCCTTCGGCCCGTAACCTTCCCAGCTGGTTTGCATGGCGAAGATGTCGTCCGCGGCACGAAAGAAGCTGTTGCGCACGATCGTGTCGCCCCCGCCTAACCAATCCATGCCGTCGGCATTGGCATTGCCGGCGTTGGCGCCGATCACCTTGAGATTGTCAAAGAGGATATGGCGCGAATCTTTCATCTGGATCTGCCATGTGCGGCTGCGCACCACACACGTGATGCCCTCGATGGAGATGTCGTGAGCGTTATCCATGGTGATGCAATGCCAGTTCCGTTTATGCATCCAGCCATCATCGTCGGCCGGATTTTGCGGCCCATCGTAGACCACGACCCCGCGGCCGAAGACCTTGACATGCTCGACGCCCCACAGGTTAAGCGAGCCAAAGACCACCGTACCTGGCGCGAGATAGATCGTATCGCCGGTAGCCGCTTGAATGTCCTCATGGTGGGTGCCGGGCCCGTAGTAGCGCAGCCCGGGGCTTGCGGCGGTTGGCGGCTTCTTTTCCGGTACGTTGGCGAAGAGAAACAGCATCTCCGCCTGGGTGAGGTAGTCGCCGGGGCGTGAGATGGAGAGTTTCGCAGGGCCATCCAAGGTGAAACGAATCGTGCGGCCTTTGCGTTGTGGACGGATGCCCAAGCGCCATGGCTGTACCTCGACACCTTTCGCCCAGAAATCTTCGCTGTCGGCAGTTACGGTGATGGCTGTGTGTTTGTGCGCATCGAAATTGAGAAAGTACAGATGGACGGCGGCGTGCATCACCGGCGTGGGTTGTCCGTCGATGGTCACAGTGAAATGGGTGGACGCGATCTCCTGCGGTACAGGAGCCAGGGACTGGCGGCGCGATGCATGCGCATGAAAAGCTGCGAGCGTCATCAAGAAACATAGAAGCAGGGGTGGTAAGCAAACCCGTCGTTTCATAAGTACCTCGGGCTCGCGTGATGCGTACGCCGACTCAGGTGAAGAACAAAATGCAAAAAGCCCAAAGGAGTTTTTACTCCTCTGGGCTTTCTGATTGCGAGAAGACGCTAGAAGTAAAATTTGGCTGCGAGTTGGATGTCCCGTGGGTCCCCGGCAGTTCCGGTAATCTTGCCGAAGTTGCCATCGAAGATGCCTGTATCCGGGCCGGCAAAATACGGATGGTTGAATGCATTAAACGCTTCAAACCTCAGCTGCACGTTGTAGCGTTCGTGCGCACCAAAGTAGGTATTTTTGAATAGGGACAGATCCGCATTGGTGAAACCCGGGTTGCGTACATTCGGCAAGGTGCGCGGTGCATTGCCAATGGTGAACGGCGCCGGTTGCGCGAAGGCCGCGGTGTTGAACCACTCGTTGCGCGTGGCGTTCGCGATACGCGGATTGCCGATAAGATTTGGGCGTTGACCACCACCAAGCAGGCCGGTGTTGTCGTTTACACCCCCGACAACGATTGGCGTTCCCGAGTTGTATTCTGTGATGCCGTTGAACTGGAAGCCACTGAACAGGGTGTTGGCCAAACCGTTGATGTTGGAGAAGAAACGTCGCCCACGGCCAAACGGAAGCTCATACGCGAAACTGGTGGTAAATTGCCGGGATACATCGTAAGCCGAAACAGCATACTCGCCATTACGATTGTATTGGTTCGCATAGGTGCTGCTTTGCGGTCCGAGGTAGCTGACCGCTGCCGATGCCGTGTCCATGGTCTTTGATCCCGTGAAGGAAAGCAGCAATGTGAGACCCTGCGAAAGACGCTTGTCCACCTTGACTGTTAAGGCCTGGTAGTTGGAGGACGTTTCCGGTTTACGTACCGATTGCACGTTGGTGTACTGCGGGAAAGGCCGCAGCAGCTGATTGCGTGCGACGGTCGGATTGGCTAACGGCGAGCCGGGCGTGGTGATGATGCCGTAGAAGGGGTTGGCTACCTGATCGTAAAGCGAATTGCCAAGCGCCAGGTAGTTCGTGGTCAGCTGATCGTAGGGCGTGCCTGGGTCGCCTTCCGGAAGAAACAGCCCGCGGTTGCCAATGTACCCAACCTCCAGGATTGTGTTTGCCGGCAAAGCCCGTTGCACGTTGAAGTTTGTTTGGATGGAATAGGGGTTGCGCACGGAGCTGAAGAAGGAGTCAGCAATGGCACTGCCGATAAAGGCGCCCGGCCCACCGGCAACCCCGGTCGGCAGATTGAAACCATCCTTTGCGGGATTATCGAGAGTGGTATTGATCGTGTGTTCGCCATCGTGCGTGAAAGAGAAGTTCGTTTGGCTGGTGAACCCGGAGGTGCCGGCATCGCCTGTCGTTCCCGCTGCTTGCAGGGCGGAAGGTGCGTAGACGAGCGCGAAGCCGCCGCGGATCACGGTTTTCTGGTCCGGCGAGAACGAGGCTCCGATACGCGGAGCGAAATCCTTCCACTGCGTCGGAGCCTGGCTGCGGCCGTACTGCGAACTGGGCTGCCCGACATACTGCAATGCGCCGCGCTGGTTATAGCAGGCAGGGCAGACGGTGGGTGAAACCCCGGTAGCCGTGACGGCGGCCTGGATAGGCGAGGCTGCTGTGCTGTTCCAGTACGAGAGCTGATTGTGACGCTCTGTACGGGGCAGCTCTACATCCCAACGCAGGCCGACGTTCAGGCTAAGTTTCGAGCTAACTTTGTAGTCGTCCTGGGCATATAAGCCGATGTAGGAGCTTGCCTGCGCGGTCGAGATATCGTGGGTCATGTAGCCGTAATCGGGTAGGCCGAGTAAGAAATCCGCGAAACTGTTGCCGTCATTTTGGCCCTGCGACGTATTCAGTTGTTGCTGCGTCCAGCTTTGGCCGAAGCCGTACTGCCCTGAAGGCTGCGCAAACTGGTGAAAGTTCAGCAGCAATTTACGATATTCCGCGCCGAATTTGAGATTGTTGCCATGCGTGATCTTGATGAGGCTGGCGTTGGCGTCATGTGCCGTGGGATTTTCCAGCAGCGCGACATAGCCGCTGGACCCGAGGCTGGAAAAGCCGTTACCGAAGGTGTAATTGGGGAAAACCTGAAGGTTGGCAACTTGCCCGATGTTTGCTGGAAAGCCAAGACTCGTCAGCGGAAAGGTGCCGCCAAAGGGCACGCGAACCGAAGAGGCACGGCTGAGCCCGTAACGCACTTCGGCCAGTAATGAAGGCGAAAAGGTGAACGTGTTGTCGTAGGACATGCTGTACGAACCAGAAGTGGTCGGTCCGCCATAACCCTCGGAAGCGACGTTACTGAAACCGCTAAACGGCACGTTGTAGTCCGCGAAATGCGAGAACTTCACAAAGGTGTGCCAGTTCGGCGTCCAGTTGTGGTCGATTTTTGTGTCGAAATGGTAGAACGCATCGGTATCGCTGCCTGTAGCGGCGAAGTTATACCCTTGCCCAGCGACGTTCGGGGTTGGGTAGTAGGCCAGCGAAGCAACAGCGACCTTGCTGAACCGGCTGGAAGGAATGATGTTATTTGCAAACGGCGTGCGGGTATAGATCGTGCTTGTGGTTCCATTCGGGTTCACCACCGTTGATGGCGTGATAGGTCCCGCAGGATCGTACAGCACAGCACCGGATGCGGAAAAATCACCATTTCGCTCCGCCAGAGTCGGCACTAGAAACGTCGCCGTGTCCCCATGCGTTAGATTTGATTTCTCATAAGCAACGAAAAAGAACGTGCGATTTCTAATCAGCGGTCCGCCAAAAGTGCCGCCTTCCTGGTAGCGGCTCAATGGCGGATTTGGACCGGTTTGGAAGTAGTTATGGGCTTCGAATACACCGTTGCGCGCGAAAAAGAAGCCGGAACCGTGGAATTGGTTAGTCCCGGATTTTGTGACCAGGCTGATGACCCCGCCGGAAAACCGGCCGTACTCCGCCGGCAGCACACTGGTCTGTACGTTGAACTCCTGCACGGAATCGACAATCGGCTGGTAGGCGCTAGAACTGTTGCCGACGTTGTTTTCCGGCAGAATATTCGTTTGCCCATCAAGCAACTGCTCGTTGTTGGCATTGCGTGAGCCCGAGATATGTGGCGTCGAAGCTGCGCCCACGTTGCTGACGCCCGGCGCCAGCGTCGCGAGGTCGAACGGGTTGCGGCCATTCAAAGGCAAATCGTTAATGCGCTTTTCGGTGATCACGGCGCCGGTTGCCGAGGTGTCGGTTTGCAGATCAGCCGTAGTCGCGCTGACCTCTACGGTTTCGTTGGCGCCCCCGGGCTTTAGCGCGAAGTTGACAGGGTGATCTTCCAAGGTTTCAACGTTGATGTTGTCCTGGCGGTCCGGGCGGAAGCCTTCCGCAGCCACCTGCACGCTGTACGTGCCGGGCGGCAGGAGCGGCACTTGAAAGCGACCGCCGTTGTCGGTGAGAACGACTTTCGCTTCGTTGGTTCCAAGGTTGGTCACCGTCACTTTCGCACGGGGAATGACCGCGCCGCTGTTGTCCGCGATGATCCCTTCCAATGCGCCGGTTGGCGTTTGCGCAAAAACCGGTGTGCTGAGCAAAGCGCCCAGCAGTAGCAGCCTGGTGGTTCTTGTCTTCCTCATAATCCTCCTGACACTTTCTGAGCTATGCGAGGCGCTCCTTGCCGCGTTTCACGCGTAGCGCCAGCGCGAATCCCAAGACCCTCATCTTCCCGGAGCGCCAAAGGATCAACGCGTTTGATATCGTTATCAGGAAGACGCCGAAAATATAGAAAGTTTTTGGACGCGCTGTCAAGCGAAATTTTCTGAGTTCCAAAAAGACCTTCGCAAGACGTGCATTTAGCCGCTGCAGAGTGCTGCTTCTGGGCCCAAAACGGAACACCTTCCACCGGTTATCCATTTGCATGCGGGCCGGGGCGTAGGTCTTTGGAGCTTTGCTCCCTTTTTTGTTGACACTCTGACTCCCAAACTGATAACGATATCGAGCCTACACATCCTCCCTACGGATCGGCCATGCCCGCACCCTTACGTCCATTGCAATCGCCCTCCGTTCCCACGGCTCTGGTTCGCGTTCTGCTGCTTTTGCTTTTCAAAGCCGCGATGCTGGGGCTGGTCGCCTCGGCGCTGAAGGGACCCGCGTTGCTTTTCGCGCAACGGGGACTCAATCAGCATCCGCCGCAGTATGGACCCTACAACGGCCTTTTTCTGCCGGATGGCCTGGGTCTGCGCGTGCCGCTGGCGAATGAACATGATACCGTTCTGCTGCCCGATACCGCGTGGTCGATGTACTGCTGGTTCAAAGCCGACAGCATGCCCACGGGCCGTGAACTCGTCGCCGGCGTGGGCGACGTCACCAGTGAGTACCCGCGTTTTCTGGCCTTGCAACCCGGAAAGATCTCGCTGTGGATGGGGAAGGATAATGAGCTGGCCGGCGCGGCAACCATAACGCCGCATACGTGGCATTGGCTCGCCGCCGTCTTTGATGGCACAACCTTCCATCTCTACAGCGACGGGGTTGCGGTAGCCGCCGGGCCGCTGACGCTGGGCACCGCGACGGCCGTGCTGCAGATGGCACCGCCCCTATTGACCGGCGAGCAGGCCGAGCATTTTGGCGGCAAAATTGCAGCGTTCTCCCTGTTACGACACGCCCTTTCCCCCGATGAGATAAAGCAGATTGGCAAGACGCCGCCAAATGAAGCGTTGCTCTCCTTCGAGGAGGGATCGAAGCCCTGGCCCATCCAAACCCGCGCACAGGCTGGCTACACCGGCCCACAATCACCGGAGACCCTGCCGGTGGGCCGTGCTCCGTTATCGCAGCCGGTGGCGATTCGGCGTGCGCCGATCGGAGCTTCGCTTGCCGCAAACGCTGCAGGGGAGTGGACCTTCGCCGATGGGTGGACGATGCGCGAAGCACCCAAGCTCAACGCGAGCGGGAGCGAGATTGCCACCGCAAATTTTCACGCAAGCGACTGGATGCGCGCCACCGTTCCCGGCACTGTGCTGACTACCATGGTCGACGACGGCGTGTATCCGGATCCCGATTACGGTTTGAATAATCTGGCAATCCCCGAAACACTGAACAAGCAGGATTACTGGTATCGCAACGTGTTCACCCTGCCGCAGAGCATGCGTGAAAGCCTCCGATCGGCGGTGCGGCATCGTGTGCACTTGAATCTGCAGGGGATCAACTACAGCGCAGAGGTATGGCTGAACGGTGAACTGCTGGGCACGATGAAAGGCGCATTCAAGCGGGGCATGTTTGATGTCACGCCGTTGCTGAAGCCGGACGGCAACAATGTGCTCGCCGTGCGGATCTCACCGCCACCGCATCCCGGTATTCCGAATGAAGAATCGATGTTGGGCGGTGCGGGCGAAAATGGCGGCATGATGGAGTTGGATGGGCCAACCTTTCTCGCAACGGAGGGTTGGGATTGGATTCCTGCGATACGCGATCGCGACAGCGGCATTTGGCAACCGGTTATGCTTTCCGTAACGGGCAATCTGCAGCTTGGCGATACGCAGGTGGTCACATCATTCAAAGATCATGACACTTCGCAAGCGGCAGTTGATCTTTCAGTTCCGGTGACGAATCTTGCCGATGAGCCGCTGCAGGCCGAGTTGCGCGCGACGATTGAGGACATCGTGGTGCGTAAAAGTGTGGTGCTGGCACCAGGCGCAAATGTCGTAAAGCTTTCCTCTGCGGAATTCCCGGCACTGCGTTTGCAGCATCCCCGCCTATGGTGGCCCAATGGTTATGGCAAGCCCGAGCTTTATTACGCGAAGTTGGAAGTTCGGAACGGTGCTGACACTTCCGATTCGAAAACCGTGCGGTTCGGTGTGCGTGAAATCAGCTATGAACTGAGTCTGCTGGACCCATCCGGTCATCTGCGTCGCGTTGAGTTTACGCCGGCAGCAGACGTGGGCGCGCCCAAGCCGATACTGGATGTGAGCCACGAGGGCATGCGTGAGATTTCAAGCGCCGATGCGGGTTCTTTGCATGTTCCGGAAAGTAAGCGAAGCGACTACATGTACCACACGGTGGTTTCCTCACTGGCGCCCGGAGCGGAGCACTCGCCTGCTGTGCAGGAATCGCAAGAGACAGGGCCCGCACCGTATTTGGTGATCAAGGTAAACGGTGTGCGCATTGCCGCACGCGGTGGCAACTGGGGTATGGACGACGCTCGCAAGCGCGTTTCGCGGGCGCATCTCGAGCCGTTTTTCCGGCTCAACCGCGATGCCAATCTCAACATGATTCGCAACTGGTTAGGTCAAAATACAGAAGAGACGTTTTATGATCTGGCCGATGAGTACGGGATGCTCGTGTGGAACGATTTCTGGGTATCCACGCAGAATTACAGTATCGAACCCGAAGATCCGGCACTGTTTTTAGCCAATGCGCGTGACACGATTCAACACTTTCGTAACCACCCTTCGATTGCGATCTGGTGCGGACGCAACGAGGGTGTTCCGCAACCGATTCTGAATGCGGGGCTGGAAGAGCTTGCGCGCACGCTCGATGGCACACGGTTTTACTCACCCAGTTCGAATCAGGTGAACCTGCAACAAAGTGGGCCGTACAGCTATCAGCAGCCTGCGTTGTACTATGCCGAACTGAACCGGGGGTTCTCAGTGGAAACCGGCACACCCTCCATGTCGACGCTCGAGTCCTTCCAAAGCACGGTGCCGCCGCAGGACCAATGGCCCATCGATGACGTCTGGGCTTATCACGATTGGCATCAGGACGGTAACGGTGCGGTTGGATCGTTTATGGCGGAGATCGAAACGGAGTTCGGTGCACAGACGAGCCTGGCAGATTTCGAACAAAAGGCGCAGATGCTGAACTATGTCGACTATCGCGCCATCTTCGAAGGCATGAACGCCAACCTTTGGGCGCCCAACAGCGGACGTCTGCTATGGATGACGCAACCTGCCTGGCCGAGCACGATGTGGCAGATCTTGAGCTCGGACTATGACACGCAAGCATCGTTTTACGGCAGCAAAAAAGCTTGCGAGCCGGTGCATGTGCAGTTGAATCTAGCGAACGGGCAGGTGGATATCGTCAACACAACAACCGAGGCGAGGAAAGGACTGACCGTGACCGCGAAGGTTTACGCGTTGAATGCGACTGTGCTTTCCACGCTGGAAAAGCAGGCGGAGGTAGCGGCTGACAACCTGACGCATGTGGCCAGGCTCGACCTTGCGCCGCAGCTTGCCAAAGGCATGGCCGTGATCGTGCTCGAGCTAACCGATGCCGCAGGGAAGCGGCTTTCGCGGAATCTGTATTGGCTTGCAGCGAAGCCCACCGGATATCGTGAGATGACGCGGCTTGGGCCGATGCCGATGCAGCTGACCGGGTCGGTAGCGCGTCGCAGTGACGAGGTCGTGCTTACGCTTCACCTTTCCAACACAGGCGATACCGTCAGCTTTGCGAACAAACTCACGCTTTTTGGCAGCGATGGCAAGCGGGTTCTTCCAGCGTATTTCTCGGATAACTACATCTCACTGCTGCCCGGTGAAACGCAGGTGGTCGAAGTGTCTTTTCCAAGCGAGGCGTTAAAAGGACAGCCGGCAATCAGCTTGCGGGGATGGAATGCTGTTCCGCAAACGATCCAAGTCAAACTGGATCGTTAGCTCTTCCTAAAGATTGGCAAAAAAGGACTGCGGCATATTTTGGAAGCGCATCGTGCGCGGGCCCGCTGTTGTTTTGTACAGTGAGCAAGAGGGTTGGCCCAGCCGCATTGTTGCCCCGCTAAGAACGGGAAAAAGGAGACTGCTTCGTTTTGGCCCGAGTAGCACGAATGCGTGACGTGGCAGAGCTGGCCGGCGTTGGCACGATGACGGTTTCCCGCGTTATCAATGGCTACCAGCATGTGACGGAAGAAACGCGGCAGCGCGTCTTCGATGCCATCGCGAAACTGAAATATCGGCCCAATCAGATTGCACGATCACTGCGCGAGCAAAAGTCGCGTCAGATCGGCATCATTATTCCCAATCTGCACGATCCGTTTTTTGCCGCGTGTGCGCAGGCGGTAAGCCTTGTGGCGAAAGAGCAGAATTATTCGGTCAACATCGCTATGTCGTATGAGGACCCTGAGACTGAATACAACGAGGCCGTGCTGATGCTGCGAAGGCATGTGGAAGGTTTTATTGTGATTCCTTCTTCTGGATCTGTCAGCCGGTTAATTGAGGCGGAGTTCAGCGGAACTCCGATCGTTACGCTGGATCGGCCTATCCCCGGGCATGGGTTGGATAGTGTGGTGGTGCAGAACAAGTTGGGCGCGCAGATGGCCGTGCGCCACCTGATCGACCACGGACATGAGCAGATTGCGTTTCTTGGCCTTTCCCCGCGCATCTTCACCATCAAGGCACGCCATGCCGGCTACCGCCAGGCGATGCTGCGATCCGGACTGCAGCCGCAGGTGATCTACGGCAACGCCACGCCGACGGAGATGCTCGCGACGCTGCGGGCGCTGATGGCGAGCAAACAAATGCCGACAGCCTTGTTTTGCACAAACAATCTGATCACCCGGCACGCGCTGCATGCGCTTTCGGAACTGAACATCTCCATACCGAAACGAATGGCACTGATTGGGTTCGACGACTTTGAAACGGCCGATCTGCTACGACCGGCTGTGACGGTGATTCGGCAACCGGCGACCGAAATGGGTCGCGTCGGCGCGACTTTGCTGTTTTCCCGTCTTGCCGGGGACGAAGACCAGGCACGCGGCGAGCAGATTGTGCTTCCCGTGGAGTTGCTGGTCCGGGGCTCCTGTGGTTTGCACGTGTAGGGTGCTTGCCGAGAAGCCGCCACCATTTCCTCCACGAGTGACTGGTTCCTTGCATCGAACGTGTGGAGGAATCGATGCTAACCAAGTTCTGGGATCCTAAAACGGCGCGCGTTTTGTGTACGACGCTGATCTTTACGCTTTTCCTTCTATTTTTACGTGCTGCCCATGAGACGTTGACGCTGTTTTTATTCGCTGTTTTATTCGCCTACTTCGTCGATCCGCTTGTTTCCATGCTGCAAACCCGGTTGCACGGGCGCGGAAAAGCGATTGCCGTTGTTTATCTCCTGTTAATCGCGCTGCTGGTGGGCGGCGGCTTCCTGATCGGTCCCAGCATTGCCGATCAGGGCAAAGCGCTGGCGACTAGCTTACCCTCGCTGCTGGAAAGAATCGGTTCCGGCGAACTGGTGGCCGAGTTCGGCCGACGGCATGGCTGGTCTCCGGACCGTCAAATGCAAATCCAAAGCTTTTTCGTCTCGCATCGTGCGGATTTGCTGGGGTATGGGCGAGTGATTGGCGCAAAGATTGCAGCGCCGGCACAGCATATTTGGTGGCTGATTCTGATTCCAATTTTGAGCCTCTTTTTTCTCAAGGAAGGCGAGGAAATTGGAAAGGGTGTGGTCGACTTGGGCCGTGATCCTGAGGAGAAAACGACTTTGCGGGGTATCGTCACCGATGTGAACGTCATGCTGGGCAGCTACATCCGCGCGCAGTTGATTTTGGCCTCGTTGACACTGGTGGCGTACACACTGGTGCTGAGCCTGATGCGTGTGCCGTATGCGTTTATTCTGGGGCCCATCGCCGGTGTGCTTGAGTTCGTGCCGGTGGTTGGACCGGCAGTGGCAGCTGTGTCGGTGCTGGTCATTGCGGTCCTGAGCGGCTACCCGCATGTGTTGCTGTTGCTGCTGTTTCTTGGGGTCTGGCGCATCTTGCAGGATTATGTGAACGGGCCGCGCATCATGGGGCAATCGCTTGAGATATCTCCTCTGGTGCAGATTTTTGCAGTGCTTTCCGGTGGAGAGCTTGCCGGTGTCGTGGGAGCTTTGGTGTCTGTGCCAGTGGTGGCGATTCTTCGGATCCTGTGGCGCCGCATGAGCAGCAACGTGAGCGCGGATGCGCCGGCGACACGGCCGCGCGATCTGCAACATGGGGCCTGATCTTTGGCTGCGATTGATGCGGCAAACCCGAATCAGATGACACTACCCTGCAGTGAATCAAGCAAGCACAGATGAGGAGTTGAGGAGCCTACGGGTAGCGTCCATGCTTATGCCATAGAGCACATGCGCCATCCAGTGTGTAATGTGCGCCGCGGCGGGCTCCTGGGTGGGCCACTTGGCAAAGCCGACAGCAGGGATGCTGACAAGATCGGTTCCCGCCCAAAGGCCCGTGCCGAAGAGTGTGCCATAGCCCAGCGCGGGGAGCTTCCAGAACTCCACCGTTGTGCCGTACGCCGCACCCATCAGCGTGCCAAAAAGATAGTGAACCACTGCCCCGCCTTGCTTGCGCTCCTCGTAGCTCAGGTGCCGTCCGCCTGGAGCGTGGCTCGCAAAGGTGTCCGCGGCTTGCATCGTGACAGACTCCGGAGGCACGGCACCGGCCTGCTGCCGCGCTGCCTGTTCCTCCGAGTCTTGCTGATGCTCTGCGTCACTTTTCAGGCTTTCGAGCAGATGCATACCGGCGCCGTCGATGAACCGCAGCATAAGCCACGAGCCCACCAAGCCGCTGATTGCGCCTGTGAGGACGCCACGGAGAACGCGTTGCGTTGTTGAAGCCATAAGTCCTTTTGGAACATTTTTTGCGTACCCGTGGGCACGCAGGTTGTCGCGCGTGAACGGTTGATGTGAAGAGGAAGGATGCTATTCCGACCAGTGCTTGCCGCGCTCGACGCCGATGCCGTGCTCGTAAATCATGTTGCCGCCAAGATGGGCAGAGAGTGAATTCACCACGAAACCGGCGACGGCCAGCGAGCGACCTGTCGCGCGGCTGCCATTCTTGCGCCGGGCTACGGCAGAAGCGGCAAACAGCACGGCTGAAGTGACGTTTAAGATGGCATGCACCGCACCGATACGACGGGGCGCTTCGTGCTTCACCTCGGCCCAGTCGTTCATGCCGGTGATGGACGCACCAACCGCACCTGCCAAGCCAAGCAGCACAAGCGCATCGGCGGCCGCATCCAGCTTCTCGCTGCCACCGACGGCTGCGAGCGTGTCGAAGATCACGGCGGCGGTCCAGGAGCCCACCGGCACGTCAGTCATGATGGAATGAATCGGCTCATGCAGCCAGTCGCCATGCAGCAAACTGCGCACCTTGCCGGCGTTGTCGCCGAAGACGGAAAAGGCGGACCGGATTGCCTTTTGCGCTTTGTCTTCCGCGGCGGGCGTGATCCAGTTCTGTTGCTCGGCGATGCGTGCCAATGGGTCGGCGCTGATGGCTTGCGGCATAAAAGGTCTCCTTGGAGGTGAGTTGCAGGTAGCCCCGCATGCGCAGGGTCGTGGAGCTTACGCGATGAGTGGCGTCGGCGGTTGCGGAGCCGCTGCCAAAGGCGCGGGTAGAACGTGCTCGTTGACGAGCGCGGCCAGCCATTGTGTTGCTTCCGGCGCCAGTCCGGCAAAGCGGGCAGCCAGCCACGCCTGCGGTGTGATGACGATCTCCGCCTTGCCACGGTTTACGGCGTTGAAGATGCGCTTGGCGGCGTGATGCACCTCGGCGGCGAGGCCCGGTGTACGGTCGGAGGTTTGGAACCAGGCCTTTTCTTTTTCGATCTGCCCATGAAAGTGAGCGTGGACCTCACCGCCGGTCCGCAGCAGGCCGGGGCAGACGGTGGTCACGACGATGCCTTTGGAGCGCAACTCCGCATGCAGGCCCTCAGAAAAGCCGGTCAGCGCAAACTTGGCAGCGACATACGGCAGAAGATGCGGCACGGCGACTTTGCCGCCGATAGAGGAAATGTTTACGATGCTGCCAGTCCCGCGGCCGAGCATGTGCGGCAACACGGCATAGGTTGCGTAAAGCGCACCGAAGAAATCGATGGCCATGGAGCGCTCGTACGCTTCGAGCGGCTGATCTTCCAACGCCCCCACTTCGATGATGCCGGCATTGTTGATCAGCACATCGAGTTTGCCGAAGAGACGAAGCGTGGCTTCGACCAGGCCGGCAGCCTGCGTCGCGTTGCCGACATCGCCGGGGAGAAGGAGGATAGACCCCTCATCCGCGACGGAGCTGGAGGAAAGCAGTTCACGGCGCGCCTCTTCCAGTTGCTGCTGGTCACGGGCGGCGAGCGCCAGTTTGAAACCGGCTTTGCCGAAGCGGTGGGCAAGGGCGAGGCCCAGCCCACGAGAGCCGCCGGTGATGAGCGCGACCTGACCGCTTTCGAGCCTCTTCGTTTTCGGCAAAAGTGCGTAAATGCAGCCGGCGGCGAGTAGGGAACCAAGTGCGGCATACCGGGGGGAAGAACCTAGTTTCATAAAGCGTGAGATGCAATCGCCTGCACGTATGGCAGGACAACGCACCTGGATGCGGGACTTAGCTTGATGACAGCAAAGATGGTTCGTGAGGTCTATGTGGATAAGCCTTGCTGAACGGAGGCGAAGCGATTCGCATGGGCGTCGCTTTACAAAAGACTTGTCATCCTGAACGCAGTGAAGGACCTCAATATTCTGGAGAACCTTAGGTGGTCCGAGCGGAATACAGAGGTCCTTCCCTTCGACAAGCTCAGGATCAGGATGACAAAGTGATGGGGCGATAAGTTCGCTCGTAAGACTCGGACTACTTCACGGTGCAAGCGAGCAGCTTGTGCTGTCCTCCACACCGGTCAACACCAAGTTCCTCGCCGAAAGCCCGCGATAGATGCAGTCGTGCATGGCATCTTTTGCTCCATAGGTGGATGTGGCCATGTTGTTATCGTGACCAAGGAAGTGGCTTGCGGCGTTGTAGTGCAGCGTGTCGCTGGTTTCCACCGTTTCGGAGCTGACGATCGGGTTGGGGCTGTTTGCGCCCAGGGGGGAGCGCAATTGATCGATCTTTTGCTGCTTCACGTAGTTGGCAACAAAGAAACCGCCGTCGTTATTATCGTTTGGCGCCTGATTGTAGTACACCACCAGCGGATAGCTCGCATCGTGTTGTGTCTGCACGGTGCCGGCCGCAGAAGCCGTCGTGGTCAGTTCGTGCTGTTCGGTGTCCTGCTGGATGCCCTGTTTGTAGACCGTATTCGAAACCCTTTCATCCTGCACATTAAGAAAGCTGTTCGTTGCTTCGATGGTGGTGTCAACGCGGCCTTGCGAGGTGATCACATAGCCGGAAATCATCCATGCCCTTGCAGAGCTGACCGTCACGGGACCGGAGACGGTGCCGTCCGCGGCCGTGTTCAGGTAAGCCTGCACGTTGGGCGTGGGCTCCGCGGTCAGCGTGTCCGCAGTAAGCGCACCGGTCACCACGGCGGCGTTTGGGTCGGTGTAGAGCAGCAACGAGGAAGCTACATCGAAGCCACTTGCTGCGTTGTAAACGGACACGGCAACAGCATGCGGCTGGCCGTCCGAAAGCCGGCCGGCGAACGGCGTGAGGTCGACGCGGTAGGGCTTAAAGTTGAGTGTTTCGATGCCGGGCAACGGCTCCCACAGGTATGGGTCGATGCCGCCGGTGTAGATCCACGGGTACACGGGCGCAACCCCGGCCGGCTTGCCGTCGATGGTCACTTCGGTCTCGCGAAAGCCGGTGTTGCCGCAGTTCTGCAACTCGGTGGCAACATCGTTCGGCACGCAGGTGTACCAGAACTCATCGTTGGCCTGCGATTGCGCGAGCACATCCATGTAGGCGCGGGTGACATTGCGGGGCAGCGCCAACGTGGCGCTGAGTTGGTCGGTGGTGGTGTTCAAACGCGTGGTCGTGTTGTTGGCTAGCGAAAGTACGGCCGACGGTACGGCGGGCGCGGGGTTGGCTGCATTGGCGGGGTAAAAGAGCAACGTCGCCGAAGCGTAGATGACACCCGTGTAGGTTGAGTTCACGATGTTCTGGATGCTCGCGATGCCGGTTTGCGGACTCGTGAACAGGCTGCTGTAATCGGTGAGGTCGCGTTCGATGTGCCAGGACGGCGAAAGCGCGGAACGGGGCTCGGCGGTGGTGCCGAAGTAGATATTCGCCCCGCCTAAAAAGAACTTGGCTGTGCGGTCATATTGCACGCCGGCGGTGACGGTGAAGTCGGCGCTGAGCACGACCTTCGCCCAGGGACCGGTGCAGCCGGCGCCGGCGGGTGGTGTGTAGCTGATTGTTTTTTGGCCGTAGTCGGCAAATTGGAGATTGGAAAATAGCGGCACCGCGCACGGGGTCGTGCTGGGC
>CAXTNA010000051.1:15046-15335 GCA_964245535.1 uncultured Acidobacteriaceae bacterium | reverse complement strand
GTGTACGGCGCAACCATGACGTACTCTCGAATCCTGTCCTCAAATCGCATCGCCTTGAGCCTATCGCACTCATGCCCCAATCGCACGCATGCCCCTATCGCACTCATGCCCCTATCGCACTTATGCCCCTACCGCACGCATGCTCCTACCGCACGCATCCGCTTCGGGGCTTGACAAGCCTGCATCCGACGATGCTGACGTAGAATCTAACCTTGAAGTCTGTACCGAACTCCAGGAGAAAAACATGTACCCAGAACTGATGGTGATTCCGATGCGCGAAGAACTCACC
>CAXTNA010000051.1:14196-15036 GCA_964245535.1 uncultured Acidobacteriaceae bacterium | reverse complement strand
CCCGCGCCGGCGTAAGCGAGGCCCGCTCGGCCGCCGATGTCGACAGCGCCGTTGCCCAGCCCGGCACCACCATGGTCGTGGTCAACTCCATTTGCGGCTGCGCCGCCGGCAAGATGCGCCCCGGCGTGCGCCTCGCCATGCAGCACGGCACCAAGCCCGACCACGCCGTCACTGTCTTCGCCGGCCAGGATCGCGAAGCCACTGAGCGCGCCCGCAGCTACTTCGGCGGCCATCCCCCCACCTCACCCGCTATCGCCATCCTCCGCGACGGCCAGCTGGTTTATCTCATGCAGCGCTCCGCGATCGAAACCTCCACGGCCCCGGCCATCGCCCAGGAACTCGCCCGCGCCTTCGATAGCTACTGTGCGAGATCTGTTGCTTAATCATGAACGCACTATTCCCGAAGCGGGAACAGGGTGGGCACCACGCCCACCCTGTTCCATTTTGGAATTGCTTCGCTCTTTTTTCGCCATTTACCCCTCAACCTTTGTGCGCAGCTACCGATATGGCAGATGTATGCACACTGAGTCAATACCCTTCGCCTCCCATCTGCCTGTCCCTCCCGTCGCCGCGGCCGCAGAGCTTGCGCTGACCCTGCTCGGCCCCAGCACGGCGATGTCCCAGCTGTGGTCGCAAATTCGCCGCCTCGCCCCACATCTGCGCACCGTTCTCCTCACCGGCCGCAGCCACTCCGGGCAGGAAGCTGTCGCTCGCCTTCTCCTTGACATTTCTCCCCATCCCCGCCGGCCCTTCCTCAGCCTGTCTGAAGCGGAAGCAGAAGATCAGCTGCTGCGAGCCCATCTGCCCGAATCCTTGCCGCTGGATGCGTTCCTCTTCTTC
>CAXTNA010000051.1:10412-14186 GCA_964245535.1 uncultured Acidobacteriaceae bacterium | reverse complement strand
GACGAGCTCTCCCCCGCCGCCCAGCTCAGTCTCCTGCGCCTGCTGCGCACGCGCCGAGCCTTTCCGCTTTCCGTGGCCGCCGCCACCACGGAAGACCTGCGTGCCCTGGTCAGCGTAGGCCGTTTCTCCGCGGAGTTGGCCGAAGCACTCGGAGCCGTGCGCATCCCCATCCCCGCACTCAAAGACCGTGCCGAAGACCTCCCCATGCTCCTCAACCAGATGATCGCCCTTCGTTGCCAGGGCAGGCTCGGCGCCATGCCCCAGCTTTCCGACACCCTGCTGCGTACCGCCATGGAATACCCCTGGCCCGGCAACCTTCGCGAACTCTCGGACGTGGTCGACGACCTCGTCGAGGGCGCCGACAGCGGTACCGAGCTGAGTCTCTCCGACTGGCAGCGAACCATGGCCGTGCAGCGCTTCGCCAAACCGACAGCGACTCCTATACGCATGATCAAGCTCGACACTGTCATGCAGGAGCACATTTACGGTGTGTTGCGCGCCTGCCGTGGCAACAAGCTCCGCGCCTCCGAAGTGCTTGGCATCAGCCGCTCTACCTTGTACCGCATGCTCGAAGCTGCCACAGGAGCGACCGCGATGCCGCTAGCGAATTAGCGCTGCTGGGCGCCGCTGAGGTTAGTGCTGCCAGGGCAGACATCGCAGAATGGTACGCTGGCCGCATGCAAACTTCCGATCTAACGGACACCCCCGGCACCCCGATCCTTGACGGCAAGGTAGCGATGCTCGGTGCCGGCAAGATGGGTGGCATCCTGCTTAAGGCATTTCTGCACTCCGGACTCCTGGAGCCTGCACAGATTACCGCAACCGTGGCGCACACAGAACGCGCTGCCACACTTGAAACACGGCTCGGCATCCGTTGCACCACAGACAACCGTGCCGCTGCGGAAGGTGCGGATGTCCTTATCCTGGGCGTAAAACCGACACAGGTAACCGATCTCCTGCGAGAGATCGCTCCGGCATTGTCGCCCAAAACACTGGTTCTTTCCATCGCCGCTTCCGTCACCACCGAAGCCATCGAAGCCGCGCTCGGAAGCGATCTTCCTTTAGCCGTCGTTCGTGCCATGCCCAACACCCCAGCCACCCTCGGCGCCGGCATGACCGCCTTGGTGCGTGGCCGCTTCGCAACTCCCGAACAGATGGCCATCGCCCAGCGGATGTTTTGCACCGTCGGTCGCGTCGTCGAAGTCGACGAGAAGCACATGGATGCCGTAACCGGCTTATCCGGCTCAGGACCAGCATTTCTGTACATCATCCTCGAAGCGCTCGCCGAAGCCGGCGTCAACGTCGGTCTGCCGCGCGATATCGCCACGCAACTGGCTGCCCAAACCGCCTATGGCGCCGCGCGCATGGTGCTTGAAACCGGAGCCCATCCAGCGTTGCTCAAAGACGAGGTCACCACCCCCGCCGGTTGCACCGTTGACGGCATCCTCGAGCTGGAACAGGGTGGACTCCGCGTCACCCTGATCAAAGCCGTCAAGCGCGCCACCGAACGAGCCCGTGAGTTGGCACGCAAATAGCTGACCAAGCACATTTTTGCGTTTTGATGCCATGTGTATGCGCTACTCCGATCGCCGACATGGCGAAGAAAGACGCGTAAAATTGAAGTATGCGACGGATGCTCCTGTTTTTCCGCAGCGGCCGCGGCCTTTCCACCTTTGCAGCCATAGCGCTCGCCTGGATGGTGCTGGTGATTCTCGAAGGCGCGGTCGTCCGTGCAACCGGATCAGGCGCTGGTTGCGGCAATCACTGGCCGTTGTGCAACGGCGACTTCGTCCCACGCCATCCTCGCGTCGCCACGATCATCGAGTTCACCCATCGCTCCATGACCGGCCTTTGTACAGGATTGGTCGCCGCCGTCATCGGCTGGACCGCCTACGCCCGCCCCCGGGGTGAGCGCGTCCGCACCGCGGCCTACTGGTCCGGCTTCCTTCTCCTCACAGAAGCTTTCCTTGGGGCCGTTCTCGTCAAAGGCGGCTATGTCGAGCACAACGCCTCCAATGCGCGCGTCCTGGTGCAGTGCATTCACTTCACAAACACCATGCTGCTGCTCGGCGCCTTGAGCCTCGCCTGGTGGTGGCAGCAGCCCCGTGATGCTGCCCCAATTCAGTCATTCCGGCTGAAGAACATCGCCTGGCTTGGCATCGCAGCAACCATCCTCACCGGAGCCACCGGTTCCGTAGCTGCCCTTGCCGACACGCTCTTCCCCTCCGTCGATCTCCGCTCCGCGTTCCTCGCCGACCTGTCCTCCTCTTCCCCGCTGCTGGTGCGCATGCGCTGGATGCACCCTGCGGCCTCCCTTGCCGCCTTCGCCCTCATTGGTTCGTTAGCCCTCCGCGTCAAAGGCAGCCAGGCACGCACACTTTGGGCGTTATTGGCGAGTCAGATCGTGCTTGGGGTAGCCGATGTCTTCACCCTGGCGCCCATCACCCTGCAGGTTTTGCATCTACTCGGGGCCGACCTGCTCTGGATCGCCCTGGTGTGCACAGCCGCAGGAGTCGTCTTACCACTCGGGGCACGCAGGTTCCAATCTGCGACGCGGCGCAGCACCAATGCGGCATTAACCGTGAAAAGCGCCTGACGATCACGCCCATGCCAAAATCTAGAACCGACCCCTATAATGAGCGCGACTCAAGAACACACAGTTTGCGCACCTAAAGGGATTTCTCGCATGCTCAGGCATCACTTCTGCCTTTTGCCGGCTTTGCTCGTTCTGGCAACTCCGTTTCCGCGGCTACAAGCGCAAAACACCAGCGATGCGTTTCCCTTCATGAACCCGGCCCTACCGGCCGACCAGCGCGTAAACGACCTGGTCGGCCGCATGACCCTGGAAGAAAAAATCCAGCAGATGCGGGACCATGCCCCGGCCATCCCCCGCCTCGGGGTTCCCAAGTACGACTGGTGGAACGAAGGGCTGCACGGCGTAGCCTTTGCCGGCGACGCCACCAATTTCCCACAAGTGATCGGCATGGCGGCCACCTGGGACACCAATCTCGTGCACCGCATGGGCCAAACCATCTCTACCGAGGCCCGCGCCAAATATAACGACGTCATGCGCCAAAACGACCATGAGATGTTCTTTGGGCTCACGTTCTGGGCACCCAACATCAACATCTTCCGTGACCCGCGCTGGGGCCGCGGGCAGGAAACCTACGGCGAAGACCCTTTCCTCACCGCTCGCATGGGCGTAGCCTTCGTCACCGGCATGCAGGGCGACGATCCCAACCACCTGCGCGTCGTTTCGACGCCCAAACACTACGCCGTGCACAGCGGTCCCGAGCCCTCCCGCCATCGCGTCGATGTCGAGGTTTCGGCGCACGACCTGGAAGATACTTACCTGCCCGCCTTCCGTGCCGCCGTCACCGAAGCCAACGCCCAATCCGTCATGTGCGCGTACAACTCCATCGACGGCGCGCCGGCTTGCGCCAACACCGTGCTTCTGCAGGACCATCTCCGCAATGCGTGGCACTTCAACGGCTACGTCGTGAGCGATTGCGCCGCCGTTGCCGACATCAACACCGGCCACCACTACACCCCGGACATGGCCCACGCCGCCGCCGCCGCCGTGAAGGCCGGCACCGATCTGGAATGCGGTTACGGTGAGAGTCAAGCCTTTCCAGCGCTCGTCCAAGCCGTTCAGCAAAAGCTGATCACCGAAGCCGAGATCGATGTGGCGCTGCACCGGCTCTTTCGCGCCCGCTTCCGGCTCGGCATGTTCGATCCGCCGTCCAGCTTCGCCTACGGTCGGCTCGCCATGAC
>CAXTNA010000051.1:0-10402 GCA_964245535.1 uncultured Acidobacteriaceae bacterium | reverse complement strand
CTCGGCTGCGCACCGGCAACTCTCTTTGCAAGCCGCGCGGGAATCCATGGTCCTGCTCAAAAATGCGAACGGCACCCTTCCGCTGAATCCTGCCATCAAGCATATCGCGGTGATAGGCCCCACCGCCGAGCTTGTGCAGTCGTTGCAGGGCAACTACAACGGTCCGCCCCCCTCGCCTGTGTCGCCGCTGGCCGGCGTCGAAAAGCGTTTTGCTACGGCCAAGGTGGCGTACGCGCAAGGCTCGACATTGGTGGACGGTTTCGCAATGCCAGTCGCGCACACTGCCCTCCAAGCGACAACCGGCACCGCCGAGGGACTCACTGCCGAATACTTCCCCTCACCTGACTTCACCGGGCCACCCGCACTCACGCGCACCGACCGCACGGTCAACTTCAACTGGGACAAAGTCGTTCCGGTTCCAGGCCTGCAGCGCAACAACTACTCCGTCCGTTGGAGCGGCAATTTTGTCCCTCCTGCACCCGGCGATTACAAGCTCGGTGTACGGGTGAACCCCTGCTACGCCTGCAAAAATGCCGAAGGTTTCCGGTTATATGTCGACGGCAAACTCATGGTAGCCAGCGACCGTCCGCAGGGCGACAGAGCCGATCTGAGCGAAGCCTCGCTCCACTTCAGTGACACGCAACCGCACCCAATTCGCCTCGAATACAGGCACGGCACCGGCAGCGCGGGCATCGACCTCACCTGGCAGGCTCCCGCAGCGGCCTTACGCACGCAGGCCGTCGCTGCGGCTAAAAATGCTGACGTCATCCTCGCCTTTGTTGGGCTTTCCCCTTCGCTCGAAGGCGAGGAGATGCCTGTCAAGCTGGAGGGCTTTACCGGTGGCGATCGCACTTCGATCGATCTGCCGCGCACGCAAAACGATCTCCTGACCGCGTTAGCCGCTACCGGCAAACCGCTCGTCGTCATCCTGCAAAACGGCAGCGCGCTTGCTGTCAACTGGGCGCAGGCGCATGCCGCGGCCCTCCTTGAAGCCTGGTATCCCGGCGAGGAGGGCGGCACCGCCATCGCCGAAACCCTCGCCGGCGACAATGATCCTGCCGGCCGGCTGCCCCTCACCTTCTATGCGTCGCTCGACCAACTACCGGCGTTCGAGGACTACGCGATGAAGAGCCGCACGTACCGTTATTTCACCGGCACGCCGCTTTTTCGCTTCGGGTACGGCTTGAGCTATACGAGCTTCGCTTACAGTCCGCTGATTGTTCCTGCACAAACAGTAAAGGCCGGCGACCCTGTTGTCGTCGAAACCAAAGTCCAAAACATTGGCCCTCGCGCCGGCGATGAGGTGGTCGAGCTCTACCTTTCACAGCCCAAAACAGCCGAAACGCCTCGGCGTGTGCTCGCCGGCTTCACTCGCATTCACCTCGGGCCCGGCGAATCGACTCACGTCGCGCTCACCGTGGATCCGCGCTCGCTCGGACAGGTGGATTCCCAAGGTCATCGCGTCATTCTGCCCGGAAGCTACACCGTTTCTGTAGGAGGCGCACAACCGGGTGTAGCGGTCGCCACCCAAACCGGATCGTTCACCGTCACGGGAACGATGCCGCTGCCGCAGTAGCTCATGCCAGGCCTGCGTGCTGCACCTCGGCGACCGACGACCGCAGCAAGGCCGTCGCGGCCTCCCGGCAAAGCGGACGGCTAAAGAGAAATCCCTGCACACGATCGCACTGCAGCGCCCGCAATAGCCTGACCTGTTCCTCCGTCTCGACACCCTCAGCCACCACCTTCATGCCGAAGGTGTGTGCCATCACGATGATCGCCTGCACGGTCGGGTAGGTCCCATTGACCTCGGCGATCCGACGGATAAAGGACCGGTCGATCTTCAAAGAAGACACGGGCAGCTGATGCAGCCGGCCGAGTGACGAATAACCTGTACCGAAATCATCCACCGAAAACTGAATCCCCATTCTCGCCAGCGTCGCGATCTGGTGCAACGCATCGCCGCCCCGATCCGTCATCACCGTCGACTCCGTTACTTCGAACTCCAACATACTGGCGCTCAGCCCATGTTGATGCAGCATCTTGCTGACTTGTCGAGAAAAATCGAAACGCATCAGCTGCAACGGGGACACATTGACCGCGA
Organism: uncultured Acidobacteriaceae bacterium; assembly: GCA_964245535.1. Lineage (GTDB taxonomy): Bacteria > Acidobacteriota > Terriglobia > Terriglobales > Acidobacteriaceae > Granulicella. The sequence goes on along the minus strand of CAXTNA010000051.1, from coordinate 8,301 downwards.
TCTGCAGCGGCGAAAGCCCTTCATCGCTCCAGGCGCGGCATTGGCGGCATACCTCATCCAGCACCCAACTGCCCAACGCAACGATCAAGCCGCTTTCCTCCGCAATGGCGATAATCCGATCCGTCGGCACCTCCCACAGCGCCGGATCCCGGGAGCGCATCAATGCTTCCATGCTGTGCAGCCGCCCATCGAGCGTCATCTGCGGCTGGTACACCAATTCAAAGCCGTTGCATCGCAGCGCCCGGCGCAACCCCAATTCAATCTCGTTGGCCTGGCTGGCGGAACTGCTGATCTCGGAAGAAACACGAACCCATTGTGCGCCCCCGGCCTGTTTTGCTTGGTACATCGCCGCATCCGCATCGCGCCATAACTGCTCGGCCTCCACGGCGTCGTCCGGGTACAGCGCAAGACCGATACTGCCGGAGACTTCCAGATCGCCGCATCCCGATGCCACCGTCGGCTTCAGATCCCGCACCAGCGCCGAAGCAATCTCCTCGGCCTCTTCTGCCTGATCCAAATCCCCAAGTAACAGCATGAACTCGTCACCGCCCGTGCGCGCCACGGTTCCGCGTTCGCCCAACCGTCGTGTCAACCGGCGAGCCACCTCCTTCAAACACAGGTCCCCGGCAGAGTGCCCAAAGCTGTCGTTGATCTGCTTGAAGCGATCCAGATCGACACAAAAGATCGCCACTTTGCGGCCGTACTGTACGCCAAACGCCAGCGCTTCCTGCAGATGTTGATCGAACAGCGCCCGGTTCGGCAGGTCGGTCAGCACGTCATGATGCGCCTGGCGAAGAAGCTGCGCGTGCAACTGCTGCCGCTCCGTCACATCGTGCATCATGGCGAAGGTGATTCGATATCCATCCTGCAGAATGGGCTGGGTACAAATATCGACCTGTAAGGTGGATCCGTCCATGCGGCGATGACGCCAGGGTCCCGAAAGCTGCTGGGGCTTTTCTTGCCGCAATCGCTGCAGTACGAGCGCCGTAGGCTCCTCCCCCAGTACATCCAGCAGCGTCATCGTCCGAAACTGCTCTTCGCTAAACCCGTACTGCGCGATCGCTGCCTGATTTACCTGCAGCAGCCGCAGGTCCTCCGGATCGTACATCCACATGGGCTGCGGGTTACTGGTGAACAACAGCCTGTACTGCTCTGCCGACAACTCCGCCGCGCGGATTTCCTGTTCCAGCAGCGTCAGGATCATGCCCAAAGCGAGGCAGTATTTCGGAAGATTCCAAAGCTCCGGATTGAGGGCAGCCGCTGACGCAAGATGCGCGACCGCGGCGCTGAGCACCCAGACGGATCCCCAGGCGACAGCGCCGATACTGGTGATGACAGTGGCAATCGAAAGCCTGCGACGGCCAAAGGTGAGCAGAACCGCGCTCAAGCCAAAACACTGCGTTAGGTCATCGTCCACCACCAGCCCGAGGTCGCCCATACGCCACGCAAACGCGAGCCACGCCACACAACCCGCCGTGGTGACAAGAATGATGCCAAGTTGCAAACGATTCTTACTGAAAATACGCACCGCGACCAGCACAACCGCCACGGCACCGGCCAACGCACAACCTGCCGCGGCCCCCACCCATGGGTGGGGCAAGCAGGCAAACACGACCACGCCCATCCACGGCAAGCCGAGAAAGCCACTTACAAAGATCTGTCGATGCCCGTTACGGCAATCCGGGCGCGAAAGAATGAAAGCCGTCGCGCAAAGCACGAGAGCCCCGGTCGAAACCACATCCTGGAGCACAGCACCTGTCGTGCTACGGAAACGGCAAAGCAGTGCAGCAAAATGGATAAGAACAAAAAACCAGCCGCTGAGCCAGCAGCGAACAGCCGGTGTTCTTCGCTTCCGGTAAAGAGAAGCAAAGAGCAGACATAGAAAAATGGCAGCCGAAAAGTCGATCAGGTTTTGGGCCATGCACTCTGAACTCGGGATAGGAGAGCTTGCCCATACTCTACCCCAAGTTCCTCACCGGTCAAGATGCCGGAAGTTGTAGCTGATCCTTTGGCGGGGGCACGCGGTGGGGTGTGTCACACACGGTAGGGCGTTTTACATCCAGGTCGACAGGTCGGACCACCTCAAAACAGTGTCGTTTCGACCGGTGCCAACCGGGTCCCGCACGAGCTTGTCTCGTGTGGGTGGTAGCCAACCGGGTCCCGCACGAGCTTGCCTCGTGTGGGTGGTAGCCAACCGGGTCCCGCACGAGCTTGTCTTGTGTGGGTGGTAGCCAACAGCTACATCGTTCACGCAGCGGAGAGATCCTTGTATTTTGGAGGCTACGACGATCTTCCCGACTCGATCAGATGAAGCACAGGGGGTCTCTACTCGCCCGCTCGGTCGAGACCACACGTTCTACGGATGCAAATAAATAGATGCGAATGGGTAAGGCAATCCGCTCCGGCAATTCGCTATGCTTTCTCAACAGTTCCCGTGAAATCGATCTCCGATTTCCAGATTCCGCACTGCTTTTCATCATCGCGGCGCAGGTCTTGCCTTGACGCGAAGCCGCCGTCGGCCCCATCGTAAGAGGACACCCAAATGTCTTGGCAGCGTTGCGCTGACCCCGATGCCGCCCCCCTTGCGTGGTGCTCGGCAGCGGAGTCCGCGTGCGCAGGAGGAAAGTACGCATGGCGTCCTTCAGAAAGTTTTCGCTTGCCCTTTGTACGATTTGTACGATTCGTACGATTTGTACGACAGGCTTGCTGGCCGGCTCGGCCTGGCCGCTCCTCGCGCAAACGGCGGCCACCGGCACTGTCGCCGGCACCGTAACCGACAACTCCGGCGCCGTTGTACCCGGCGCCGCCGTGGTGGTCACTGATACCGATACCGGTGCCGTACGGAATCTGGTTACCAACGGCGCTGGGCAATACAACCTCACCTTTCTACAGCCGGGACACTACGAGGTCGTGCTGGGCGGCGGCAACTTCGGCAAAGTCGACCGCAAAAACCTGAACCTTACCGTCGGCCAGATCCTCACCATTGACGCGGCACTGGCTGCTGCCGGCGTCTCCACCGAGGTCACCGTCAGCACCATGCCGCCCTTGCTCGACACCGAGAAAACCGAAGTCGCACAAACAGTAGGGGCCGAACTGATCAGCAACCTCCCCGTGAATGCACGTAACTGGGACACCTTCGTCCTGCTAACACCGAACGTCGTTCCCGATGGCGGCTCCGGGCTGGTCTCCTTTCACGGCGTATCAGGTCTTTATAACCAGAACTACGTCGATGGCGCCAACAACAACCAAATCCTTTTCTCCGAAGCCCGCGGCCGTGCCTCGGGCGCACCCTATGTGTATTCCCTGGACTCCATCAAGGAATTCCAGGCCGAAACCGCCGACTATTCCGCCGAGTTCGGCCAGGCAGCCGGCGGCATCGTCAATGCCATCACGCGTAACGGCACCAACGCCGTGCATGGCGACCTGTTCTACTACCTTCGCTATCCCGCACTGAACGCCCTCGACCCCTTCAGCAAATGGACGGCGCTCCACAACCACGGCAACCCATTTCTGCTCACCCAGCCCATCCACCAGCAGCAGCAGTTCGGCGGCTCGCTTGGCGGCCCGCTGCGCAGGGACAAGCTCTTCGGCTTCTTCACCTATGACGGCTTTCGCCGCGTGGGCCGCGTGCTTTATTACACGACCGCCAACGTCTCCCAAACGCGCTCAGGCCCAACTACGTCGACGACCACCATCACCCCGACGCAGTGTCCCACCACCATCACCTCGGCCATGTGTACCAATGCGATCAGCTTCCTTCAGCAGCTCGCCGGTTTCAATTCAGACGGCACCGCCGCCGCACCCCCATCTCGTTTCTCCAAAGAAAACATCTTCTTTCCGCGCCTCGATTACCAGCCCAACGAGCGCAACCACATCTTCGTCAATTTCAACTTTGCCGACTTCGACTCCACCAACGGTTACGCGCCCAACCCCACCTACGCCAACACCTCCGACAGCACCAACGGGCCTACCAGCTACCACGAGCGCTTCGTCATCGCGAACTGGACCGATGCCCTCTCATCCAACACGGTCAACGAGCTCCGCTTCCAGTGGGGACGCGACCTCGAAACCGCCGGCGCGAATGCCCCCGGTCCCAGCGTTTCCCTCGCCTCGCTCGAAACCTACGGCATGCCCAATGCCCTTCCCCGCTTGGCCGAACCGGATGAAACCCGCTATCAACTCACCGACATCGTCTCCTACAACCACGGCCACCACTCCTTCAAGTTCGGCGGCGATGTCAATGTCGTGCACGAGATCATGATCAACCTCTTCCAGGGTGGCGGGATATACAACTACAGTGGGACCGCCCTGGCAAACTTCCAGGCCTGGGCGCAGGATTCTTACGCCGGCCAGCCCGGCGACACCGCGCCCAACGCCGGCAAGGGCTACAGCACCTTTGTGCAGACTATTGACAAAATCAATGGCCCGACCTCAGCCGCAGGCGGCGACAACTTCTACATGCAAATGTACGACGGTTTCGCCGAGGATCTGTGGAAGGTGAACCAAAGCCTCACCCTCAACGTCGGTCTGCGCTACGACTTCCAGCTCACGCCCAGCCCCTTGCAGCCCAACACCAGTTCCCCGCTCGCCGCCGAGTACAACACCACCATCAAAAATGTCGCCGACCGTGTACAGCCGCGCATTGGCCTCTCCTGGAAGCCGCTGCCCGAAACCGTCGTGCGCGCCGGCTACGGCCTCTTCGCCGGCCTCAACCAGGGCAGCACCTATTACGCCATGCGCGTCGAAAACGGCGTCTACCAGGAAAACTTTTCCTTCACCGGCGGCGCCGCAGCCACGGTCATCTACCCCAATCTGCTTTTCCCCGTGCCCTCCGCAGATCCCAGCATTGCCGGCGCTCTTCGCCCGACCGGTGCGAACGCCCCTGTCGCCCAGCTGCCTTTCCCTACCAACGGCACCACGGTGGGCCTGGTACCCAGCTTCCACGGCCTTAGCCCCAACTTCGTGCCGCCCCTCACCCATGAGGCCGATTTCAGCATCGAGCAGCAACTCCCCGGCAAAATCGCGCTCTCGGTCGGCTACGTCGGCTCCCGCGCGCTCCGCTTGCCCGTATTCGTCGATGCCAACCTCATCGGCCAAACGCCCCACGGTCTGCGCACCTATTCGGTCACCAACAACGCCGGCCAGCTTTCGACGCTCACAGAGCCGTTCTATCTATCTACAGACCGCGCGAACCAATCACTCGGCTCATTGAATACCGGCTTCAGCGTCGCTAACTCCACCTATCATTCGCTCGCCGTCTCCTTCCGCCGCCCCTTCGCGAACGGCCTGGAGGTGCTCGCCAACGAGACCTGGGCCAAGGCGCTCGATGACGACCAGGTGGCCGGCGCCTTCGGCACCTTCTACGGCGGCAACCCGCCGCTCGACCCCAACAACCTCCGTGGCGAATACGGTCCCTCCGACCTCGATGTCCGCCACCGTTTCGTCGCTTCCGTGGTTTATCAACCCAAACTGCTGTCGGACGTGAAGGCGTTCAAATACCTCGTCGACCCCTTTATCTTCTCCGGCACCTACACCGCGCAGGGCGGCCTCCCCATCGCCGCCGGCCTGAGCGGCTACCCCGGCAGTTCCGCAACCAGCCGAACGCTCGCCGGTGCCGACGGCGGTGTCACCGGGGGCGTCATGAGCTCCGGTTCCGGCGCAGCCACCGCGGGCCGCCCGCCGCAAATTGGGCGCAACAGCCAGCGCGCCCCCGGACTGCAAAACCTCGATTTCCGCGTCTCGCGCGACGTACCCATCCACGAAAACATTCGCCTACAGTTCCTCGGTGAAGCCTTCAACCTCGCCAACCACCGCATCATCACGGGGGTCAACAGCACCTACTCCAGCTACCTGGCCCCGAACACCACGGGATGCGCCGCAAACGGCGTAGCCCTGGCCGCAGGCGCCACCTTCGGCGGCTGCCTCACGCCCTATGTCTCCACCACCGCCGGCTTCAACTCACCCAGCGGCACCAACAACCTGCTGTACGGCCCACGCCAGCTCCAGGTCTCAGCCAAACTCTTCTTCTAGAACAACGTAGCGTAAGGGGTGGGGCTTCTCTCTTTTTTGTCATTCCCGAAGGGAATCTGTGGTTGTTTTTGCTCTTATCCTTTGACCGTCTGCGAATTGCTATAACGAAACAAGCAAACCTTTGCAGAATAGGAGCAAGCTTCGAACTCCAGCGCTGAAGGCGCGTTCCATACCAGCCTGGGCCGGAAGGCCCAGGTCACAAATACCCACGCAGGTAAGGGCTGAAGGCCCGACCTAGGGAAGTTCAAAGAGCACGCATACCCGGGCCTTGTGCGAACGCGGGAGGTGATTGTGGACTTCACGCCGCCGCAGGCGCCGCCACCTCTTTCGGCGAAAACCGCGCATACAACAGCGGCAAAACATACAGCGTCAAAATCGTCGCCGTCACCAACCCCCCAATCACCACCGTCGCCAAAGGCCGCTGCACCTCCGCCCCACGCGAAGTGGAAAGCGCCATCGGAATAAAACCCAGACTCGCCACCAGCGCCGTAATCATCACCGGCCGCAACCGGTCCGAGGCCCCGTTCCGCACCGCATCTTCCGTCGTCTGGCCGCCCTCGCGCAGCGCATTGATGTGGCTCACCATCACCACCCCATTCAGCACCGCAATCCCAAACAGCGCAATAAAGCCCACACTTGCGGAAAGATTCAGGTTGATCCCCCGCAGCCACAGCGCCGCAATACCGCCCACCAGCGCCAGCGGCACAATCAGCAGAATCAAAAACATCTGCTTCGCATTACGGAAGGTCGCATAGAGTAGCCCCGCGATAATCAGCAACGACACCGGAAACACAATCAGCAACCGCGCTTGCGCCCGTTTCTGGTTCTCATACTGCCCGCCCCACTCCAGCCGATAACCCGGCGGCAGCACCATCCCCTTGCCAACTGCCGCCTCACACTCCGTCACAAAGCTGCCCAGGTCGCGGCCTTCCACATTGCTCATCACCACCACGCGCCGATGCGCCTGCTCGCGGTTGATCAAAATCGGCCCCCGCACCTGCCGAATGGTCGCCACCTGATCCAGCCGCACCAGTTCCCCATCCGGCGTCTTGAACTGCAGCGCGCTCAGCTCATCCGGATTATTCCGCAACGTCGCGGGCAGGCGAAACGCAATCGGAAAGCGTTCCTCACCCTCGATCATCTCCGAAACCTGCTTGCTGCCATAAAGCGATTCGATCACCTGCTGCACATCGCTCACGTTCACGCCATACCGCGCCGCCGCCGCGCGATCGATCTCGATCTGCAACTCTTCCGCACCCGAAATCAGCTCCATCTGCGTTTCCGACGCACCCTTCACCGCACCAATGAGGCTGCGAGCCTGCTTGCCCAGCCGCTCCAGCGTGTCCAGATCTTCGCCAAAAATTTTCAGCGCCACGTCGCCGCGCGTGCCCGTGATGGTCTCATCCATGCGCATCTCCATTGGCTGCGTGAACTCATAATTCACCCCAGGAATCGTGCTCAGTTTGGTCTGGATACGGTCCGACAGCTTTGCCTTGTCCGCCGGGCTCTCGTTCTGCACCTTGGAAACATAGTTGATGTAGGAGTCCGACTCATACTCCCCCATCGCCTCGGTCGCGAGATCCGGCCTGCCCAGCTTCGTCACAACCCCGCTGATCTCCGGAAAGCTCTTGATCGTCCGCTCAATCTCGTTGCCGATGCGCACCGACTCCGTCAGCGAAATCCCCGGCAGCTTCTTCGACGTGATCACCAGCGAGCCCTCATCCAGCTTCGGCATAAACTCGGTCCCGATAAACTTCAACGAACCCAAGGCCACCACCGCCGCAATCGCCGCCGCTGCGACAATCAGCTTGCGATGTGCCTCCGCCTTTCCCAGCGAACGCACATACCGCCCCCGCAGACGATCGAACCACCCCTGCTTGGTCTCGTCACGCTTATCCTTTCCTCCCTGCAGCGAACGCATGCGATGCTTCAGCGCCAGCGAACACATCGTCGGCACCACAAACAGCGCCAACAGCAGCGATCCCGTCAGCGCCGAAACCACCGTCACCGCCATCGGCCGGAACATCCGCCCTTCCAAACTCTGGAGCGTCAAAATTGGCAGATACACCGAAATAATGATCAGCACGCCAAAAATAATCGGCCGCGCCACCTCATGCGCCGCCCCGCGGATCACCTCCAGCAGCTTGGGCCCCTCGCCCTTCTCCCTACCCTCTTGCCCCTCACCAGCCTCGCTTTCCAGCCGGTGCATGCAGTTCTCCACCATCACCACCGAGCCATCGACGATGGTGCCAAAATCAATCGCCCCCAGGC
>CAXTNA010000050.1:11271-15695 GCA_964245535.1 uncultured Acidobacteriaceae bacterium | reverse complement strand
TTACGATGACGACCGGGGTGACCGAGGCCAAAGGGATGGAGGTCGCGACGATAGCAACTTCTACAATCCCAAGGACGATGCCAGCCGCGACGCCTTCGCCGGCAGCGGCAACGACGACAACACAGGCAGCAGCTTTGGCGGTACGGGCAGCGACAGCTTCTCGGACGATAACTCAAGCTTTGACGATGGCGGCAGCAACGATTTCAGCGGCGGCGGCGACAGCGGCTTCTGATCGAGATCAGGATTTGCGCGGGGCCGGTGGCGTGAGCGCAAGCTCCGCCATCACCCGCTGCAAATCCTTCCAGGCCTCCCCCTTTTGGCGAGGGTCCCGCAGCAGAAACGCCGGATGAAAGGTCACGACCACCTTCGCATCGCGGGTTCGAAACCATTGCCCTCGCAACGAAGCAAGCGATTGCCGCACACCAAGAACGTACGTCGCCGCCGTCGCCCCGAGCGCCACAATCACCTCCGGTCGCACAATATCGATCTGTCGCAGCAGGAACTGCGAACAGGTTGTCGCCTCGACAAATTCGGGAGCACGATTGCCCGGTGGACGACATTTCACAATGTTGGCGATGAACACCTGCTCCCGTTGCAAACCCATCGCCCCAATCATGTTGTTAAGCAACTGACCCGCCTTGCCCACAAAGGGCAAACCGCTCGCGTCCTCATCCGCCCCGGGGCCTTCTCCGATAAACATGAGTCGCGCGTTCGGGTCGCCCTCGCCGAAGACGATCGTGTGCCGACCTGCGTACGCCAGTGGACAACGGGTGCAATCACCGATTTCGGCGCGCAACTGTGCGAGCGCGGCCATGCGCTGCGCCCCAGAAATCGGCTGGTCCGGTGGTGGTGCGAGGCTCTCTAAAGGTTGTGGTTTGGGCATGGGCGCGGCAAGCTCCGGTGGAAGCGGCGGCGGCGCTTCGCTTTCAACATGGAAATACGCTCGGGCCGGCTCCGGTGCGGGTACGGCTGCTGCCGGAAGGACCGGGATAAGGGTTGCAGGCGCGACAATCGTCGCCGACCGTCCCTCGCGTGCCGCGCTTGAAGGCGAACCGCTACGCCCGGCGGCCGCTGCCGGGGTTGCCTTTATCGGACCTGCCGCGCTAGCGACGGGTTTTGTAGCGAACGTAGATGAAGCCGTTGGTGCGAACGTAGATGAAGCCGTTGGTGCTGGGACAATCGCAGAAGCGCGCAGACGCTCGAGCAGGCCCTCGGGCAGAACCATCGCAGTCGACTCGCTGTGGTACAGGTCGTACATGCCCATATCGCGCAGATACTCCACCCACGCGCGCAGGCCCTGTTCTGGAGAACCCTCCATGCCTCTCCTACATCGCTACCGGCGGCGTGAGCGGCTTCTTCCCTGTGAGGGTAAACCCAACCTTACCGGCGGTGATCTCATCCTGCGCAACGCGGCAGGCCTTGTTGGATTTTGACACCCCCAACGGAGGCGCCCCCGATTGCAACTGTCGTGCGCGCCGTGCGGCGCCCTTTACCAAGCTGTACTTGTTTTGCGACGGGTCGTTGCTCATCATACGAGTTCCTTTGTGAAACTGGGGGTTGATGCGATTCTACGGCGAAAACTGCGTTCTGTCCGCTTATCGTGCAGTACAAAAACTTTCCGTGCACCCAAACATGCCCCCTCAAGAGGACGAATCCAGAAGATCGACCGAGAACGAATGCAACGCCGTTTGCAACGAACCGGAACGGGTTTCCGTAAGACAGCTCATCGCAAGCTCGTGCTCGTCCGCTCCGCCATCGCCGCGCTCGGTCAGCACGACGCTGCGCATCTCCGAGGCCGCCGTGTCCAGGTCGTCATTGACTAGCGCATACCGGTAGCGATTCAGGTTCCGCAGTTCCTCCCGTGCTTGCGACAGGCGTCGCTCGATCACTGCCTCCTGCGTGACCCCTTCGGCCTGGCTGCGATTGCGCAGCCGCCTCTCCAGCACCTGTGGGCTTGGCGGCAAAATGAAGATGGACACAGCTTGGGTCATCTTTCGCATGACCTGCAGCGCGCCCTGCACGTCGATGTCCAGCAGCAGATCGCGTTCCTGCGCACGGGCGTGGTCGAGCGCCTGCACCGCTGTACCATAGAAGTTGCCGAAAACCTCTGCCCATTCCAGGAACTCACCGCGCTCCACCATGGCGAGGAAATGCTCCCGCGTTGTGAAGTGGTATTCGCGGCCGTCTTCCTCAGAGCCCCGCGGCTCGCGCGTCGTGTAGCTGATGGAAAAATCCAATCCCTCTACCAGGCGACGCACCTCGCTGACCAGCGTGGATTTTCCTGAACCGCTGGGTGCCGAAATGATGAAGAGTATGCCTGCCATGCCTTTGCTCGATTTGCGTTAGTGTACCGTTCGCTGAGGCCGCTGGCGTGTCCTAAAACGAAACAACGCCTACGACTTCCAGGCACTCCCTGCCCCGACCGGCGTTTTCGCCTCACCTGATGCGGGGACCGAATCAGCCATCGGAACCGAATCAGTCGCAGGTTCCGCTTGTGTTTCACCGAATTGCAGCGCATACAGTCGGCTATACGTGCCGCCGCGCAACAGCAAGGCCTCGTGCGTGCCGGTCTCCGTGATGCGTCCGTCCTCCAAAACGACGATGCGATCGGCCTGGCGCACGGTGGAAAGCCGGTGCGCGATCACCAGCACCGTCCGGCCGTCCATCAGGTTGGCCAGAGCTGATTGCACCGCGGCTTCGCTTTCTGTGTCGAGCGCCGAGGTAGCCTCATCCAGAACCAGGATGGGCGCATCTTTCAACAGCGCCCGCGCAATCGCAATGCGCTGCCGCTCCCCGCCCGAAAGCCGCGCTCCCCGTTCACCGAGCACCGTGTCGTAGCCCTCGGGCAAGCGCGCGATGAACTCATGCGCATACGCGGCCCGCGCTGCAGCCTCGACGCGTTCAATCGCCACATCGGGCCGCCCATACGCAATGTTGTTCCGCACCGTGTCGTTGAACAGCACGGTTTCCTGCGTCACCTTGCCGATCTGATTGCGTAAGGACGCTACGGTAACCTCGCGCACATCCTGCCCGTCTACGGCGATGGCGCCGCCGGTCACGTCATAGAACCGCGGCAGCAGGTTGGCTAGGGTCGACTTACCGGCGCCACTCGGGCCGACCAATGCGACCATCTCCCCGTGGTGCAGTGTGAGCGAGATGCCCTTCAGTACCTCATTCCGTTTGCCCTCGCGCTCGTAAGCAAAACGCACATCCTGAAACGCCACTGCCTTCGCAAAGGGTGCGAGAGCTCCTGCCCCGGCACGTTCGCGCACATCGTCTTGCGTGTCGATGAACCGAAAAATCTCCTGGCTCGCACCCGCCGCCTGTTGAAATGCGTTGTAGTAAAGCGGCATTTTGCGCACAGGGTCATACAGCGCAATCACTGCAATCAGAAAAGTGATGAACGTACCGGCGGTATCGCCGTGAAGGATACGATTGCGGCCGAACAACAACAGCAGCGCGATCGCCACTGCCCCCAAGGCATCCATCAGCGGCGAAGAGATGGACTGCACGGCTACGGAACGCATGTTCGCCGTCAACAGCCGGGCCGCAGCCGTGCGAAACCGCTTGATCTCCCACGACTCCATGCCGAAGGCTTTCACGATGCCGTTGCCGGTGATCGTCTCCTGCACGATATTTTGGATTTCCGCGAGCTGGTCCTGCCCGCTGCGTGTCGTCTTGCGTACACCGCGGCCGATGCGACGCGCCGACGTGATGATCACAGGCACAAACAGCAGCAACACCCAAGCCATCCGCCCCCCGGCAAGCACCACTGCCCCAATCATAAAAAGCAACGTGAAAATCTGTTGCAGAAAGTCGCTTAAAACGGTAGACATTGCATTCTGCACGCGCTCCACATCGTTGATCAGCGTAGACGACAGCGTGCCCGTAGAGTGGCTTTGAAAGAAGCTTGTCGATCGCCGCAGCAGCGATTCATACAAATCGTTGCGCAGATCGGTGATCATGCCGAAGCCGGCGCGATTGGCCAGCAACGAACCCGTGTAGTCGCACACCGACTTCAGCAGCGCCGAAAGCACAAGCGCCAACGCCACCACCGTCCATGCATTATGGAAATGTGGCGGCAACCAGCGTTGCATGTCGACGCGGTAGGCAGTGCGCGGGATGGTGAAAACGAGCACCTTCGCGGGCGAGGCGATCGGACTCAACACATTGTCCACAATGGGCTTGATAAGCAGCACGCGAAAGGCCTGCATCGCCCCCACCACTGCCATCAGCGCCACGCTCAGCAGCGTCGCCCCAAGGTAGGGCCGCATGTAGCGCAGAAGACGAGCGATCCGCTTCAAACCCAAACTCCCGCAACGCAATACCCGGCCGGCGCCATGCCTTAAGTCTATCGCTGCGGTGTTCGCACCAGGTCTATGAAGTCGATCCAGCTTCGGAGCGATGTGTGAGATACGTGCGGA
>CAXTNA010000050.1:1047-11171 GCA_964245535.1 uncultured Acidobacteriaceae bacterium | reverse complement strand
GACGGAACATAGTTCGAGAAACTTACAGTTTCCTTACGCATTCAGGCTTAGGATCAGGTGCGAAACGATTGTCCCTTCTTGTAAGCCCGGCTTGCTCGCCTTCTCCGGTTATCCCGGAAGAGGCAAGATCTGACCACTCACCAGAAGACAGCACGTGCAATTTAGCCCTTCGCTCTTTTTGCGATAGTAGGCACGCCTCATGCAGACACAAAGTTCCAAGATCCGCAGTTTCGTTGTACCCGTCACCGTGATGCTCTCCTTCGTCTCTTTCTGGAGGGCGTCCGCTATCGTCCTTTGCGATCTTGGCTCCTCCGCCTACTACGTGGGCGGGATTGCAGAAAAGGCTATCGGCAAGGCTGCCCCCTGGTTCATCCTTGCCATCATGTTGTTCTCCTACGCCGTGCGCGCGGTGTATATCGAGAGCTGCAGCATGTTCGTTCGCGGCGGTGTTTACCGCGTGGTGCGCGAGGCGCTCGGCGGCACGGCTGCCAAGTTCTCCGTTTCCGCCCTTATGTTCGATTACGTGCTCACCGGCCCGATCAGCGGCGTGAGCGCGGGCCTTTACCTTGCGGCGCTCATCAACGAGCTCGGCCAGTATTTCCACAAGGCTTGGCTGCATGTCCCGAGCGCGTGGTTCGCCGCCGCGTTTGCCGCAGTCGTCACCGTCTATTTCTGGTACACAAATCGCATCGGCGTACCGTTCTCGAGTACGCGGGCGCTCCGCATCATGCAGGCCACCACCGTCATGGTCGTCATCCTCATCGTCTGGTGCACGTATACCATCCTGACTCGGGGTTTTCAGCCGGTACCCCTGCCCGTTCCCTCAAACTTCCACTTCAGCGAAAGCGCGCTGGGCTGGCTGAAAAACACCGCCCTGCCGGGCTTCACCATGGTCGCTGTCGTCATCGGGCTCGGGCACTCTGTGCTCGCGCTCAGCGGGGAAGAAACGCTTGCCCAGGTGTACCGCGAAATTGAAGCACCGAAGCAGCAAAACCTTCTGCGGACAGGCTTGATCATCTTCCTCTACAGCCTGCTTTTTACCTCGCTGGTCTCCTTCTTCGCCGTCATGCTGATCCCGGATGCGCAGCGTGCCAAGGTCCTCGACGATCTGATCGGCGGCCTCGCCATGGTGCTTGCGGGTCCCTTCGCGCTCCGGCTCGCCTTCCACGCCTTCGTTGTCGTTGTCGGGGTGCTCATCCTGTCCGGTGCCGTCAATACGGCCATCATCGGCTCAAATGGGGTCCTCAGCCGCGTAGCGGAAGATGGCGTGCTTCCCCCGTGGTTTCGCAAGGTGCATCCCAAGCACGGCACCTCCCACCACATCATCGGTCTTGTTGTGGTGCTGCAATTGGTCACCATCGTGCTGAGTCGCGGGAATGTGGACATGCTGGGCGAAGCCTACGCCTTTGGTGTGGTCTGGAGCTTCGCGATGAAGGCGCTCGCTGTCACAGTCCTGCGTTTCACACATCCCGACACGCAACGCTGGAAGTTCCCGCTGAATCTGCGCATCGGCCGTGTTGAGCTTCCGCTGGGGCTGCTCGCCACAACGTTCATCCTCTTCCTGATCGCGTTTGTCAACCTGTTTACCAAAAAGGACGCGACCATCTTCGGCGGTATCTTCACCCTCGTATTCTTCGGTCTTTTCAGCTACTCCGAGCGCAGATACGCCCAACAGCAGGAAAAAAATCAGATCAAGGCCAATCCCGATCCGGACGATCCCTTTCGGGAAACCTCCCGCGAGCGTTTTCGCTTCCAAGCCGGGGAAGATCTTTCGCCCCACTCGCTCGAAATCGAGCCTGGTTGCTGCGTGGTAGGCGTCGCTGATCCCAGCGATCTACGCGCGATTGATAAGATTCTCGCCGCAAACCTCGGCGATAAAGCCGTGGTTGCGGTTTGCGTCGGCTCCCTTTCACCGGAACGAGTCAAGCAGTCGCCGGACGATGACAACACCATCGACGATGATGTGAAAGATGTCTTCAGCGAGGTCGTCTTCTCCGCTGAAAAATTAGGCAAGCCGATCAAGCTGCTCGCCCTTGCGGGAAACAACGGCACAGCTGTTCTCCTTCAAGCCGCACAATCCCTCGCCGCCTCGGAACTCTGGCTTTCCACGTCGAAGTCGAAAACGAGGGAAAGGCAAAAGTCTGAGCTGGAAGACCAGTGGAATGCAACCACTTCGCCGAAAGCGGGCATTCGAGTGGTGGTCGTAAACGGACCCCACGACGAACCCGAGCAGTGGATGCTTGAGAATCGACCCGCTGCAAAAGCGTGATCCTCGCTCACCCGCCCCGCTCTTCCTTCTCACGCGCTAGAAACCGCTCCATGAACTTCGTATCGAACAGCCCCGAGCGGAATTCCGGATCGGCAAAAATGCGCTGATGCAGCGGAATCGTCGTGTGGATTCCTTGCACGATGAACTGGCTCAGCGCGCGCTGCATCTTGTCCATCGCTTCTTCGCGATCTTTGCCGTGGCAGATCAGCTTGGCAATCAGCGAATCGTAATACTGCGGCACCACGCCTTCGGCATACTGCGCTGTATCGACGCGCACGCCATTGCCGCCGGGCACGTTGTACACCGTGATCTTACCCGGGCTTGGGATGAATTTTTCCGGATGCTCCGCATTGATGCGGCACTCGATGGCGTGACCATTGATCTCCGGCCGTTTCGGAACGATCTCCTGGAGCCGCTCACCGGCAGCGATGCGCAACTGTGCCTTCACCAAATCGATGCCCGTGATCATCTCCGTCACCGGATGCTCGACTTGGATGCGTGTATTCATTTCAATGAAGTAGATTGAGCCGTCCTCATCCATCAAAAACTCGATGGTGCCGGCATTCCAATATCCGATCTCCTTCAAGGATTTCTCAATGATTTTGCCAAGCTGTTCGCGCAGCTTGGGTGTGACCTGCAGGCTCGGCGCCTCTTCGATCAGCTTCTGGTGCCGCCGCTGAATGGAGCACTCCCGTTCACCCAGCGACATCACCTGGCCGTGCTCATCGGCCAGCACTTGAAATTCGATGTGCCGCGGCCGCTCAATGAATTTTTCCATGTAGAGGTCGCCATTGCCGAAGGCATTCAGCGCCTCCGTCGAGGCCTGCTGGTACAAGCCAGGCAGGTCCCCCGCCGATCGACAAATACGCATACCACGCCCGCCGCCACCGGCAACAGCCTTCAAAATCACCGGATAGCCAACCGTCTGCGCCCATTCGAGTGCCGCGCCCTCACTTTCCACGACGCCATCCGACCCCGGCAGAATCGGCACCTTGGCTTTTTTCATCGTCTGCCGCGCGGTCGACTTCGCGCCCATCATCTCAATGACCTCCGGCGGCGGCCCGATGAACTTAATGTTTGAAGCACGGCACACTTCCGCAAAGTTCGCGTTTTCGCTCAGCAAACCATAGCCTGGATGGATAGCCTCGGCACCGGCGATCTCAGCGGCCGAGATCACCGCCGGCACATTGAGGTAGCTATCCGCCGAGCGCGGCGGCCCGATGCAGATGGCCTCATCGGCGAAACGCACATGGAGGCTGTTGCGGTCGGCCTCCGAGTAGACCGCCACCGTGCGGATGCCCATCTCCTTACAAGCCGAGATGACCCGCAACGCGATCTCTCCCCGGTTGGCAATCAGTACCTTACGAAACATCCCGCTCCGCTTCCTTCACTGTCTAGTTGTCATCCCGTTCTGGTTGTCATTCCCGCAGGGAATCTGCGTTCTCGGTCGCCGCACAATGACAGATCATGCCTTAATCCCAAACAACTGCTGTCCATACTCCACCGGCTGCCCCGGCTTGACGAACACCTTCATCACCTCGCCCGCGGAATCGCTTTCGATTTCGTTCATAATCTTCATCGCTTCCACGATGCACATCACTTTGCCGTTTTGCACCCGGTCGCCCACCTTGACGAAGGGCTCTGCCCCGGGTGAGGACGCATCGTAAAATGTGCCCACCAGGGGCGATCTCACGATGTACAGCCCGGCATCATCATCCCGGTCTTCCGTCGACTCCGCTGCGGCAAGGGACGGAGCCGCTGACGTCGCGCTGGGGTGCTCAGCTTCAAGTGGGGTGGTAGGGAGGGACGGCGACCCCGCGCCGGAACCGACCAATCGCGCCAGCGAGGCAAGGTCAACCCCGGAAATACCTGGGCTCGCCTGTGCCGCTTCCGGTCCTGCGAACTTCAGCCGAAGCTTCAACTCCGGCCGCTCTACATCGAACTGCGTCACCCCGGCAGCTTTCAGAAACTCCACTAACTCGCGAAGTTCTTTCAAGCTGCTCAAATTACTCAGGTCATCCAAATCGCCTTCAGGCATTCCGTCGCGGCTCCAGAAAAGTTTTCTTCTACAACTCGGTCCAAATCTTTGGACTGGCCGCGGTCAACACCTCGGCCCCATCTTCGGTGACAAGAACCATATCTTCGATGCGCACTCCAAACTCTTCGGGCAGATACACGCCGGGTTCTACCGTCACCACCATGCCCGGCTCCAATACCTGTTCTACTTTCGCGGCAATCCGCGGACCCTCATGGATTTCCAGCCCGACCCCATGGCCCGTGGAATGCGAAAACCATTTGCCCCACCCGGCCCGCTTCAACACCGAACGCGCTGCCTCGTCCACCGCCGCGCACGGAACGCCCGGGGCGATCGCGGCCACAGCCGTCTCCTGCGCTTCCAGCACCGAATCATACACGTCCCGCGCCCGCCGGCTCGCCTTGCCCAGATGCACGGTGCGCGTCATGTCGGAGCAGTACCCCGCCAGCACGACGCCGAAGTCCATCGTTACAAAGCCACGCCTTGGCAGCTTCGCCCCAGTTGCGCGCCCATGCGGCAGCGCGCTCCGTTTCCCACCGGCAACGATCGTCTCAAAGCTCATCGCCTCCGCGCCCCGGCGGCGTGCGCCGGATTCGAGCGCCAAAGCCACCTCGGCTTCGGTCGCCCCCGGAACGATCTCGCTCAACACATCGGCGAACAACGCGCAACCGACCGCGGCCGCCTGCCGCATGCTTTCCTGCTCGTGCTCGTCCTTGATCTCGCGCAGCCGGGAAACCAGATGTTCTGTTGGAAGCAGCAAACCGCGCCGTGCCGCACTGAGTTCCTTGGGCAGCGTCTTCCGCATTGCCTCCAGCGCGGCCACTGTCGTATGGTGCGCGTCGAACGCACACCGCGTCACTCCGCGCGCCACCAGCCACGCCAAGGCATGCGTTACGGCTGACTTCTTCCCGATCACGACGCGCAGATCAGCCGCTTCTTCCCGCGCCTGCGTCGTATACCGTCCATCGGTGAACAACACCGCGCGGCCGCCGATGATCGCCACCGCGCCGTTTGATCCGGTAAATCCGCTCAGCCAGCGTACATCGGGACCATGCGTCACCAGCAGCGCATCGGCCCCGGCCGCTGCGGCGGCCCGCATCGCTTTTTGCCGCCGTTGTTTTCCGAGCATGCCCATATTCTACTGCGGCTGCGCGACTCTCCTGCGGCCTGAACGCTGCAACATTTTTCAATCGCCTGTTCGGTCCTCCTCTACGGCTTTGGTGCGATCCCCTCCCGAGCCGTTATAGTGATATTGATGTGCTAATGCCCGTTTCTGAGCAACCGCAAAGGCCGACACGCCGCTCCTTTCTGCTCGGAGCCGGTGCCGCAGCGGTTGGACTTGCAACCTACGCCGGAACGCATGCGCGCCATGAGCTCGAAATCACACGTCACATCTTGCCGATCGTGAGCCTGCCCGATGCTTTTCGCGGCATGCGCATCGTGCAAATTTCCGACATCCATCTTGAGGAATACACCGAGCCCTCGTTCTTCGAAAACGTCGTCACGCAGATCAATGCACTCGCGCCGGAACTGGTACTGTTAACGGGCGACTTCATCAGTCGCGGACCCGCGCCTCGCCGTGTTGCTTTGAACGCTGCCGGCATGGCAGCGGAGATTCTTTCCGGTCTGAACGCCCCGCAACGTCTTGCCGTACTCGGCAACCATGATGTCGGGGTCAATGCAGACTGGGTCGTGCGTGAACTCGAAGCGCACGGCACCCCCGTGCTCGTCGACAGCTATCTTCCGCTCGAGCGCAAGATGGATCGGCTCTACATCAGCGGTTCCGACGACGCCGGTACGCGCACGCCCGACCCGTTCCTCGCGATCCCCGCCGAGCCCCGCGCACCCGTCATCTACATGGTCCACGAGCCCGATTACATCGACATCTTTCAGCGTCACCCCCGCTTTCCGCTGGTGGACGTCATGCTGTCCGGCCACTCGCACGGCGGTCAAATTCGTTTGCCCGGCATCGGTCCGCTCATCCTGCCGCCCATGGGCAAACGCTATGTCGAAGGGCTTTACCGCTTCGGCAAAATGCAGCTCTATGTGAACCGGGGGATCGGTACCGTCGGATTGCCGTTTCGTCTGAATTGCCCCGCGGAAATTACCGAGTTCACCCTCGCACAGGCATAGCTTTCCTTCTGTCTTCCCCTTGGTGAATCTGCGCTTGCCCTATTGTCATTCCCGCAGGAAAACTGCGTTTGCTTGGTGCTGCATCACCCTGATACCAGGGCGTCCTCTCGACCATAGCGCGAAACGCAGAGTGGAGAGACCTGCAGTCTTGGCGGGCCGCAGATTTTTCGAGAATGCCAAGGGAAACAACCGTATAGGTACTTCGTTGAGGAGCGAGAAGGCTACCTCACCGCGCCTTATGTACCGGCTTGCGCTGCCCCGCAGCGATCTCTTCCACCTTGGGCGCCGTGACGCCGCTCTTCTCATCCATCCAGCCATCCAGCAGGCTCTTGCGAAAACGCCAGCGGTTGCCCAACTTAAACGCCGGCACAAGGCCTTCCGACGCATAACGGTACAGCGTGTCGCCGCTGATCCCGAGGTACTCCGCCGCCTGCCGGATGTCCATCACCTCTCGGGTCGCCTGCTGCCCTTGCGCTGCATCCGCCATGGTGTATCTCCTGTTTCCCTGCGCTTCTGTGGAACTTCCTGGATTCTGGGTTCCCTTCCTTGTATCCTGGCCCGCACCGGGCATCAAGCGGAATCGCAGGGGATGCGCCTAGGGCGTTACGTGCTCCACTTGGTCGGCAGGCGAAAGCTCTTGGCGGAGCCACCATTTCGACTGCACAGCTTCCCCGGCGACAAACTCCGTCGGGCGCCCAGGCTCCGGCGACCACAACGGCCACTTTTCTTCTGCCGCAATGGTCTGTAACCGCTCCATCGGGTCGCGCCATCCGTGCAGTGCCAAATTGAATAATCCCCAATGAATCGGCATCAGGGGCCCGGCTTTCGCAGGCCCGCCCATTTGCCGGTACGCTTCTGCTGCACCATCCGGCCCGAGATGGATGGCCGCCCAAAGAGGATGAAACGCACCGATCTCCAGCATCGTTAGATCGAACCGATCGTACCGTTCCGCGATCTCTGCAAACCCAGGCCACAAGCCTGAGTCGGCTCCGAAATATACCCGATGCTGCGGGCCTTCGATCACAAAGGAACTCCATAACGACTTGAAGCGATCCCCCACCCCGCGACCGGAAAAATGCCTCGCAGGCCAGGCTGTCACCTTCAGGGTCGTATCCTCCGTTCGCTCGGTAGCAGCAGCAGGCACCACCACGCTTTCGGTCCAGTCGAGTTCCGTGATGCGCTCGCCCGGAACACCGAACTGCCGCAGCCGTCGACCAACCCCCAGAGAGGTGATCCACCGTGCACGCGCAGCCGCCGTGCTTTGGCTCAGCCGGCGCATGGTATGCGCCCCCAAATGATCGTAATGATCGTGTGAAACCAGAACCGCATCGAGCAGTGGAAGATTCTCGAGCGCCAGGGTTGGTGGAAAAAATCTCGCCGGGCCCATCCATCGGAACGGGCTGGCACGAGGCTCCCATACTGGATCGACAAGAATCCGAAAGCCGTCGATTTCCAGCAAAAATGAGGAATGGCCGAACCAGGTCACGCGCATACCGCTTTTCGGCGGCACGGCATATATGTTGTGATTTGTGGCAAAGGGCCCAAGCGGCTGTTTGGGCTCCGTTTCTACACGATTCTTTAAATAAAGCGGCAAAACCTTAAGAATAATGCCAAAATTTCCCATCTGGGTGGGTACAGGATTCAAGTAGGTCCTACCTTGCTTCCGTGCACGTGCAAGCAGCGACATAGGGCTTTGGATGCACCAGCTCCGCATGCTGCCGCAAAATCCAGCAATGGTGCCCCAGATATCCGCATATCTGGAAAAAGAAAACCCCGCTCTCGCGGGGTTTGGAGACAGCAAACTGATATTACTTGGTGAAAATTTGTGAGCCCGGAGTTTTACCCTCGTTGCTGCGAATGCGATTCTGTGCGCGCTTGGCACTCTCCATCGCGTCATGGTCCACACGCTCGAGCGGTGTTTCCGTAATTTCAGTGGCTTGGCCGCCAGTCGTTTCTAGAGCCTCATGCGACGGGCGGGCCGGAGTCTTGGTTGCGTCGAGACCTGATGCCATACTTCACCTCACCCTACGTCAGACGAAGTGAGATGGTGAAGGGTTGCTCCTCCTGCCTCATCCTGCGCTGCAACGCGCCCCTTACGCAGCTGCCCCATCGCCTCGAACAGCAACCAAAGGTAGCCGCCCACCAACGCGGTTTGCAGCCCCACAAAGAGCAGCGCAGCAGGCCCCCTTTGCCGCACGGCCAGATGAAACGCCGGCGCGAGAAACTGGCCAAACACCGTCGCCCAAAAACTGTGTGCCACGGTCGCAACGACTCCGAAACACACGAACAGCAGAAGCCGCAAACGCCCGTACCATCCTTCAAGCCTGCCTCCGGAAAACAACAGGCAAATGGGAAAGAACACCAGCATCAGGTACGGCGGCCACGACTTCTTCGACAGGAACAGCAACGTCAGCGTCAGCGCGGCCGAACCAAGCGTCAATGCCCGCACGCGTCCACGCGGGTCTTCCCCTTGAAAGGCCCGAAGCGTCAGTAGCAGCACCGCACACAGGCCCAGAAGCAGCAATGCATCTTCGACGCGCCCTGGCACCTGTACCCCGAAAACGCCTTCGAAGAGATACGGCAGATTGCTGGCCGTCCGTGCCTGCCCCTCAAACTGTAGCGGGTACAGCAGCGGCAAATGCAGTGCCGCGAATGGACCATAGGCCAGGCACACAACTACACCGAATCCCAACGCCCACTGCCACCGCCGTCGGCTCGCAGCAAGAAATAACGGGACATACAGCAGCGGCAGAAACTTCACTGAAGCCACGCCCAACGCCACCAGAACACCCGACAGAAGATCCTTGCGTTTGAGTAGACAAAGCATGCCGGCCGCTAGCAGCACGGCAATGATCACATTGTCTTGCCCATCCACCGTCACAAATTGGAGGCTGATCGGGCTTGCTACATAGAGCAACGCAGCCATCCGCGTTCGCGCTTCTCCGAAGCACAAGCGGCCCAACCGCAACCAAAGCGGCAACAGCGCGGTTTCCCACAGCAAGGCAAAGAGGATCAAGGCAAGCGGCGATCGCCACGCCAGCAAGACCGCTGCATCCAGATACGGATGCAACGGCGCATAACTGGTCAAGATGTCACGATACGGTAACCCGCCGCGCATGGCCCGCAACGCTTCAGGCAGGTAAAACCCAAGCACATCACCACGCGGCGGAATGCGCGCAACCAAGAAGATCACGCCATAAAGACTCAACCGGCTCACAAAGAATGCGGCGATCAGCCACCGATCAAACACGGGGGCAGGCCCGCTGCGAAAACGGCGTATCGCAATCACAGCCACGCCCGCAAGCGCAGCAAAGCCGCCCAAAGCGCCGCGTGCCACCAGCGTTTGCGCACCTGTCATCGACAAACCCATCCTTGCAGGGGTGTGCGCACTGCAAACTTCCTGACGTTACACATCGGCAGAGGCGGGCCCGTTCCCTTCCGTGCTCGGCGCTTCTCGCCCAAACCGCATACGTTCCACAACAATCAGCGAGGCCGCTACCGCGATCAGGACCGAAATATCGCCGTAAATCCGCGACTCGAGAATCTGCCCAACGGAGAGAAGCAGCAAAAGCCAGAACGGCAGCAGCAGCAAGCTCGAACGTAGTGGCGCAAAACTGATGCAATCACGATGCAAATACACATAGGGCAGCAAAAATGCCGACACGCTCAGGATGTTCGGCCAAAGAA
>CAXTNA010000050.1:0-1037 GCA_964245535.1 uncultured Acidobacteriaceae bacterium | reverse complement strand
GGTTGCCCGCAATCCGCGATCCCGCTTCGCTCGGGTTGGCCGCATAGTGGCGCTTCTGCGCTATGGTAATCGTCAGCCAGCCCACCATCAGCACACCAGCCTGCAACCAATCCTGAAGGCGCACATACGCGAAGGCTACCCGGCCGGCTTTCGTTGCTGCCGCCAGCAGCAGGACGCCCACTAAAAAGAGGGTCGTCTCCCGATTCCACGTGCCCAGCAGAAACACTAAGAGCAACGGCCAAAAATGCCGTCGCATGATGAAGTACGTGCCCCACCCCAGAAACGCGGTCGCGGGCAGATCATACGGGAAGCTGAATGGGACATCGACCACAAAGTCAAACAGGCAGATGACCACCAACAGCGCAAATGGCAGTGCCGGCAGGGGTGCCTCCGGAGCAGCCAGCCGGTACAGCTTCACCGCCGCCCAGCCTGCCAGCAGCAGCGAAATGGCTGCCACCACCTCCATCACCAGAAACTCCGGCGAACGCAGCAGTGCGCGCGTGGCCGTGACGCGTTGCAGATACGCCGAGTGCCCGGCCAGCAACAGCGGCCAGCGCATCAGGTCGCGTCCCTGAAACGGCATGCGCTCCTGCCCAGCCGCATACCGCGCCAGGTCGATATATGGGTGACGCGAGGTGCAATACACGCGCGCAAACCAGATGCACGCCACAACCAGCATGGCAGGGGTATACCAACGAACCAGACCCCGCCTTACCTCACGTGCGCGCATGGGGCCCAGTGTAGCGGAATCTGCATCCGCGCTGAATCACCATCCGGTACACAAGGCCCACTACTTTGCCGCGAGAATCTCCATGTTCTCAATCTTTAGATCGTTGGTAAACAACTCCGGAGCCTTGCTCATTAACGCTTTCGCGATCTCGCCACCCATATGCGCGTCGCGTCCGCCTTCATCGTTGAAGGTATCGAAAACGCCATACACACCGGGGCCCATCTTCACGCCATACCAGGTCACCGTTTCGGGCTCTGCCTGCGACATCTGCGCTCCCTGCGCCAGAAACGCCTCAATCTCTTCTTCT
>CAXTNA010000049.1:13952-15714 GCA_964245535.1 uncultured Acidobacteriaceae bacterium | reverse complement strand
GCGGGCCTATAGCTCAATTGGTTAGAGCAGCGGACTCATAATCCGTTGGTTCCAGGTTCAAGTCCTGGTGGGCCCACCAGACATATAGCTGCGAATTCACTTACGTTCCGCAAAAGGTCCAGCGGACGCGTTCTTCCGGGCGTGCGGGCGTTGCATATTGCTCCAGCCCCGGCCTTTTTTCGAAAGGGTGCGAGACCACCTCCAGCATCTCTTCAAAAGGCTGAAAGTCGTGCCGTTCGACGGCGGCGTCGATCATCGCCTGCACCAGATGGTTCCTTGGAATATAGGCCGGATTCGCTCTGCGCATGGCCTCTACGCGCTCCTGCGCAGAGCTGCCATCCTGCTCCAAGCGCAACCGCCAACCTTCAGCCCAGGTACGAAATGCCGCCGGGTCGGCAAACAGTGAGGAAACGTCCGCGTCGCCTGTAGGTTCAACGGCAGCTTCGCAGAGCCGATGAAAGAACAGAGTGAAGTCGACGCTGTTCGCCGCCATGCGCTCCAGGAGATTCTGTGCCAGGCCCAGATCGCCGTCCTGCTCGGTCATCAACCCAAGCTTCCGGCGCAGACCGGCAAGATGTGCCGCTTCGTAAGCCGTCGCGAAGGCCGATAGCGCCTCCTGCGCCGACTGCAGCGCGGCTTCCTCGCTTCCTTCTTCCTGCGCGAGCACGGGCAACAGGGCTTCGGCCAGCCGGGTCAGGTTCCACAGCATGATGCCGGGCTGATTGCCATACGCGTAACGCCCCTGCTGATCGATGGAACTGAAGACGGTCTCCGGATCGTAGGTTTCCAGGAAGGCGCACGGGCCGTAATCGATCGTTTCACCCGAGATCGAGGTGTTATCCGTGTTCATCACCCCATGAACGAAACCGAACAGCATCCATTGCGCGACCAGCTGCGCTTGCCGGGTGATCACGCCATCGAGGAACGCACGATACGGACGCGCGGTTCTGGCGGCTTCCGGGTAATGCCGGGCGATGGCGTAGTCGGCCAGCGTGCGCAATCCTTCCGCATCTTGACGAGCGGCGAAATACTGAAACGTGCCCACGCGCAGGTGACTCGCGGCGACGCGCGTCAACACGGCGCCGGGCAGGGCGGTCTCCCGCAACACCGATTCCCCGGTGATGACGGCAGCCAGCGCGCGGGTGGTAGGCACGCCCAGCGCCGCCATGGCCTCACTCACAAGGTACTCCCGCAGCACGGGACCGAGCGCCGCGCGACCGTCGCCGCGACGCGAAAAGGGCGTCGGCCCGGAGCCTTTTAGCTGAATGTCATAGCGCCTGCCGTCAAGCCCGATCACCTCGCCCAGCAGGTTGGCGCGGCCATCGCCGAGCTGCGGCACGAAGTGCCCGAATTGGTGCCCGGCATAGGCCATGGCCAGCGGCTCAGACCCTGGGGCTATCCGGTTGCCGACCAGGATCTCCACCCCTGCGCCGCTCGCCAGCGCCTCCGGGTCAAGCCGCAGCATGCGCGCCAGTGCCACGTTTAATTTCATCAGGCGCGGGTCCGACACAGGCCTTGGGCGCACGTGCCCGTGGAAGCGATCCGGCAAACGGGCGTACGTGTTATCAAAGCCGAAAGAAGGGGCCTCGTCCTCGGTGCCTGAGGCGGGCGATGCCAAAGCGGAAAGCTCTGCAGAACTCATACACCCTTCGATGCAGTGCCGGGACGCCTGCACGGCGGGGACTGCTCGGCTTTGCATCGGCAAGGCTCAGTACTCGATGATGTGCGGGGAGGGATAGGTCAAACTGCCGTCTGCACGGTT
>CAXTNA010000049.1:10843-13942 GCA_964245535.1 uncultured Acidobacteriaceae bacterium | reverse complement strand
GATCCCCGTTCACGGTTGCGCCGACGATGATGCCCGAGCCGAAACGCCCCGTGCCGTCCGTGCGCGACACATCGATGTGATGCGAGGTAATCGGACCGTTGACGGGGCTGTACGTGGTCCAATCCTCGGTGAAGCGGGCGAGCGAATAGCCGGTGTACTTTTCGCCATGTTGTTGCCACTGCAGGTCGTTTTCGTAAATGCCGTATGCCTTTACGTAATCTTTCGCCTCGACTGCATCGTAAAAGGCACTCACGCGATGCTCGGCGGGCAGGTTGGAAAACAGCCAGCCATGCCCCAGGATGTAGCCCAGAACGGTGAGCACCAGCAACAATCCGGCCAGCGACGCAACGCCAATCAGCAAAGCCTGGTTTCGGCGCGCGCGGCGCTCATCGTAAACGGGTGCGTCCATCAGGCTCATCGGGTGCAGTGTCCTCGCGGGTGGGTCAGGTATCTTTGCCGTATTAGACACCGGAGACCGTCCGTTCGGCACCCGCTCCGGCCATCGTGGGCGAAATTACGCAAAATGGGGGGACAAGGGCCGGCGATGGTCCGGAAAGAGGGAGAACGCATTTCGTAGATGCTCGAACTGCGGGCCGGCCGGCAGGTCATAGACGCTCAGCACGTCGAAGCGCAAGGGAACAAGATCGCGCCACGGCTCCGGCAATCGCCGCCGATACGCAAGCGCCATACGGCGCAACATCTTTTTCTTGGCCTCATCGACTGCGGCTTCGGCCGGAGCCATATCCCGCGCCGTCCGCGTCTTCACCTCGACGACGACCAGGGTTTCGCCATCCCAGGCCACCAGATCGAGGTCACCGCGCAAGCGCGCCGCATGCCACCGTCGCGCGACCACAGTATAGCCATGCGCACAAAGATGAAAATACGCCAGGTCCTCGCCTCGCTCACCGGTGACGAGGTGCTCGGGCTTGGCATTTCGGCCCCGTTTGACGGCACGTGCTGCGCTACGCCGGTTCGCCACATCCCGGAGCCGAAGATATGCCACACGTTCCCAGGAGGTAATAAGTTCCGTGACTCGCATCTTTTCAGAATAAAGAATGGAAGAGTGCTCTTGCTCCAGTTGGCTGCAACTTTTGGTGCAGTCCCTCTGGTGCAGTCTGGCGGACACGGAAATCATTTCTGCTTTTGACTCTCGTACATCTCGATCAGCCGCTTCGTCTGAGCAATCGTCGATGTCGGCCGTTTATCTTTCTCCAGGCGATCCGAAAGCGGCTTATTCAAAGCGTAATGGTTCACCGCAGGGTCCCAATCGAAAACAAGCATATCCACTGTTCGTTCCGTGTTCCCCATGGAGATACGCAATGAGGAACCTATCTGCAGGACGAGGCGCGAAGGCCGACCGGCCGGAGCCGCCATGAATCCTATCGCCTGCACGCCGTCACAATCGAGCGAACTGTTCTGTTTCGGGCTAAAAGTCTCCGAGTAGAGAGGCGGCTTGCCTCCTCGCAGAAGAAAGACACCGCAGTGCTGTTTCTCAGCTTCGTTTGCTCTACCAGTATAAGTGACCGGAACGATCCAAACGTCAGGCCCTTGTCCATTTAAAACAGCGAAAGACTGTGTAGGTTGCGTATGGAGGGATTCGAAGAAGTTTGGGATGAATTTGGGAGATATCTGTCTTTGAGCAACTGCCAGTTCTGTGAAGGAGAGTGGCCGAGAGTGCACCTGAGCCGAAACCGCTATGCTGCAGCAAAAGGCAGGCATAAAGAGTGCTTTCAGTTGCATCCTACGCCTCACTTTGCTTCATGAGCTTGTATAAAGCGTTTCGCTTGTGGAATTGTTTCAATCGAAGCTTTGCTTTTGAAAAGCGCATCTGAAAGAGGCCTGTTTAGGCTGTAGTGCCCTGCAGCGGTATCCCAATCAAATACAAGGAACCAAGGCACCGACTCACGATCGCCTATACTAATCAACATCGATGCTGCTATGGATAACACAAGACGCGGAGGTTTACCCTGCAAGGCTGCCATGAAGCCTATCGCTTGTAGATGATCGCAGTTTACATTGATATCCGTGTCTGGCCCGAACTTTCCTTTATAAATGTCCGGGCCAAATGTTTCTGTAAAGTTGACGGCACCACTGGATTGAATTGCAAAAATTCCGCACTGTTCGCCTCCGCCCTGCTCGGCTTTCGCGTTGTAAAAAACCGGAACCAGCCAGGTGCTCTCGTTTCCTGGCCCTGGCACGGCAAATGCCTGTTTATTTTGGACATTAAAGAAGTTGCTGTAGGCAGGAATCATCTGCGTGGAAAGTTTACTGCGCGCGATAACCAATTCCTGTGACGTGAGCGGCCGTGAAACGACCTGACCGACAACAGGAACGCGAAAAGCAAGAAGAATTGCCAAGAAACAGAAAATGCTTTTCACGAGTTTAATCCTTTCCTGTAAGCGCTTCGTAGCGAGAACGTAAGCTATTGTCGTAATCGTTAGACTGATAGCTTCCTCCATTGTAGTGACTCGCTAGAGCCGTCCAGTTCTTGTTCTGGAAAGCCGAGGTGAGAACATGGTCGGATAGAACAAAACTAGTAAAGGCTTGCAGTTGGTCATCAACCGAACGTCTCATTGCTGCAACCATAGCTTCCGGCGAGTCATAACCAGCTTTCTTATAGTTAAATCCCATGATCTGAAACTTTCCCCAAGATGTTGATAGCAGAGCAGCGTGGGAATCGAGCCGAAAGGCCTCATCGAAGCAGACATACACTCCTCCTTGAAACGAATGTTCTGCTTTTATGTTGATCTTCCCATTGGGGTAACGAAGATGCTTTGCTAAAGTGACATTCGGGTTGGTCTTGTCCCAAATATGGCGTGTGTAGGAGCTGAACCACCAGCGTTCGAAGAGAATGACAGGCCTGCCTTGGGAATCGAACGCAGGTCCATTGCACTCTTGCACAGTGACTGCTTTTATAACCGCAGGTTCGCAACCGATCCGTTGTGCTGCCGCAGCGTATTGCGCGTCGGTGAGATTTCCTACCTTGTTTCCGCACTGGGCGCGTCAGTACCTGGTGAGCTTGGGCGAGGGCTTGCCGGACCCAAAGGCGAGTGTTTCGGGGGCGCAGTCTCCTGCAGCTTCTTGCGCGTACCGCCGTTC
>CAXTNA010000049.1:0-10833 GCA_964245535.1 uncultured Acidobacteriaceae bacterium | reverse complement strand
TCAATACATTCATCTGGTAGTAGGAGATCGCCTCTGCTGTTTTTCGGCCAAAGATGCCGTCTTCCATCAAGCGTGGAAACTTCCCGACGATGTCGTGCCGGTTTAGCAGTTGTTGCACCAACAGCACATCGTCGGCACGGTTCGGTTGTCTTGGTCCGACATTGAATTGCGGCGTGCGCATAGGCTCCTCAAAAGCGGTCTGCAAAGACATGGCGCCGACGCACAAACCCTGCACGCAAATAGAGTACATGCTCGGAGCGGTGCTTCTCTGGACGAGCTCTGAACCGTGTTGTGTGCGCCGGAAGGGGCATTCCCGTCCACCGCAAGGCTGTGCAACAGCCCCGCGATATACTCAGTTGTGCGCATCAAGCACAATCCATTCTTCAAATTCAAGAGGTTGCAAGCGTGTCGGCAAAGTACATCTTTGTGACGGGCGGCGTTGTGTCGTCGCTCGGAAAAGGGCTGGCCGCCGCGTCGATCGGCTGCCTGCTGGAGGCGCGTGGGCTGCGTGTGAACCTCATGAAGTTCGACCCGTACCTGAACGTCGATCCGGGGACGATGAGTCCCTTTCAACACGGCGAAGTCTTTGTCACCGACGATGGCGCGGAGACCGATCTCGACCTCGGGCATTACGAGCGGTTCACGCATGCGAAGCTTTCGCGCGACAACAACCTCACCACCGGTCGGATCTATGAGGGCATCATCGCCAAGGAGCGCCGCGGCGATTACCTCGGCAAAACGGTCCAGGTCATTCCACACGTCACGAACGAGATCAAAGCGGCGGCGAAGAAGATCGGTGCGGATTGCGATGTGGCCATAGTGGAAATCGGCGGCACGGTGGGCGATATCGAGTCACTGCCGTTTTTAGAAGCGATCCGACAAATGCGGCAGGAACTCGGCCGCGACAACACCTGTTTCGTTCATGTCACGCTGATTCCGTGGATTGCCGCGGCGCAGGAATTGAAGACCAAGCCCACGCAGCACTCGGTCAAAGAGATGCTTTCGATCGGCATCCAGCCCGACATCCTGCTGTGCCGTGCCGACCGCGACGTGCCCCGGGAGATGCGCGACAAGATCGCCGACTTTTGCAATATTGAAAATTTGGGTGTGGTGATTGCCCGTGATGTGCCGAGTATCTACGAGGTACCGCTGAATTTGCATGCGGAGGGCGTCGATGCACTGGCGCTACGCTACCTGCGGCTGGATGCGCCCGCGCCCGACCTGAGCCGATGGCAGGATTTGGTGTATCGCGCCTACCATCCGAAGGACGAGGTGTGCATCGGGATCGTCGGCAAATATGTGGAGTATGAGGACAGTTATAAGAGCCTGAAGGAAGCGTTGGTGCATGGCGCGCTGGCGGAAGGTTTGAAGCTGCGCATCGAATGGATCGAGGCGCAGTCGCTCGAGGTGCCGGACCCCCGTTCCATGCTCGCCGGCTACGACGGCATTCTGGTGCCGGGCGGCTTCGGCAAGCGCGGCATTGAGGGCATGTTGAATGCGATTCGCACACCCCGTTCCGCATTATCTATAAACTGCGTGAGTTGATCGGCGTGGAAGAGATGGGCGGCACGATGCGCTTGGGTGCGTGGGAGTGCGTGCTGCAGCCGGGTTCCCTTGCTGCCAGAGCCTATGGGGCCACACAGATCAGCGAGCGCCATCGGCATCGTTATGAGTTCAACCGTGAGTTCGAAGCGGCGCTGACCGAGGGCGGCCTGCGTCTCACAGGGGCGAGTGAAAGCGGCACCTACGTGGAAATTGTCGAAATTCCGGAGCACCCGTTCTTCCTCGGCTGCCAATTTCATCCGGAGTTCAAATCCAAACCGCTGGAACCGCATCCGCTCTTTCATGCCTTTGTTCGCGCAAGCTACGCAAATCGTGAGCTGCGCAAAGCACAACGGGTAGTTGAGGCTGAGGTGCGGGCCTAAGCTTCGAGCAGACGTGTGTGCTGGGCTCGCGCAGCCAAGACTTGATCGAAGGTCATAAGGGTGAGGTGGGCGGCTTCGGCGAAGGCGATTAAGTGATCGTCAGCCCACCGATTGGGTGAGATCTCATCGCGGGTAGATCGATCTCGAAAGAAATCTTCGAGGTCGGTCGGCTCTTCTAAGAAACCAATCTGTCTGTTCTGTAAAAGCTCGTCATAGAGGCCCCAAGCTTTCCGCTGCGAGACGACACTGTCGCCCATAACCGCACGTTGTGTCAGCATGCGCAACAAGCTAAGTTGCGTGACACGACAGAAGTATATCGTCGCATCCGGGGCCAATCCGGAAAACCACGCAATGGCGACATCATGGTGTGCTGCGGGTGGATTTAGTAGAGCAAGCCAAACATTGATGTCAGGCAAGGTCGCGTTCAAGTTGTTCCCACTCGTCCTCGGTCGCGAAGACATATTCGTTCAGGTTTACTCCACTGAGCATCAGTGGTCCGACCTCGCCCCCTTTGAAGAGAGGAAGTTTCACACGACGTTGCTCACGTAAGGCCGTAGGGCTGCCTTCTCGTGCAAGGACTTGCTGAGCGCCCTCGACCAGCAGCGTCTCAAGGGAGGTATGGTCAGCCAACGCCTGTAATTCCAGTGCACGATACAGCGGCTCCGGGATATCGAGAACTACCTGCATCTGCCCATGCTACCGCAGAGCCGCGCACGGGCGTCACATGCGCAGCGATGACGATGCAGTATTCCTATGAGGGCCGGCGGCGCAGCGGGGCAGGCGCGCTGCTTGGCGTGATGCTGGCGGTGGTATTGGGCGCCGTGGCGTTGGGCGTCTTTCTCCATAATGCACAAGCCGGACTTGCCGGCCGGCTCGCGAACCGCATCCTGGGCCGTACGACAACCGGCCTTTCCGGGCAGGAGGTCGTTGAAAAGATCCAGCGGCTCAACCGGCTCGAAACCGTGGTTTATTCACTGGATACAGTGATCGAAAGCAGGGAATCGAATGCCGTGCTGCCGGATCTGCTCGCCGGGGATCGGCTCTTGATGATCGTGCACGGGCAGACCGTTGCCGGCCTCGACCTTAGCCGACTCAAGCCCGAAAGCGTGCAGATCGTGGAAAGCCGTGCCGGTCGCACGATCAAGCTCACGCTGCCGTCCAGCCAGGTCTTTCTCACGACCATCGACAATGCAAAGACCCGCGTTTACGCCCGGAATACGGGTATATTCATCGCCGCAGACCCCAACCTTGAATCCGCGACACGGCTCCGCGCCCAGGGCGAACTGCAGCGGGCTGCCTTGCAGGATGGCATCCTCGAAGCTGCCACGAAGAACGGCCGCGAAACCGTGCGCGCCTTGCTGGAAGGCCTCGGCTTCAGCAAAGTCGAACTGCAGTAGCGCCCGCGCCACCTCCCGGCGCAATTTGCCTCAGAACGGTGCGTCACACAATGGAAACACCGCGTCCAACACCTGTGGTTTCCATGCACGTCGCCGAGCATCCCGCGCCCACCTCCACCGGCGAGCGCGCGCTGGAATTGCAGCCGCCCGCCGTTCAAGCGGTCGAGCGCCGGCCTCCACTACCGGCGCTTACCGGTCTGCGCACGCTGCTTGCGCTCACGATCCTCATGTTTCACTTCACCCCGGCCGGGCTCACCTGGGCTGCGCATCCGGCCTTCACGCTTTATCCCATCATCGATATCGGCTATGTGTTTGTCAGTTTCTTTTTCCTTATTTCAGGCTTCATTCTTTCGTACAACTATGCGCACCGGCCGGGCGGCGTGCGCAAGGCGGACTTCTGGATGGCGCGCTTTTCCCGCCTGTACCCGGTGTATCTGCTGACGATGTTGATCTCGCTCCCCATGCTGCTGGTGGAGTGGCGCTCCCGTACGCATGGGGAGTTCTGGACGGGCGCCCTCACCACGCCATTGCTGCTGCAAGGCTTCTTTCCCCACCTCGCCACCTTTTGGAACACGGGCAGCTGGACGCTTTCCTGCGAGGTGGTGCTGTATCTCGCTTTTCCGTTCCTGCTGAAGCTGCGCTGGCCGCAGTCGAAAGGCAAACTGGCGGTCATGGTCATGGGCTTTTGGCTGCTCGGTCTCCTGCCGCACACCGTGTACTGGCTCACCAACCCCGACCATCTCGCCCTGCCCATCACGCGCTACGACGGCGGCACCTGGCTCGATACCCTCAAGTACACGCCCGTTGCTTACCTGTGCACCTTCCTTGCCGGCCTCACGCTGGGTCGCTTACATGACGCAGCAGACCTTTCCATCCGCCAGCGCATGCTGCTTGGCATCGGCGGCTTTCTGCTGGCCTGGCTGGTGGTGTATCACCTTGCGCCACGTATGCCCTACATTCTGGTGCATGGCGGGCTGCTCACGCCGGTATGGTCGCTTGTCATTCTCGGACTGGCCGGCACCAGCCCTCTGGCACGGATTTTTTCGTGGCGGCCGCTGGTGGCGGTCGGCACCTCTACCTATGCGCTTTATCTGCTCCACTTCAATCTTTTCCAGCTGCTGCAATGGCACCATGTGATGGAGCGGCTCCATGTCGCTTGGCTCGACCCATGGATCAGCTATGTAGCCGTGATTGCCTTCGCCATGGCGGTGCGCCGCTGGGTCGAGCATCCCTGCCAGAAGCTCATTCAGGGCTGGTGGAAGCGCCGGCAGGGAACTGCCTAAACCAGCACCCTCGGAACACGCATCGTCCCTGGGACTCCCCAATCCGGGGAGCGCAGAAACCCTTTCGGCTACGTATGATGGAGCGCGGAGGGTGCATGGGAGAGCTTTGGCGCGATGTTTCCGAATTGATGGTAAAGCGGCCCATCCTTTGGTTGCCGGTGCTGGTCGCCGATCTTTTAGGATTCCTCACCAGCTTGGGCCGTGGCGCCCTGTTACGCGCCCTCGTTCTGCATCAACTGCAGTACCGCTCCGTGCTTGGTGGTGCACCCACGCACACGCAATTGAGCGCGGCCGCCGTGCAGCAGACCAACATACTCGCGTTCGCGGTCACCTGGACCTCGTATCTGTTTCGCATGCTGCTGTATGCGGCGGCACTTGTTACCACGGCAGCTTTGGTACGCGGTTTCGCCGCACGTGCGGAGCGTCCGCTCCACAATATCGGTGCTGCCCTGCGCCGGTACGCTGGAAGTATCGTCTCACTCAGTCTCAGGGCGCTGGCGTTGTATGCGGCTGCAGCCGCGCTCTTCGGCTCGGCTGTGAACTGGCTTTCCAAGCACGGCCACAAATCCGCCTTGGCGAATCACTGGTTTGAAAGCGCGGCAGGCATCCTGCTTTCGGCCGCACTGGCTTTTGCCCTGCCGCCCATTGCGCTGCGTGCGCTTGCGGGCAGAAGCCCTTCCCGCAGTTTCAAGCAGCACGCGCAGCTATTTGCATTTCTTCTCGGTTTGGTCGCGCTGGCAATCGCGTATTTTGTAAACGCAAACATCCGCACCGTGCGCGGTGGCGCTTCGTTTTCACGATTTCTTCTCGAGATGAGCGGCTCTTGGATGGTGGCGCTCCCCTATGCCGTCCTCTTTACCGGTCTGGGGCTGCTAGTCCTTCGGCTCGAGCGCACCGCTGAATCCTCGCTCGACTCAGAACGATGATGCAGCGTACACGCCTGCTCTACGCTGTAACCAATGATCCCAGTTTTTCGCCCTGCACCACGCGCACGATGTTGCCGCGCTCCCGCATGGAAAACACAATCATCGGCAGGCTGTTGTCCTTGCACAGGGAAACCGCGGTGGTGTCCATCACCCGTAGCCCTAAACGCAAGATGTCCATGTAGGTGATGGTCTCGAACTTTGTCGCATCTGCGACCTTTTTGGGGTCTGCCGTATAGATGCCGTCGACCGAGGTCGCTTTCAGCAGCACCTCGGCGCTGATCTCCATCGCACGCAGACTAGCTGCGGTGTCGGTCGAAAAATACGGATTGCCCGTGCCCGCAGCGAAGATGACCACACGGCCCTTTTCGAGATGCCGCACGGCGCGCCGGCGAATGTACGGCTCGGCCACCTGATGCATCTCGATTGCGCTCATCACGCGGCAAAACAGGCCGGTCTTCTCGATAGCATCCTGCAACGCAATCGCATTGATGACCGTGGACAGCATGCCCATATGATCGGCCGCCACGCGGTCCATGCCGACGGCCTGCTCGGCCACACCACGGAAGAAGTTGCCGCCGCCGACCACAATGCCGATCTGGCATCCGGTGTTGGCAACCGAGGCAATCTCCTGCGCGACTGCCTGGATAAATACCGCATCGACACCGAAACCGCGGCCAGCGGCCAGGGCCTCGCCTGAGAGTTTCAAAAGCACACGTTTGTACATGGTCCCTGTTAGGGTATCAGGCTCGCGTGACCCGAGCCGGGGAGCACCAGTTTCAGTCTGGCTATCCCTCAACTAAGTCATATCGCCCACGCAGCCTCGCGGGCAGAATGGAGGTGCCACTTCAGATCGGCAACGTCTCGGGAACGAAAGCAGGGGTAAAAGATCTCACCGCAGGCGGGTGAGATATGCCCCAGGCTAGCACCTGGGGCATTCTTTACAGTCTGGAGGGGTGGTGATTGCTGTGCAGCCGATAAAGCTGTGGTTGAAGTGTTCGGTCCAGCTACCCGGAAAGGTAGTTGCCGTTTTTGGACCGATCATCGTGGCTTTGGTCATTGAGCTCGTAAAGTCAATGCTCCATCGCTAAATCACCGTGTCCGTCCGGATTTGCCGTCCGGGCGGGCACGCCGTCCTTAGGATACGATGATCCCACCTCGCCCGCAAGAAGTTTTTGCATCCCTCGCTTGTGTGTTTCCCGGAGTTCAACGAACTCAAGCCGGTTCCAGAAAATCCACCAGCAACCTCTTCTCGCCCTGCTTCAGAAAGCGCACCAGGGCATTCTTTCCATGGATGTCTTTCACCTCTCCGACACCAAATCGCTTATGCAGAACCTGATCACCCTTTCTGAATCTTTCCGGCTCGGAATGCACGATCGTTTCGGGCGCTGTTGTATGAATTTCGCCATGCAGCGTGGAAATGACCGTCGTCCCATGCGCGTCCCGTGCGCCTGTTTCCGGATCGGGCGCAGTATCCGGCACCGGCGTTTGCCGCAGTTTGCGCTTGGTTCCACGGCGCGCTTCATTTGCGACGCGTAGCTCCGCATCCGTATCGCGGAGCCCACGTTCGCAGTTGTCGCACCGCCCACACGCCTCGCCCAGATCCTCGCCAAAGTATTGCCGCAAAATTTGCGTGCGGCAGGTCGGCGTTTCGGCGTAGTGCATCATGTCCGCGAGCCGCTGTTTGTCGTGCTCGCCGCGCTCGGCGTAGGTGGTCAACAGCGCCGTGATCTCATCTTCCATCGGCGGCTCTGCGACGCTCAAGGTATAGCCGCGGCGATTCTGCCGTAACAGTCCGGCATCGACCAGCAGATACAAAATTACCTGGGTACGCCGCAGGCCGACATCCGCATACTCGGCGATCGTTTTCACATTCAGCGCAAGCGCTTTCGTCTTCCGGATCGCCGCAGCCACCACGCTTGCGCTCGCTTCCGGGCTGTCCGGCTCTGAACTGGATGCAGCCTTCATCGCGGTTTCTTCGCGAAGGGTGGGCTCAGCAACAACTCCGTCGTTTTCGGCACGCTCTGAAGCGCCCATCTGCTCTTCAGCCGCCGCTGCCTCTTTCTGTTCCACCCGTGGCAACTTCTGTCCAAGCGCCAGCGCTTCCAGCACCGCACCCACCTCCTGCGGCTTTGGATAGCGTCCCGCCATGAAATACGTCTGGATGCGCTTGTCTTCCAACCGGTACAGCAGCACCGCGCGTGAGGGCAGGCCATCGCGCCCCGCGCGCCCGGCTTCCTGCGCATAGGTTTCGAGTGAATCCGGAAACTCGTAGTGGTACACAAAGCGGATGTCCGGCTTGTCGATGCCCAACCCAAATGCCTTGGTGGCAATCATGACCTTGTGCTCGCCGCGCATGAACTCTTCCTGCACCTGTTCGCGGTCTTTGGTCTTCATCTTGCCGTGGTAATGGCCTACGGCGATGCCATGCTCCTTCAACCAGTCGTGCAACTCATCGGCCGAGCGCACGCTGGCGGTATAGATGATGCCTGTACCTTCTTCCTTCTCAAGCAGCGCCCCGATCCGCGCCAGTTTCGCATCATTGTTCACCGTCGGATGCACGGCCAGGTGCAGGTTCGTTCGTTCTGAGCCGGTGTTTACCAGCACGGCATCTTTCGTGCGCAACACCCCTTGGATTTCTGCCACGACCTCTTCAGTCGCGGTGGCAGTGAGGGCCAGAACCGGGGGATTGCCCAACTGCTCACGCGCGTAGCCCAGCCCCAGATATGCCGGCCGAAAGTCATGCCCCCACTGCGAAATGCAGTGCGCCTCGTCCACCACAAACAGCCCGACCCCACCGGCTGCCTTGAGCTTTTCCAGAAACTCACGATTTTCCAGCCGTTCCGGAGTGACATACACCAGCTGCGAACTGCCCTCCCGGATGTGCTCGGAGGTTTCACGCGCGTCTTTTAAGCCCACGGTTGAATCGATTTTTTCGACGACGATATCCGCCTCGGCGGCATGCTCCTGCTGGTCCTGCATCAGCGCGATGAGCGGGCTGACCACCACGACGGGGTGTTCGAGAAACAATGCCGGTAGCTGGTAGGTCAGCGATTTGCCGCCGCCGGTCGGCATGATGCCAACCACGTCTTTGCCGGCAAACACAGCCTCCAGAATTTCCTTCTGGCCCGGACGAAAGCCTTTGATTCCAAAATGCTTTCGCGCTTCGGCCAAGGCTTCCTTTAGGCCCGTCTGCTTTTTGGCAGGTGTGTGCTTTGGTTGGGACGGTTGCGTTTGGGTTTCGGGCTCGGCAATCAGGACTTCAGGCATTTCACGTTCCACCCCAGGGCTCTTGGATGCAGAACCCGCCGCTTGGCTGGTTACGAAATGGGTAGCGGGGGATGTTTTCAGTTGGAGCGGATCAAGCAAATCATGGAACTTTCGGGGGAGCCTCTGCCCCAATCTGTCCTATGCCGGCGATAGATCCCCCTGCCATACTCGCGTTGGCAGTTCCTTTCGCAGTTCCTTTCACTGACCGCTGAAGATGCCGTTGTCCGTGGCGCTACTGGCAGGCGTACCGATGTTGCCCAAGGCAACAAAGCCCCGGGTAGCAACCCCCGGGGCTTCATCTTCAATGAAAGGAGACAAGAGTGATGAGCATGGTCCGTATCAAGATCAATATGCAAATCAACCTTGGCATCCGAGTGCGCCTGCCGCACTGGATTGCTGCCCTAGCCTGGCTGACTAGCCGGGTCTAGGTTCAACCTCAGGCCGGTTGTTAGCGCAACTGGCCTGAGCTACGAAACACTATACCTCAACTTGCGCCAGCGTTGCGTACCACTGTGGTAACCCATACCGGGTGACCGACACGGCGTGGTTCGACGACAAGGCCAAGCCACTCCACAGCGCCGCCCCTTGTATCATGGGCCACATGCCCGAACCCCAGGCCGAAACGCTTTTTCCTGAATTTTCCACAACCGGCGACCACCTCACGGCGGAGGACCGTGCCCGTGGCATCAGAGTCCTGCTGTTCGACGTCGACGGCGTCCTCACGGACGGCGGCATCACCGTCATGCCCGGCCCGGATGGGAAAGCCGTCGAGGTGAAGACCTTTTCCGCGCACGACGGCATGGGCATCGCGCTCGCGCACACCGCCGGGCTCAAGATCGGCTGGGTGACCAAGCGTGACTCGCAAGCGGTCCGCATCCGCGCCAAAGACCTCCGCATCGATCATCTCTACCAAGGCCAGCACTACAAGGTAGAAGCGCTGGATGCCATCGTCAAGGACGAAAACTGCACCCTGGACGAGATCGCTTACGTTGGCGACGACATCATCGACCTGCCCGTCATGCGCAAGGTCGGCCTCGCCATCGCCGTGGCCAACGCACGGCCGGAGGTCAAGGCCATGGCCCACTACACGACCGAACACCCGGGCGGCTTCGGGGCCGGCCGCGATGCGATCGACTTTCTACTGCAAGCCCGCGGCGTGCTCGAAGCCACGGTCGAGAAGTATCTCGACCCCAATGATGCGGAAGCCAAGAGCTCCGATATCGGCGTAGGCAATATGTAATCCAGCTGCCCAAAGGCCTCCGCGTTACTCGCCTCTGATTACTTCCGCTAATGCGACTTCACGGGAGTGATCACCTGGCTATCCACTCGCCAATGGCTTTGGCCAGTAAGCCCGGTTGTTCAACGGGAACAAGGTGACCGCAATCCGGCAGAATATTCAGCGTCACATCTTGGAGAAGCGGCATCAGTTCCTCACGCTGCTGCTTTTCCGGATCTTGCGGGTCGTGGTTGCCCACGACCACGAGAGTTGGAACAGCGATCTTTCGCACAGCATTTGAGATGTCCTGATAGGCCCCCGAATGTGGCCACGCATACTTGGCTCCGTGTGAGCCCCGAAGGCTGTCCTCCACAAGCTGCTCCCGCATCGCGTCACTTGGAGCCTGAAACGTCAAGAAGTCGATTGCCTTTCCTGTCGTCTCCGCATTGTCGTACGCATGCCGCTGTGCCTCCGCTGCCTCCTTCGGAATGTTTTGCGGGAGCGGAGATGCCGGTGCGACCAGAACAAGTCCCTCCAGGCCCACCGGTCTGTGGGAGGCAGCCAGCATGGCTACCTTGCCGCCCATGGAGTGCCCGACCAACACGTAACGTCGAAGATCGAGACTTGTCAGTAGCCCCGTAAGATCACCAACTAAATCGTCCAATTCATACCCGCACTCCGGGCCGTCCGATATGCCCCAGCCCCGCTGATCGTATGCGATGCAGCGATACAAGTTCTGAAGCAAACGTGTCACGCCAGCCCACGTGCGCGCCGACCCTCCCCAGTAATGCAGAAATACCAGAGCCGGCGCACCCGCAC
>CAXTNA010000048.1:0-15825 GCA_964245535.1 uncultured Acidobacteriaceae bacterium | reverse complement strand
TGTTGGACGGCGATGCCGTCAACCTCTCGTACAAACTTTCGACCCAACTCGGATCCAAATTCCCTCCACAATGCCTTTCTCGCGATCTGCCGATGCCTTCTTGCTTCCGTAGTGCGTCCGGCGGGCTCGGGCAAGACGCAGTTGGCGATCTCAGTGGCTGCCGCGGCGGGTACGCATGTCAAGAAACTGCAGTGCTATCGCGGAGTGAGCGAAGACAAGGCCATCGTCGCTTCGATGAGGTTTACAGCGCCTGTACATGGAGTTCTCGAAAGGCCAGCATGGGAGCTGGCAGATGCTTCAGGCCAACTTCAAGTGCCGCGACTTTTTTCGCCAGGGCCGCTGATGCGGGCTCTGGAATGTGTACGTCCGTGCGTTCTGCTCATCGATGAGTTGGACAAGGTGGACGACGGCTTCGAAGCCCAGGCTTTCCAATGGGCGTGCACCTGCTTCGAGCTTGGGCATTATCTGTACGACTTTGCAGAAACGTGGGTGCTGCTGAACGACTAATATAAGCCGCTGGATTTTCCAACGCTGCCGAAGTGGGTACTTCCCAAGCTGCACAACAAAAACCAGCGGGAGCCCTCGCTTGCCGGAGCGCAAACGAACCCTATTGTCCGGGGTCCCATCGCCCAGAACACTACAGCCAAGGTCAACGGCTTCCGTCGCCTCCTCGGGAACCGGATTCATGGAAAATCTTGTGGCGCGTCGCTCGGTCTTAGAGAGCTAACACTATATCGAATGCTCAATTACAGAGCGGCGTGGTGGACGCCATGGAACGCGCTACTCGGGGGTCCACTGAGCGAACGCTCTTGCTGAAGCCATTGGCGATGCAGCGTTCATCTCGGTGCTAGACAGCCTACAGATCGGGTCCGTCATCAACCAGGGAGAGGTGTTCTATCCTAAGCGTTCACACGGTATCTGCGAGGTCCGGCTAAGCGAGGGCAAGATTGTCTATGAAGGCAAGCGCTTTACGGTGTCGGACTGCGGCGGATGGGCCGGAAAGAGCGGCAGCGGCGCTACCCGGGACCGACATTCTCTATTGCAGGCAAGAACAGAGCGAAGCTGGGCTACTTCTGGGACCACGCTTTCTTTAAGGCCAAGTCGGGGCCGCACCTGGGTGGCGTGGGCAATCCAGACTCAGGCTTCGCCATGCTAGATTCCGAGCAACAGAAGCTCACCTCGCTAGGTTTTATCTACAAGCTGAAAGTGTCCGAGGTGCTGCCCTCACTCCATGGTGGCACGACGCGCTTTTCGCCCCTGTGGCAGGCAGACCGCTCGCGCATCCAGCGCATGGCTCCGCTTGAGTACATTGGCTGCTCTATGGCGGGGTGGTTCGACTTCGCGATCGCGGACGGACTGCACCAACTGGCGGGCGATACCGCGCAGGGCAACGGCCTCGGCGTCTTCGGGCGCGCAGCGAAGAAGCTGATCGCGCTGACAGGAACGCTGATGGGCGGTTATGCCGACGATCTGTTCAACATTTTCTACTGCATGGAACCGCGCACCATGGTGGCTGAGGGCCTCACTTACGGCGGTCAAGACGGCGCGACTTCCAGCAGCAGTATGGTGTGCTGGAAACGATCAAGAAGGTGCAGGAGAAGGACAACGCCTGCTTTCGCGCCACGAAGACCATTCACGTCTCATGGGCAAGAAGATGCTCGCGGCACTCATGATGGAGGGCAAGTTCTCGGGAGAGGGTCTCCAGGCGCTCGACGCTGATGAAGATCTCATGAGCTCGTTCGCTCGGAGGTGACCTCCGCTACCTGGAACGCATGCCGGCCGAAATGCGATCATCGTGGTGCGGGATGCCGCTCGGCGCGACCAGGCAATCACAGATACGCCGGAGTTCATTCGCTTTGGAGTGGATCACTGAGAGGTCACCCAATGATCACGGAAACTTCTACTTCGACCTTATGGAATGCATGCGGAAGTTCAAGGCCAGCTTCGGACAGGGCGTGGAGAGTTTTTTTGCTGTCTATCCCCGGTACGTCGAGCAGGTCCGACCGGAACTGAATGGGCTCTTCCGCGAGGAGGATTATCCACCAGCAGCCAAGCTGCGCCAAAAGTTCGGCATCCGGCTCGAGATCCTGCCTATACCTTCAGGTGAAGATTTTCGCGTCGAGATGTCGGCGAAGGAACAGGCCCGCATCTCCCGCGCGCGATCATGCCAGCGTCCGACACTCGCTCTCACGCGGAAACTCCGGTCAAGGAAGATTCCTTGACCGGAGCGAAATGCAGAATAGGGCGGGCTGCAGTTATTTCGCGTAGAAGGTTTGATTGAGCAATCCTTTTTGAGTAGGCGGCTGGGTCGCATGCATATGGATCTTTCCGCCTGACTCCGGGCGCCACGGTAGCTTGTCGGCCGCAACATATACCTGGCCATCGGCCAAGCGCCGCGCCGTGCGGATCAACGATGCTTCCGTCACTTCCACCTTGCCGCCGTCCTGCCTGGTTTGGACCTGAACATCCATAATTCCCGATGGATGGCCGATGCGAATCTTGCCGCCAAGTCCGGTCTTGCCGGACATTTGCTGAACAACCGTCCCCGGAATGAAAGCGGCTACGGCCACGCAGCTGCTTCCGGTCACCTGATACGACTTGTGAATCCTGCCATCAAGCAAAGAGAATGCGTGAA
This sequence comes from uncultured Acidobacteriaceae bacterium, assembly GCA_964245535.1. Taxonomy (GTDB): domain Bacteria; phylum Acidobacteriota; class Terriglobia; order Terriglobales; family Acidobacteriaceae; genus Granulicella. Next base: position 13,190 of record CAXTNA010000048.1, on the reverse strand, counting down.
AGTCAGACTCGGAAGCCTTGTGCGGCTTGCCGGAACTGTACTCCTTCCAGTCCTGTGGTTTGGAGATCAGCGCCAGAAAAGGAGATTGCGAGCATAGGAGGCGTGCTTCGTCGAGATCTTTCGCAAATCCTTGCGCCACTCCGACAGTGAGCCGGAACTTCTCAAGTTTTGCAAGCAGCTCGGCGTTGCCGTCCATCTCGTCAGGATCCTCGGTTCCCTTCAGGCCAAAAGATTCTGCCTTTGCAAACACAATGTAGTTGGCAAGATCGACGGTTGAGCATTCAATTTGTTGCCCGTCGAGCTTTGATCGTGATGATCTCGTTGAAGTTGGTGGCATGGACTCGCACAATCGTTTCGTCCCCGGTGGCTTTCACGAAACCGGCTTCGATCGCATAAGGACCCATTGCCGAAGAGATATTGCCGCAGTTGGCATCACGGCTCGCGAGCGGCTCTCTGATCGCCACCTGGTAAAACGTGTAGTCGATGTCGGCGTCGGGCCGGCTTGGGGGCCCAACCACAGCGAATTTGCTTGTAAGCGGATCGGCTCCGCCCATTCCGTCAATCTGCCTTTCATCCGGTGAACCATACGCAGCCAGGATCCATGCCGCGAACTCGTCTTCATTCTGGATGGGCAGATGACGCTTATCGATAATGACAGCCTTGCTGGTGCCACCGCGGTAAAAGGTCATGGGTGTTGCTACTTGTTCGCTCATGTTCTGTCCCCTTTAAGCAAGTTGCGCTGCGTTGTATGTGTGTACAGGAAGATTGAACCTGCAGGCCGGCGGAGCAAATTACTGTGCGCCAGGTGTGAGCTTTAGCTCAAAGATTTCCTGGCCGGTAAGCACCACTTCTCCCCGTTGATTGAGGATGGTGATCGCCATCGTGACCTGGCCCTTGTCCTCGAGCGTGGCAAGGCCGGCGATCTCCAACGCGGGATACAGGGTGTCGCCCACAAAGCACTTGCCCACGTAGTCCGCCGTAACGCGGGTCCATGCAATCAGCACTTCCCCAATCGCGAGAGTGAAGAGCGAAGCTCCCGGGATGGCGAATGAGAGCACCTCCAGAGGAACGACGAGAGCAGTTTTTATGCCGTGCTTTTTGGCATACTCGTTGTCGTAGTGCAGAGGATTGTTGTCGAGCGAAACAGCCTGGAAGGCGGAAGTGTGCGCTTCCGTCAGGGTACGACTCGGCATGCGAAACACCTCACCCATCTTGAGGCTCTCAAAGGTGCGGGCTGGAACAATGAGCCATTTCGCCGGATCAAAGGTCGGCCCTCCTAAAACTGCTTCGGTGGCGGTAGGCGTTTGCTGGGATGCTGATTGGTTCTGTGCGGCCATAATCGTTTTTCCTTTCAAGCGCGGACGAACGTGCTCCGCCGGTTTTGTGCATAGCAAATCTGCCATTCACTTGAGTCTTTTGTAGTTCGCCTAGAGCAGGCGTTGCTTTGGCAATGAGGAGGGCGCGCGACAGCGTCACGAACGCTTCAGTACAAATTTCTGCTGACCGGAAAGCACAGCCTCACCCCGTTGATTGAGCACAAGGATCGTCATGGTTACCAGACCTTTGTTCCCTTGAGGCGTCAGCTCAGCAATTTCCAGTGCGGGATACAGGGTGTCCCCGACAAAAGCCTCTTGACTGAACTTGCAACTGACCTCAGAAAGGGCAACGATCTGCTCACCCACGTAATGCGTGAACAGCGTGGCACCAGGAGCCGTAAGAGCAAGAAGCTGAAAAGGCTGAATCAGGGCCGCAGGCATGCCGTGTGCCTTGGCGTAAGCGTCGTTGTAGTGGCGGGGGTGCGTATCACAGGAGACCGCCTGAAACTCCGAGGTGTGTGCCGCGGTCATTGTTCGGCTGGGTGCCCGAAAAACATCACCGACCTTGAGATCGTTAAAGGTCCGAGGCGGAACAACGAGCCATTTCCTTGGATCGAAGGTTTCACCACCCAAGATGTTGGCGGAACCTGCAGGGTACCTCTGCGATGCCGATGCACCCTGTCCTCCTTGCGGGTCTGCCGATTCAGTGACTGCGTCTTTCCGTTCTGCGGCTCTGGCAAGATTTGCGGAAAGCCCTGCTGTGCCTGCCGCAACAAGACCGGTGTGGATGAAGTTCCTGCGTGATTGTTCCATAGCTGTAACTCAGCCTTTCTATTTGGTGTATCTGGATGTCGAGCTTCGCGAAGGTGCGGATTACTTCCGTTGCGGAAGTACCCTGGTGGGCGTTCCAAGGAGCCACATGCGAATATCCTCCACAGCCTCCGTGAAAAAGACTTCGTAGTTTTCTTTTGTCACATACCCGAGGTGCGGCGTGGCAATGACGTTCGGCAAGGTGCGGAAAGGATGATCGGTAGGCAAGGGTTCCACGTCGTACACGTCTAGGCCCGCTCCCGCGATCCGCTTCTGCTGCAGAGCTTCAATCAGCGCTTGCTCATCGATGACGGGACCACGCGAATCGTTGATAAGGAAAGCGCTGGGCTTCATCTTCGCCAAGGCTTTGGCATCGATGAGCCCTCGCGTTTCTTTCACAAGCACCATGTGCACCGAGACGAAATCAGAGCGCTCCATCAGATCTTCCAGGCTAGCTGCGGCTTCAACGCCGGCTGCCTGAAACGCAGCCTCGTCAGGCTTCGGCTGCCACGCGAGAACAGACATATCGAAGGCTTGCGCGATACGAGCGACGCGGGCTCCAATCTTTCCCAGTCCAACGATGCCAAGCGTTTTCCCTTCCAGGCCGATTCCGATGGTGGTCTGCCAGCCTCCAGTGCGAACGGAGGCCACCTCCTGAGGAATCTGCCTTGCCACCGAGAGCAGCAGCCCCCAGGCGAGTTCGGGCGCTGGCGTCGGCAAGCTCTTGGTGCCGCACACGAGCACACCACACTTCCCTGCTGCCTCGATGTCGATCGCTTCGTTTTTCATACCCGTGCTGACGATCAGCTTCAGCTTCGGAAGCCGGCCCAGCAGGTCCGCATCGATCCGTGTCCGTTCGCGCATCGCCACAATCACTTCGTAGTCGGCCAGTTGTGCGGCGAGCGCCTGGGGTGTTGGAATGAACTCGGTAAAAGTCTTCACCTCGACTCCTTGCAGACTGTTCCAATCCGCAAAGCCGAGAGCACAATCTTGGTAGTCATCAAGGATGGCACATTTCATCATGGTCTACCTTTCGTTCCGTTGACGCGCGTGTGCTTCACGGCATGCGATCCATGTTTCCGCTGCATGGTCGAGGTTGTGAGAGCTAGATCGCCTTCATCTCTTTCAGGACTTCCGAAGCTACGGTGAAGCTGTCGATGGCTGCCGGAACTCCGCAATAGATCGCGGTTTGAAGAAAGATTTCCTGGATCTCACTCGGGGTTAACCCGTTGTGGATGGCTCCGCGCACGTGCAGCTTTAATTCATTCGGCCGGTTCAAGGCCGTCAACATGGCTAGATTGATCATGCTGCGAGTTTTGTGGTCCAGACCGGGCCGGCCCCAGACTTCACCCCAGCACCATTCGGTTGTCAGCTGATTCATGGGGCCGTTGAAGGCATTCACCGCCGCCAGGGAACGATCGACGGCATCCTGGCCAAGCACCTCGCGGCGAATTTGTAGACCTTGTCATATAGATCGCTCATGCTGTTATCTCCCTGTTTTGGATCGGTTGACGGGTTCACGGTTACGTTCTGTCCTTCCAAACCAGCTGCGCGTTGACGAACTCGTGTATGCCGAAGTGCGACAACTCGCGGCCATAACCGCTGTTCTTAATGCCGCCGATCGGAACGCGCGCATCCGAGGCGGAGAACCCGTTGATGTACACGACTCCGGTTTCCATGCGTCTTGCCAGGGCCTCGCCTTTCTTCTCGTCCCGCGTCCACAGATTGCCGCTCAAACCGAAGTCGCTGTGATTGGCCAGCGCTACAGCCTCATCCGCATCCTTCGCCACGGTAAGAGCAGCCACGGGCCCAAATGTTTCCTCGTCCCAGGTCGCCATCCCAGGCTTGACGTCCGCAAGAATGGTCGGCGGATAATATGCGCCCGCGCCCTCCGGAACGCTGCCGCCCAGCAGCAAACGCGCACCACTCGCAATGGAATCGGTCACCTGCTTATGGAGGCTGTCGCGCAGATCGGTACGCGCCATGGGGCCGAAGAAGGTTGCGTCCTGCATGGGATCGCCAGTCGTAAGCCGGCTCACGGCTTCGACAAACTTCTTTGTGAATGTGTCCGCGATGGGCGCCTCCAGAATAAAGCGCTTCGCGCAGATGCAGATCTGCCCGTTGTTCATAAAGCGTGCTTGAACGGCCGCATCGACGCATGCGTCCATGTCCGCGTCTGCAAGTACGATGAAGGCATCGGAGCCGCCCAGTTCAAGCACACACTTCTTGATCGCTTTTCCGGCCTCAGATGCAACCGCGGATCCTGCCCGCACACTTCCGGTGAGGGTTACGGCTGCGATGCGTTTGTCGGCGATCACTCCCGCGAGCTGATCGGTAGGTACGAGAATGACCTCGAACGCACCGGGAACGACGCTGGCACGTTCGAAAGCTTCTCCTATGGCGTAGGCAGAGCCGGCAACGTTCTTCGAGTGGCTCAGCACAAATCCGTTGCCGGCCATCATGATGGACACAGCGGCACGCAGCGTTTGCCAGAAAGGAAAGTTCCACGGCATAATGCCCAGCACTGTGCCGAGCGGCAGGTACGAGACGTAGGCCTTGTTGTCCGGAACGGTCGTAGGTTCATCAGCAATCAACTCCGGCCCATGCTCGGCAAACCAGTCGCATAGCACGGCACACTTTTCCACCTCGGCACGGGACTGCACAATGGGGCGCCCCATCTCTAGCGTCATCAGCTTTGCGAATTCCTCACTGCCAGCGCGGAGTTCGGCGGCGAGGCGCGAAAGAAATTTGGCGCGCTCCACAGCCGGCGTGTTCCGCCATTGCTGAAAGCCTTGCGCGGCTCTGTCCAAGGAGGCATGCAGGCTTTCTGCATTCTGGAAGGGGTAGGTCTTGAGCGGCTGGTTGTTGGCGGGATTGATCGTGGTTACGCCTGTGGGTTTGCCCCCATCGGAGCCATTCGTGGCGTGGGCGGGGTTCGGGGCTTCTTGCGTAGCGGTGCTGGGCATACATGTTCCTTTCTTACCTGCTGGCATCGGGGCTGGTTGAGAAGAGTTCCGATTCCCTGTCGGGAACCACGTGCGTTCCAGGCACTGCGGACGTTAAAACTTTCCGATCAAGACGACTGCTGCAATCATCAGGGCTCCCTTAGCATCGATCACGCCTGCGAACACCAGGAACACGTACAGAAAGATCATCAGAGTCACCCTCATACCCGGCTATGTCCCGCCGTGCAGCCTGTTCTAAAATCCACATTAGTCCGCGTCTAGTCATGCGTCCAATAGAATGAATGCAACAGTCTTATGCTTTTTGCGCATCGTTGCACCTAAAATGTCTCCTATGGAATTGCAGCAGCAGCTAAAGTATTTCCAAGAAGTCGCTGTGCAGCAGCATGTGACCCGCGCCGCGGAAAAGCTTTCGTATCGCAGTGCAGTGAGTCGCGCTATCTCTCAACTGGAAGAAGAGCTTGGCGTTCCGCTATTCCACCGCGAGGGACGGTCCGTCGTGCTGTCGAAGTTCGGGATCTCATACTTAACCTTTGTTCGCCAGGTGCTTAATATTTTGGAGAGCGCTTCACAGTCGCTGCATGAAGGCACCAGCGCCGAAACGGAAACAGTGGCTTTCGACTTTATCGGTTCGCTCGGCGCAGAGCTCGTCCCCCGCCTGGTCGAAGCGTTCCGAAAGAACTGGCCGATGGGTCCAGTTCACCCTGATTCAGCGTTCCGGCGAAGCCCTGATTGAACAGCTACTGCATGGAAACATCGATCTTTGCTTCTCCGTTCCTGGCGCGTTTGACGATGCTGCGCTTCGCTGGACGAATTTGCTCGATGAGCCGCTGGTTCTATGCTTATCTCAACGCCATCCGCTTGCTGACCGGACCTCTGTCTCTTTGAAAGAGCTTGAAAAGGAGTGTTTCCTTGCCTGAAATCCAGGCCGTACGCTGCGAACGACTTTTGATGAAGCTTGCGCCGATGCCGGTTTCGTCCCAACGATCGCCTTTGAAGCGATGGACCTTACGACGCTCCGCGGGATGGCCGCAGCGGGCTTAGGAATCGCCATCACGCCTCCCTCACCTTCGCGATTGAAAGGACTCGTGGAGATCAACATACGCAGGCCTCAACTGGTTCGATCCATCGGTATGGCATGGGTGGAAGATCGCTACATGGCACCGTGTTCCGTCAACTTCCGCGGCTTTGCGGAAGCTTTCTGTCAGTCTCAAGAAGACTCAGGCCTTCGTCTGGCAGAAAGGCGCCGCGGATCAGTGCGTAAGCCGCGGCGCCCCCTGACCTAAGCACTACTGGAGGGCAGGAGCGAGCTCTTGGCTTTCTGCATATTTTCTTAAGTGCAATACCAACCCGCCCCACAAGGTATTGCATACCTTCAGCTTCTGGTCGGTATTTTCAAAACCCTCATGGTCGAGCTCTACGGCGGTCCGGCCTTTGCCCGTCTCAGAAAGGCGAAAGGTGACCACAGTACCGGTAGACTGCCCCGGACCAGCAACACACTGCCATCGAACGAGGGCTCCTGGTTCTGCTGCGGCCACCTTCCAACGGAACGGCCCTTCATGCTTCGTGAAGGAAAGCGTGAACTCGCCGCCCTTGTCCGGGTTGCCCTCAACCTGGTCCGAGTACCAGCCTTTAAGCCCATCTGTGGTGGTAAGAGCCTTGTACACTGCGGCTTTCGGGGCGTCGATCGTTATCGCTTGTGAGACTGTCGGCATGGTCATCTCCTTGGTGGCTAGGTGTAGAAACGTTGTGCATTACTTCCAATCTGAAACTTCAACTTCTTGCAAGAGCGGACATATTTCGTACATCTGCTCCCCACGACTGGGGCCCCGTCGATTCCCATTGAAGGAAGGTCACGGGCACGCCATCCGGATCTTGTATCTGAAACAGCCGCGCTCCCCACGAGGTCGTCGCCGGCACTGGCGCAGATACCTTCATCTCGCTCCAGGCTTTATCGATATCCTCAACTTCGATCACAACATGAACGCGTGCGCTTGCGTCCAGGCGCATGGGTTGCCGCTCTCGCATGTTGTCCAGAAGTTCGAGCCGAAGACCGCCGCCAAGATCGAACCGCCGGCCCCGTCCATGCGGACGATCCCACTCCGCAACGGCTTGGAACCCGAGAGTTTCACCGTAAAAAGCAGCTACCCGGTCGAAAGCATTGGTGGCAAAGGCGATGTAGCTCATCGGCTGGCCCCCGCCGTCGCAGGTTTGATCTGCGTCTGGCACGCGGGTAGTACGTGTTGCTGCAGCAGACGGAGGCTGGTCTCCCACTCCGTCTGCTCGTGCTTTACGTCATACGAAACGATCAAAAGTGTGCCAAATCCTCCGGTCTGCTCCTGTAGTTTCTGGATGCGGCGAGCAACGGTCTGCGGTGAGCCGACAAGCCAAAGGTGGTCGCAAAGGTAATCGAGATCGATCGCTTCATCGGCCATGGACGGGTCGAGTTTGAGCATCGGGCCAAGGCCAAGCTTCCGGTAGAGCGGGAGGAGGAACTCTTGCCAACAACGGCCCATGATGCCGTTCTTTGCGCGAACCCGCGCCTCAGCATCCGTGGGTGCCACGTACGTGTCGCGAATGATGCGCCAGTCTGCCCGCTGCGCTACCCTTCCCGCCTGGGCAGCTCCCGCGGACACCGCCTCCCAGTGCTGGGCAGTCACCCGGGCATCGGGACTGATGCTTAGACTTACAGGAAGGTACCCCTTTGCGCCGGCCAGCTTATGGTTTTCAGAGTTCGGCGTAAGCGCCGCGATCGCTATCGGCGGATGGGGGTGCTGGTACGGCCTCAGGTGATAGCCCAGGCTTTCGCAACTCGACTGCGTCGTTCCTGTTGCCCAGAACTCCCCTTGGAATGTTTCGGGGCCACGCTGCCAAAGGCCGGTCATGATCTCCAGGGCTTCAAAGGTCATTCTGCGGTTGCGGCCGCCGGAGGCATCAAGACCGAAGAGCTGGTGGTCGGTCGGCAAGGCACTGATGCCGACCCCCAGCGCGTACCGCCCCTGAGCGAGATGGTCCAGGTACGCGACACGATGGGCCAGTTCCACCGGGTTGTGGTAAGGCAGCAGGTGACCCAAGGTGCCCAAACGAATTCTTTGGGTTCGGGGAAGCGCCTGCGCGATGAGCAGGTCGGGCGCGGGGCACGGCTCCCAAACGGAAGTAAAGTGCTCGCCGATCCACGCCTCCTCGAACCCAAAGGCGTCAAGTCGCTCCAACTCCTCCAGGTCCAAGGCTTGCCCCTCACCGATGCTTCGTTCGGGAGGGTGCGACGGCATAAGAAAGGCACCAAGCTTCATGGGCTCAACCTTTCGCCTGGGGTGCTTCTTTGCCGTGGACGAAATCGTCGTTGGAGAACACGTAAGGGTAGTCAGGGCGAAGGTCCGTCATGCGCCCCAGCTTTGGTCGCAGCTGTCCAAAGGCGCGATACACACTCCGGTAAGACTGGCTGGCAAAGGGGGCCAGCAACTCCGCCCAGGTGCGCGGCTTTTCCCGGATCATCGATTCCATCTCCTTCGCGATCTCGTCATCGGACATGGGCTTTGTATCTGGGTCCACCTTGAGCGGTTCCGCAATGACAGCGGCCGCATAGGAGAAGGGGTCCACCTGGCCAATCACAGGAATGGTGCAGTCGAAGCCTGCCTTGGCGACCGCATTCGGTGGGTGATCCGTGTTCAAGCTCGGATCGAGTGGAAGCATATTTTGGCTAGGCAGCAGCATGATCCCGGTTTCGGGGTTGAATCGCCAAGCCTGCGCCCACTTCACACGCATGTCGTCGTAAATATCCACATCGTCATCAAAGACCCACGCGGTCTTTGGCATCCACTGGCGCGAGCCGGCCAGCATCAACGCCAAAGCCTGTTTTGCATCTCCACCGGATACTGTTTTGATGGAGGCATAGCCGATGTTGGAGCAGCCGTCAGGCGGAAGAAAGACATTCTCTACCGTGATACCGGCGCGCTCCAGCGCGTTATAAAGGTCGGCTTCAATGGCCGGATGAAAGGCAGCCATGTCGGTTCTGCCCGGATGAAGGCCACCGATGGTCGCGTACTGGTACGTCATGTCCTTGCGATGGGTGATGCAGTCGACCACGAAGCGACAGTTGTGCGGTAACCCGCCGCCGTAGGTGCCGGTGTACTCGCCGTAGGGACCTTCATCGTGAACCCATCCCTCAGTCGTAATAATGCGGCCTTCGATCACGAGCTCCGAATTTGCCGGAATCGTTAGATCGCTGGTTTCGCATTTCACCAGCTGCGCGGGAGCGCGATAGAAGCCGCCCAGGATGTCCCAGCCATCCGTGTGCGGATTGCTCATCATGGACGCCAGGTGATCCAACGTGGGACCGCCAATTAGCACAGCGATCGGCGTGTCTTTTCCCAGCTCCTGGTTGCGTTTCGCGTGCTGGCGGCATCCATGCGTCGCGTTCCGCATATCGATGTTGGTTTCGTTCTTCGACCGGTACATAAACCGGTAAATGCCCTTGCCGATCTGCCCTGTATCCGGATCGCGGCTCACCACATTTGTGTCATTGAAGTACGCTTGCCCGTCCTTGGGATGATGCTGAAATAACGGAAACATCGTGAGGTCGATGTCGTCACCTTTCAGGATGACCTCTTTGCACGGCGATGCATCCACCATCACGGGTTTGATCAGCGTTTGCGACCGCTTCGCCATTTCCAACCCGACCTTCTTCGCATCGCAATCCAGGGCCAACGCCCACTGCGCCCGTACGCCATATCCATTGGCATAGAACGGAAACGCGCAGTCTTTTACCTTATCTACCAGCACTGCCTGGTACGGGTTGTCTTCCATCACTCGCGGCAGTTCATCGACACGCTTTTCATCGGTGTACCGCTTAAGGAGACCTGCTTTTTCAAGGTCGGCGATGCTTTCAGCTAAGCTGATCTGCGGCATGGAATACCTCTGGTTTGTCAAACGCCCTTGCCGGGCGGGTTCATGGAGAGGGTAGGAAAATTTGTATGGTGTAAACGCGTGCGTCCGAAATAGCCGGAAGCACTAAGGGCCAGGTACCCACCCTTTTCCGCGTTCGTCAGCTGCAGATTTGCTGTTGTGGACTGAGCAATGCGGTTGTGAATGCGGGGATGCGCTATCCCCTGAAAGTGTTATAGATCTGGTTCTCGCGCGGCCCTTGTACACTTTTGTACAGTGATCTTAATTTTTGATGTCTTCGCCGCAAGCGCTATTCGCGGAGACTTTTTGCTCCGCTTCCAAATAAAGAGGGCTTACTCGCATTTTGTTCGGAAAGATCGTCATACAGAAGCACGTTCAGCAACGATTTCTGAACTTGTATATGCCCGTCGCTGTACTCGAGAAACCCATGATCCCGGAACTTCTGCATGAATTGGTTAATTCTTGCCCGTGTCGTTCCGACCATCTCGGCAAGTGTTTGCTGCGAGATCTTCGGGATCGTCGTCACCGGGCCACTGGACTTGTCATAGTCCGCCATCAGCAGCAAAATGCGGGCTAAACGCCTTTCGCTCGAGTTAAATAGCTGATCGATGAGATCCGCTTGTGTTCGTTTACTGCGCGCCAGCAGGAATGCCAGGAAGAGATCGGCAAAGGCTCGCTCTTCGTGAAACACGCGCATGATCTCTTTACGCTTGATCTTGAGAACGGAAGAAGGCGTGATCGTCGTTGCCGTTGCCAGCCGGCAGGGAGCGATGGCACCGACCGATTCCTCCCCTACAAAATCTCCAGGGGAAAGTAGCGTGATACACGCTTCCTTCCCGCCGGGCGAAGTGACTGTGAGCTTTGCGTGGCCTTGCTGCATATAGAAGACTGCATCGGCTTCGTCACCCTGAAGGAACAGGTTAGTTTTGATGTCCAGCCTGAGTATCTGGCGGCCGATCCCGGCATTTGCGAGGTAGGTAATTGGATCGAACAAGGGAGATCTTGGGTCGTGCATGGTCGTTTCCTTCACAGGTTCTCAAGCCGTGATAGTTCTACAAATTACCTGATCCCGTGCCTGCCATCAGGCATGTCGTAGTCGAATGATAAAAGCTAAGAGGGCTTGCCGAAACTTCAGACGTCAGCCGTTATCTGTGGTAACGACTTCTTTTTCTCGATGGTGACGTAAAGGGCGCTCACCTATCCGCATTTCGGGCGTTCCACGACTCCTGAGTAGATGCATCGCTCTGATCTGGCTGCTGGGCGGAGACTCAGATGCATTCACACAGGAACCACTTTTCAGCTTCCTTTGCCACTGGTCAGCCGGATAGATCATTCGGTCAAGAAGCGGGACAAGCGTTGCGAGCGCGTTCGCACCGGGAATATATGGGGTCGAGACCAGGACCACGCCTCGGCTGCGCTCGGGCTCGTGCGCGACGAACGCGCCGACCGCGCGACTATCCCAGTCGTGGCCAACCCATATCGAGGCTTCGCACCGAGGTGGTCATGAAGCTCGGCCATGTCTGCTACGACCTGCTCGTTGGTGTAGGCGCTGGTACCGGCGGCCGCGGACGAGCCACCGAGAAGCCGCGCAGGTCTGGAGCAATGCAATGCCAGCCTCCTATGAAGCGTTGCTTCGGGTAAAGAACCACGCGTACAGAATGAGGACACCACGTGAATACTCCAATCGCGTGACACTCCGCAGAGGAAGTACCTACATATCGTCAACCCCCTTCTTCACGGGACAGACGCAGAAAGTCGAAAGTCAGCAAATCAGAGCTCGGGCCGAGGTAGTTTTAGAAACTCACCTTTGCCTGTGCAAGCATGATGTCGAAGTCAAGATATTCAGGCTTAGAAAATCTGGCATTCCTTGACCACTCGTCCGATCCAGGAACTCGCGTTGGCTGTGTGAGCAGAACATTGCGACTTCACTGCTGTGATCTTCGCGAAGCCGGCGCAGTTTCTGCAGGCTGGCTTGACGGGATCCCGCATCTGTCTGGAACGCTATCTCGAGCGGAAGACCAGGGGCGGGATCGCGGAAGTTCACATCGGGGTCGAAGTATGAATCGCCAGCGTGCAACGACCATTTGCCGTTTTCCCGATACGCAACTTCACAATGTCCCATGGTATGTCCCGGAAGCGGGACGAATTTGGCGTCCATATCGGCAGGGAGTTTGAGACTGCGGACTTCCAGATCAAACCAGGTCTCACCAGTTCTTTCATACGTTGCGAACTTCGTATTGTGGGAGATCTGGTAGTGCTTGTACGGTCCTCGTGGACGCCGGAGCTGGTATCTCAAAGGCATTCAAGAGCGCACAGGTAAGCAGGTACATACAACCAAATAGACCATATCGACAAGCGCTTTTCTCCCAAAGCTCTTCTCAGCCTCTCGGTAAAGCGCGTCGGATACCCGATGTGTGCTGACGAGTTCACGAGAAAACCGGTGCGCCAGCTGCTCCTCATCCCAGAGTTCCGCCGAAGACTCACCCCTTGTCAGGGCCTGGATCGCTGCTTCCGGAACTCCAACGTTCTTCGCGACCGCGGAATGCGCGTAGAGTCCAAAAGGTGACTTCCAAAGTGCGCCAACCGTGAGTATGACTACTTCGTGGACTCGCTTGCTGAGGCTTATATGTTTAGAATCGGCCGCCATCCATTGAAGAAAGCCACGGGTAAGCTCCGGACTGTACAGTAACCAGGCTTCGCTCTGCGGTCCTCGAGGCTTAGAAACGACGCTGAAGCAAATCAGGACAGGCTAACTGCCTTTGCCGGCAGAGTGTACTCGTACGGCTCCCTTCTCAACTCCCTCTACCGCCTTACAGGTTTTTGGTGTGGAGCCATGTATGAATCGCTGTGGTCAGCTCTGCCTTGCATTCCAGCGACAGCCAATGCGCGCCGCGCAGGTTTGTCACGGTAAGGTCTGGGCAGGCTGCACGCATCGGGTCGCCCATGTGATTACCGTTGATGCTGTTGATTTGGTCGAGTTCGCCATTGAGGAACAGCACCGGTTGCGAAAGTCGGCCGCCGTTAGGTGCCTTGCGTGCGTAAGCGATGTTGGCCTCGTCGTTGAGGTACCACGAGCATGCTGGACGAAAGCCTTGCGATTCGAAACTCTTCACCAGCACGGCAAAGTCCGCCGGCGGCCAGAGCGCCGGGTCGGGCTGGGTGGCCGGGGCACGGTGCGCGGCGCCGAAGCGCCCTC
>CAXTNA010000047.1:0-15927 GCA_964245535.1 uncultured Acidobacteriaceae bacterium | reverse complement strand
GTTCTCCTGGTGTGGTTCCGGCGCGCTACAAGACTGCAGGTCTCTCCACTGCGCAGATGATAAACCGTCTGCTTCGGTCGAGAGGACACAGCTGTCGTCAAGCGAGCCAGCTATAGGGGTACCTCATTCAGTTGGAAGACAAAGGAGCAGGATGGAAGAAGTTCTGGCCGCTGGCCCTGCTTTGCCTTCTCGTTGCGAGCCGTTGGGTATTGGAGGCAACCTGGCCCTCAACGGTTTCCAGCTATCGAACGCAAGCGACAGGCTGCGCTGGAGCGGCAAGCTTTGTCTTCGTTCGTCTCTTCTGGGCTCGGAGGAACATTATTGGATCGCCACCGTTACTTTGGCTTTGGCGGACGGGTTTGTTGGGAGCGGCGGTGCTTGCCGGACCCGCGATGGCGAGTCTGGTAGCAGGACGATCAATCAACGGTAGGAACGGTTCGCTTGCCATGGCACTGACGCCGATTGTTGTGGCGGTTTGTGTAACGGTTTTCGGGACTTCCGGAGAAGAGCTATCTGCACGGCTCTGGCCGGGGCTGACGGGCTTGACAGGCCTGCTGTTGCTGCTTCCACAACCGGAGCTAAAACCGCGATTCTTGCTGGCTCTCAGCATGATGCCCTTATCGGCTGGGCTTGCCAGCGCTTTTGTCGGCAGGAACCTCGCCCAGAGCGATGAATTTTGCCATGAATTTCCTCAGCAGAGATCGTGGCCGAGTGTGGCTTTGCTCGTGGCTGCGGGAATCTATGGTAGTTTCGCTCTGCGGGGGCGGCATGGGCTGTTCCCTCCGTTCCCCTGGGTTAGGTCTTGGATCGGATTTTGGATCGGGGCTACGCTGGATGGATTCGTAGCTTTTCTAAGCTTGGAGGTCTTATCGACCCTGGGGGCGATGCGCTGGTGTGCGCAGTTTCTGGCGATCCCACTTTTGACGATGATCGAGGGTGTCGTGGTGTTGAGACCTCGACTCGATTTTCGATCCTGGTTGGCATTTCTTTTGCTCGGGGTGAGCAGCGCATATCTGCTTGGGAGTCGGGCCGGGGAGACCTGACGGTGTGTGTTTTTGAGCCGTGCCTGATTCTTTAAAGTGTATCGGGTAGAAAGCTTTTGTACACTCTTGGCATGGCGGCTTCCATGTACATCGTCGTGAAGGGAGAGGACCCCGGCTTCGACATTTATGTGAATGGGCGAGCTTTGGCGCGGCAGGAGGCCGGGATCGAGCGGCTCGCGCATACCCTGGGGGTTCGGCCGCTGTTGGATTTCTTCTCCGCGGACGAGAACTCGATGGCACTGTTGATTGAGGAAGGTGCAGGGAATCCTGACTTGCTGACACAGTTGCCTCCTCCCCAATGGTTTCGGCCGGAAGAGGGGCTGACAACGGTGCGAGCCCTGATCGAGGCATTGGAACAAGAGCCACGGCGGCTTGGCAAAGAGGGTGCTGGGGTGCTGAGCGAGTTGCTGGAGTATGAGCGGGTGCTGCGAAAGACTGCGGATCGCGGTCTTTGGTGGCATTTGGCATTTAGCTGGCGGTAAAGGGTTCTGCGGCTTGCGATTGCAAAACAGCAGATCCCTCTTCTGCGCTGCGGGATGTCAAAACAGAGAGTGATGGCGTTCCTTCAAGACCCGCCTCATCTTAATTCGTGGCTGCTGTTCCAATTGCGACCGTCGGCGTTGTGGGGGCGGCGGGTGCCGGCGGGCTGTTGGCGCCGAGGCCTAGCTTGATGAGGGCGCGGGCGTCGGGGACGAATTTGGTTTGCCAGCCGTTGTCACCCTGCAGTTTCTGCATGGCTTCGGCGCTGGCGGTGTCCCATGTACCCGTGGGCTCGCCGGAAAGATAGCCCTTCTGAATCAGCGCGGTCTGGATGGCTGTGGCGCGATCGGAGCTGATACCGGCGCCGGTTGGGTGCTCGGTTGCCGTGCGTTCGTTGTGACGGCTTTCCGAGTGACGCACCAGGGCATGTGCAGAACTATGATGATGAGGCCGGACGGTTGCCTTGCTGATGTTGGCGGCGACGAGTAGCAGACCGGTGGCGGAAAGTGCGGAAACAAGACGCATAGACAGACCTCATCCAGAGTTGAAGCGACGCGGCCGCTGGGTCGCGCAACGTGCTTGAGGTTATCGCAAAGAAGTTGCCTTGGACAAGTCACACAAAGGTGTAGTTCTCGCGACAGATGGGGACAGCAATGGAAAACGACGCCGGAGGCAGTTTGCCTCCGGCGTCGCTGAGAATACCCAGTGCTGTTACTGCAGTGTGCCGCCGATGTAGGTGTCACCTCCCGCAGGGCTACGCGGGTCACGCACCACGAAGACAACGTCATCACCGGGTTTCAGGGAAGAAACCACGTTGCGGTAATCGGTTTCGTTGGTGATGGGTTTGCGATTGATTTCGACAATCACAACACCGGTGGGCAGTTCAATTCCGTCGGCGAAAGAACCGGGGCGGACGGCGGTGATGGTGACGCCACCGCGGATGCCGAGCTTGGAGGCTGTTTCCGGCTTGGTGGGCTGTTCGGTGATGCCGAGCTTGGCTTGACCGGCATCGGGTTGATCGGGGCTGGGATTTTCGTCATTGGCTGCCTGATTCGCGAAGAGCTTGGAGCGGTCGGCAATGCTGACATTTGCGGTTTGCTGTTTGCCGCTCCGCAGGTAGCCGAGATGCACCGTGGTGCCCGGCGCCTTTTGTGAGATAACGCCGATCAGCGTATCGCCATCCTTCACGGGTTGGCCGTCGACGGTGACGATCACGTCCTGTGGTTGCAGACCGGCCTTGGAAGCGGGGCCGTTCGGCACGATGGAGCTGATAATGACGCCGCCGTTGGTGAAGCCGTACATGCGGCTTACCGCGGAGGACTGTTGTGACTGAAACTGAATGCCGATAGAACCGCGGGTGACGGCGTGATTAGGACCAATGAGCTGGTTGTAGGTGCTGATGAGAAGGTTGGACGGGAGAGCGAAGCCGACGCCTTCAGAACCGGCTGACTGTGTGTAGATGGCCGTGCTCATGCCGATGACTTCACCAGCCATGTCGACCAGGGGACCGCCAGAGTTACCGGGATTGATGGCTGCATCGGTTTGAATGAATTTCTGGAAGGAAGCCTGGTCTACGCCGCCCTCAGCGCCCTGCTCAAGATTGGAGCGGTTGATGGCAGAGACGATGCCGGCAGAGACGGTTTCGGACAAGCCGAAAGGGCTGCCGATGGCCAGAACCCAGTCACCCACCTGGGCGCTGGTGGAATTGCCGAGCTTGATCGTGGGCAGGGGTTGTGGGCTATCGATTTTGATCACGGCGATGTCGGTGGCTGGATCGGCACCGATAACGCGGGCGGGACGTCCCTGATCGGTGCTGCGGTCGGAATCGGTGGAGAGCTTGACGTAGATGTGGTCGGCTTTATCGATGACGTGATTGTTGGTAATGATGTAGCCACGCGGATCGACGATGAAGCCAGAGCCCAGGGCACGCCGGGTGCTCAGATCAGGCTGGCCGCCGCCGGCACCTCCCCCGCCGAAGAAGCGGTTGAGGAAGTCCTGCATGTTGTTGCCGTCCTCATCATTGCCGCCGCCGCCCCCGCCGCCGTGTGGGTTATCAGGCTGGGCGCCGTCGGGGAGACCGCGGCGGCCGCGACGGCCCTGCGTTTGTTTCGGGGTGGATTCGGTGTTGATGTTGACCACGGCAGGACCGACCTGCTTCACGATGGCCGAGAAGCCATTGGAGAGGGTCACGGGCGAGGGAACGACAAGCGCATGAGCGTCGCTGGAGTCGATGCGCTGGCCTTCTTTACCGCTGACTTTGCCGGTCAACAGGGAACCGCCCAAGATGAGTGCAGAAAGGGCACCAAGCGCAGTGAAGGTGGTGGTCGGGGTGAGGCGGCGGCGTAGCTTTGGCTGGAAGCCGCCTTCTGGATTTGGAACGGATGCCATGGATGCTTCTTCCTTCGTGAACAACGTCGGGTGGAATGGAGAGATGCGGCCCGCCGGGCACAACCGCGGAGCAGGGCGGATGCGGAAGTGTGACGGTTTGTTATGTTGCCGGATGCGTCGTCGCATACATAGACGCTTTTCGGCGGCAAAGGTCGCTGGAATTGAGCATTACGATTCAGTGGGTAGGATACCGGCGCGCGTCTTTACGGTTGGCCCAACTTCTGCGAGAAGAATGCCGGATAGGATGAGACCGGCCCCGGCCAAGGCTTCGGGGCGGAGACGTTCGCCAAGGAACAAGAGGGAGGTGAGGGCGGCGAAAACGGGCTCCAGGGTGAAGATGAGCGCGGTGTGGGAGGCGGGCAGATGCCGCTGTGCCCAGCTCTGGATGGTGAATGCGGCTGCCGTCGCGAGCACGGCGGTGACGGCCAGCGCCAGGGTGACGGTTCGGGTCCAGTAGACAAAGGGGTGGCGCTCCAAAGGGAGCAGCAGCAACATAGCCAAGGCGGCGAAGGCGATCTGCAGGGTGCCGAGTGCGCGTGGCGGGATGTCGGCGGCCGCCCGTGCCAATGTGAGCAGGTGTAAGGCAAAGGCGAGCGCGGCAGCCAGGGTGAGCCATTCGCCGCGGTGCATGCCCGAAAGGAGCGCAAGGCCTGTGCCGGGGTTGGCCGTGAGCAGAACGATGCCAATGAAAGCAATGGCAGCGCCGGCGTAGGCAAAGGGCCCCGGACGTGGTGCGATGGGGGATCGCGCTGCGGGCAGGGCGCTAAGCAGGGGCACTAGAACAACAACCAGGCCGGTGAGAAAGGCTGATTTCGAAGGTGTCGTTGAGGTAAGACCGACGGTTTGGCATTCGTATCCGAGTGCGAGTAGCAGGCCCGTCATGGCGCTGAGTTGCCACTGGGTTTTGGTCAACTTGCGGAGGGTAGTTCCATTCGCTAAGAGCAAGACGACAGAGGCGATCGTCATGCGCAGCAGATTGAAGAGCAGCGGCGAAGTGTCGCGCAGGGCTGCTTTCACGAGCGGAAAGGTCGTTCCCCACACCAATGCGACAGCGATCAGCAGAAAGTGCGCGGCGAGGTGGCGTTTTGGCGCGATGGGGTGTGGCATTTACTCGGGTTTGTTCCCGGTTGGCGGATTGGCGACATGGGTTTTGGGTCCGGCTGCGGCGGGTTCGGCTTGGAAGCGGGTGATGCCGCCGACGACGGTGCGCAGCACGCGAGTTTCGAGCAAAGCGCGAGGGAAGGCCTTAGTGATATCGCGATCCAAAACAACGAAATCTGCAAGAAAACCCGGTTCGAGCCGGCCTTTGGTCCGCTCGCGGAACTCTGCATAGGCGGAGCCCTGGGTGTAGGCGTGGATTGCCTCTTCAATGGTGAGGCGTTGTGTGGGGTCGAAGGTCTGCGTGCCGGCTTCGTTTTGCCGCGTGAGGGCAGCGTACAGACCACGGAAGGGGGAGATCGACTCGACGGGGTAGTCGGTGCCAAAGGCGAGGGGAACGTGATGGTCAAGAAAAGAGCGCCAGGCGTAGGCGCGGGTGGAGCGCTCCGGCCCAAGCCTTTGGCCGGCCCAGGCCATATCAGTGAGCAGATGGCTGGGCTGCATGGAGGCGATGATCCCGAGGCGGGCGAAGCGGTCAAAGGCACCGGGGGAGACGACTTGGGCGTGTTCGATGCGGAAGCGAAAATCGGCAGGGGTGTAGGTACATTCGGAAGTAGTGTCGGCAGGGGTCGCTTGCGGGCTCGTCGGTTGCAGTGTGACGCAGTGGGGTGGAGTTTGCGCAGGTTTGCCGACCTGCTCGGCGGCCTCGAAGGCGTCGAGAGCGAGATCGTTGGCACGGTCGCCGATGGCGTGGAAGCCAAGTTGGAAGCCGGCCTGAGCACGTTCAGCAGCCAGATCGTTCAGCTTTTCTGGATCGTAGCGTGGGATGCCGGAGTTGTCTTCGTCGTCTGTGTAAGGGGCATCGAGAGCGGCGGTGCGGGAGCCGAGGGAGCCGTCCATGAAGGCTTTCAGCTGCGTAAGGTGCAGGAGCGGGTCGTTGGCAGGATGACTGGCTCGGCGTTGCGCAAGGATGGGCAAGGGTAGGTTGAAGTCAATCCATTCGGCGACACGCAGGGGGAGCTTGCCGGTGTGCTCCCAATTTTCGAGCACGAGCCAATCCTCCCAGTCGGAGAAATCCTGGACGCTGGTAACGCCATGTGCCAAGGCGTCCTCAATGGAAAGGGTGAGCGCTCGTTCGCGGGTGTCGGTATCCGGTTTGGGGATGTGTTGCTGGATGAGAGTAAGTGCGGGGGTTTCGCGCACAACACCGGTCAGCTCGCCCGTCGGGGTGCGGTCGAACTTGCCGCCCTGGGGGTCGGGCGTGGCCGAACCGATACCGCCAGCGGCGAGGGCAGCCGTGTTCGCGACACCGATGTGACCGTCTACACGAAGGAGGAGCGCGGGGTGGCCGGCAGTGACCGCGTCGAGGTCATGGCGCGAAGGTAAGGCCTTCGAGGCCCAAAGGGTGTGGTCCCAACCGCCGCCGAGAATCCACTGACCGGGGCGAGCAGTCGCAACGTAGCTACGAATGCGAGCCTGCATGTCGGCGATGGATGTGGTGCCAACGAGATCGACTGACAAGCGTTGCTGGCCGGCCTGCGCCATATGGGTATGCGCGTCATTAAACCCGGGCATGGCAAAGGCGCCGTGCAGGTCGATGACCTCCGTCTGCGGTCCCCGGAGCGGGAACAGTGCTTCGTCCGTGCCGACGGCGGTAATTTGGCCGTTGCGGACGGCCAGGGCAGAAACGCGGGCGGGCGTGAGGGAAGAATCACCGGGCTGGAGACGGGTGCCGGTGAGGATGTTGCCGTGCAGATAGAGTGTGTCCGGGGCGGGTTGCTGCGCGAGAACAAAAGGAGCGCTGAAGAATGCGGTTGTGAACGCGCGTATGAGATTGCCGCAAAAAACGGATGAAAAGGTTGGGGGCACGCGTCGAGTTTAGCTGAGCCGAAGGTCTTCCCAAGGAGCTTGGGTCCATTCAGCCGCTTGCCTGCACGCATCCAGCAGAAGCAGCAGGATGCGGCGGAGGGCGAGTTCGCGGCCTGTGGGGTCATACCACTCGCCTAGCGTGTGCAGGCCGAGGCCCTTGCCGCCGGTTCCAAGCGCCAGTGCCGGAATGCCCAGCGAAAGCGGCAGGTTGGCATCGGTGGAAGCGATGCGGAGGTCGGTGTTGAGGCCGAGATGGCGGTCGACGGCATGCAGGCTGCCCAGCAGGCTGGAATTTGACGGCAGGGCGCCGACAGCGCGGTGCCCGGTGCGCTCGATCTGCAAGTGGAGCCGCTCGGCTTCCAAATCCTGCGAGGCCGGCGGATGTGGCGGCCGATGCAGACGCTGCCGGCTTTCTGCTTCGATCTCCGCCGAAAGCCGGGTCAGGACAAACATTTCCAGGCGGTCCAGTTCCAGCTCGGAGGTGGAGCGCAGATCGAGGCCGGCCTGGGCAAGAGCAGGGATGGAGTTGATGGAGGTGCCGCCCTCGATGGTGCCGACGTTGAGTGTGGTGCGCGGCGTGATGGGGAGCGGCTGTGCGGCGATGGCGAGCAAAGCGGCACTGAGGGCAAGGATCGGGTTGGGACGGTGGGCGTCTGCCCAGGAGTGGCCGCCGGGGCCGGTAACGGTGACGCGCAGACGCCGGCTGCCCAGGGCGCGATCCACGGCGAGCGCCTCGCCCGCACCCTCAAGGGCGAGTGCGGTGACGATCTTGGCGCGAAAGGGCGGAGCCGTAAAGAGGTGGCGCATGCCGCGCAGGTCGCCATCGCCCTCTTCACCGACATTGGCGCTAAAAAGAATCGGACAGGGCGGCTGCACGCCGGCATACTGCAACGCGGCGGCGAGGCCCAGCAGTGCTGCTAAACCGGCACCGTTATCGCAAGCGCCCGGCCCATGGATGCGCGCACCGTCTTCGCGGGGCGTGCAATCGGTTCCGGCAGGAAAAACCGTGTCGAGATGCGCGGAAAGCAGAACGGTGCCGCTCTTCGGCTGGGCGACTGCGGCCGGCAGCAGGGCGACGGCATTGCCTTCGGCATCGATGTGCGGGTCGGTAAGGCCAAGTTCTTGAAAATGGTCGCAAAACCATGCGGCTCGTGGGCCTTCCGCAAAGGGCGGTGCGGGGATCGCGAGAAACTCGAGTTGCCAGCGGCGCAGTTGCAATTCATGCAGGTGGAGCCAGTGGAAGGCGCGATGAACGGCAGGCGTCGAAGCCAGGGCACTGATGCGACGCTGGGCGGAAAGCGTTGGCAAAGTGGGCGCGGTCAAAGGCACACATCCGTTGCCGGAGAGTATGCCGTGGCGGCGGCGGAGGGCTCGTATTGGACCTCGACGAGGAAGAGGCCGCTGGCTGGGGCGGTCGGGCCCGCTGCCGCCCGGTTGCGAGAAGCGAGAATTGTAGGCAGGTCTGCGGGGGACCGGCTGCCGCGGCCTACATCGACCATGGTGCCGACAAGATTGCGGACCATGTGGTGGAGAAAACCGCTGCCGCAAACTCGATAAACCAGCAGACCGTCTTTGCGTGTCCAGGCGGAACTGTGGATCGTCTTGACCGGGTTTGGGCTTCCGGGCTGTTCCCCTGTGATGGAGGCTGCATGCGGATCCCGCTGCGCGGCCCCCATCGCGGAGAAGTCGTGTGTGCCCAGGATGTGCGCGGCGGCCGCTTGAAGCTGCGGAAAATCTAAGGACCACCGGCAATCCCAAACGAAGGGAGCCAAGAATGGCGAACAGATGCTGTCCGGTGGAGTTAGGCCGAGCTTGGGATTTGGGGGACGCTCGAAGATACGGTACTCGTATAGCTTGCGCCGGGCCGAGTGGCGTGCGTGAAAGCCGGCGGGCACGATTTCAGCCTGCGTGACGCGAAGACTGGTAGGCAGGACGCGGTTCAGGGCGCGCTGGAGGTTTGCGGCAGGAATCGGGTTCGGCAAGGAGAATGAGGCAACTTGCGCGAGCGCATGTACTCCGGCATCGGTACGGCCGGCACCCTGCGGAAGGACGACTGTGCCGGTGATCTGCCGCAGCGCAGCGGCGAGCGTTCCCTGGACGGTAACCAGGTTGGGCTGGATCTGCCAGCCGTGAAAGCCGGCGCCATGGTAGCTGAGGGTCAGCTTCCAATGTGTCATGCGGGCCTGCCTGTCTCATTTTGCGTCACTTGCACGTGATGGCTACCCCAAGCGTATTATCGCGCGGCGGCGCGGCGCGGCTTATACTGGCCCTCATATCGATGCAACACGAGTGTTCTGCCCCAATGAGTCTTTCCCCCCGCGAGTGCTTTAAAAGCTCGCGACGGGTCCGCTTGGCCGAGCCGGTCAAACCAATTGGCTTTCTGCGCGCCGAAACGTGGGCCAGAACGTGGGTCAGAACGTGGGTCATGGTGTGGATCGAGATGTGGACCAGGACGCCGGACAAGACTTGGACAAAGTCACATGCCTGGCGGGGCGTAGTGTGTCTTGCCTTGCTGGGTTGGAGTGTCACGGGACAGATGTTCGCATCCGGTCTGTTGTCGCTGGAGGCGACGCAGGTTGGAACGCCTGCTTCCTCACCGGCTGTTGATACCCAGCAAGGGGTTGGAGCGGGGCAGCAGGCGCAGAGCATCAGTCCCACCGCGCCGACCTCACCCCAGGCGGTGCAGAACGACACGACCGGCAGGCCGGGGGTGCCCCAGGCTCCGCAACCGGCGCTTACTGCTCCTTTGTACTTAGAGCCTACAGGCATCAATTACAGACGCGGCAACCCGTTTTTTCCGAACCCGGCTGCAATTTATAAAGCAAAGAACTATCCCGAGCCGCGGTTGAGCAATGCACCGCAGCTGAATGATCTGCTGCGGGATGGCAAGATCTCGCTCAGCCTTGCGGATGCCGTGACGCTGGCGTTGGAAAACAACTACGACATTGCGATTGCCCGCATCAATCTAGATATCGCCGACACGGATATTTTGCGTGCAGAGGCGGGATCCTCGCTGCGCGGTGTGTCTACGGGGCTGATTACCAATACGCTCGGGGGATCGAGTTCCACCATCACCGGCGGTGGCGGGCCGGCAGGAACGACCTCCGCGAGCGCGGCCAGTACAGGCGCAGCCGGGTTGGTGTTGACGACCAACGGCAGCGGACCTGTGCCGGAAAATCTGGACCCGTTTCTTACCGGAACCATTCAGTACGAAAGCGCGCGGACGCCGCAGACGATCACGCTGCTGACCGGCACCGAAGACCTGCAAACGAACACAACGACCTACAACTTCCAGTACACGCAGGGGTTCGGTTGGGGCACTAACCTTTCCGTGACCTATGACAACAACCGGCAGACCACAAACAGCCAGGGCATCGTGTATAACCCCCTGCTGCAATCGACCTTCCGAGCGCAGGGAACGCAGCACCTGCTGCAGGGCTTCGGTCCGTGGATTAACAAGCGATTCATTGTGCAAGCCAAGAACGATCGGCGCATCGCAGACTCGGCCTTTCGGCAGCAGGTGATTTACACGATCACACAGGTGGAAAGCATCTACTGGGCCCTGGTGAGCGCATACGAAGACGATCAGGCGAAGACCAGGGCGGTCGAGCAATCGACGCAGCTGGTGGCCGACGATCGCCGCGAGGTAGAGATTGGAACTTTGGCGCCGCTCGATGTGATCAACGCCGAGTCCGCGCTGGCTTCGGACAAGCAGGCGCTGATCGCCTCCTCGAGCAATCTGGAATACCAGCAATTACTGATGAAGCAGGCGATTGCGCGTAATTTGAGCGATCCGCAGCTGGCGACGGCGCCGATTGTTCCTACCGACCGGGTGGGCCTGAATCGCTTGCCGGAAGAGGATGCAAAAGTCGAAGACCTGGTCAGCCAGGCCTACGCCAATAATCCGCAGGTCGAGCAGGCGTTCCTCTCGATGGAAAATAACAAGATCACGATCCGTGCAGAGAAGAACGGGCTTTTGCCGGTGGTGGATGCCTATGGGTTCTATGGGGCTTCGGCACTGGGTGGCCGGCAAAATCCGCTGTTGAACTGTGCGGGCGGCAATCTCGGCGGCGGATCGTCTTCGGGATTTCAGGCTTGCCCAGCGAACCTGGTGCCCACACTAGGGTACGGATCGACGCTGGAAAATCTGGTGAATAACAGCTACCCGGATTACGGCGTCGGCGTGAATGTGACCATTCCGCTACGGAACCGGACTGCCCAGGCCGACCAGGTGCGTTCGCAAATGGAATACCGCCAGGCAGAGATGCGTTTGCAGCAGATTTACACGCAGCTGCGGATCGAGGTAGTGAATGCGTTGTATGCGCTCACGAACGATCGGGCCGGCGTGGTGGCGTCGCAGGCGGCGCGGGAGTATGCATCGCAGTCGCTTGAAGCGGAACGGAAAAAGCTGCGTTTAGGGGCGTCGACGACGGCTAACGTGCTGCAGCAGGGGCGAAATTTTGCGATTTCCGAGAACAACCTAAACTCGGCGGATGCGGCATACGCGCGCGATCGCTCCTCGTTGAATCAATTACTTTCCAACACGCTGGATCGTTATGGGATTTCGCTCGGAGAGGCGGTGCGGGGCACGGTGGCGCAGGCGCCGCATGTTCCCGGCCTGACACCGCCGAAGCCGCCCGCGC
Organism: uncultured Acidobacteriaceae bacterium; assembly: GCA_964245535.1. GTDB lineage: Bacteria > Acidobacteriota > Terriglobia > Terriglobales > Acidobacteriaceae > Granulicella. Next base: position 4,406 of record CAXTNA010000047.1, on the reverse strand, counting down.
CGCCGCAACCGCTCGGGTCCGTACCCCAAACGCCGCAGTAGCGCGTTGTGGGGTTTGAGGCTGAACTGAAAGGCGGCAGAGATGTCGCATAAGGCGGAGTATGGACCAGGTGAACGCAGAGGGGGGAAACCGGTTGGGACAGGCGGCCTCGGCCTATCTGCGCTCGGCACGACATCAACCGGTGGATTGGCACGAATGGGGCGCAGAGGCCTTCGCCAAGGCGCAACGGGAAGACAAGCCGGTTCTGCTTGATATCGGGGCGGTGTGGTGCCACTGGTGTCACGTGATGGATCGTGAAAGTTATGAGAACCCTGATTTAGCGTCGCTGATCAATGCGGAGTACATCGCGATCAAGGTGGAGCGCGATGAGCGTCCCGATGTGGACACGCGATACCAGGCGGCTGTTGCTTCGATCAGCGGGCAAGGAGGATGGCCGCTGACCGGCTTTCTGACACCGGACGGTCGGCCCTACTTTGGAGGATCGTACTTCCCGCCGGAGGAGCGCTACGGCCGCCCCAGTTTTGAACGGGTACTGCGGAGTATGGCGGACGCTTTTCGGCATCGCCGGGCGGAGGTGGAAGAATCCGCAGGCAGTGTGATGATCGCGATTGAGCAGAGTGAGAGCTTTTCAGGACCGGCAGGCGAGCCTGGTGAACCGTTGTTACAGAAGACTATTGCGTCCATTGTGGGCCAATTCGATGTACGTAACGGCGGGTTCGGGTCACAGCCGAAGTTTCCGCATCCGGCCGTTTTGGATCTGCTTATCGACACTGCTACACGGCTGGGATCGCATGCCCAAAAGGCAGCAGAGATCGCCGTAGTGACCCTGCTGAAGATGGCAGCGGGCGGCATCCATGATCAGCTTGCCGGGGGATTTCACCGCTACTCGGTGGATGAACGCTGGATTGTGCCGCATTTTGAAAAGATGGCCTACGACAACAGCGAGCTGCTGAAAAGCTACACGCATGCCTTCCAAAGCTTTGCCGACCCACGTTTTGCGCGTGTGGCGGCAGGCACGATCCGGTGGATGGATGAGTGGTTGAGCGACCGCGAACAGGGCGGCTTTTACGCATCGCAGGACGCGGACGCTTCGCTCGACGACGACGGTGGCTACTTCACATGGACGCGGGCGGAAGCGGCGGCCGCGCTTTCGCCCACGGAGTTCGAGGTAGCGGCAGCGTTTTACAACCTGCGCGCCGTCGGGGACATGCACCACGATCCGGCAAAGAACGTTCTGCACGTGATCGCGGACCCCGCCTCCCTAGCGAAGCGATTTGGAAGATCAGAGGAAGAAATAAGGAGCGAGCTGGAAGCGGCAAAGGCAAAGCTGTATGCCTCCAGGCTTGCGCGGCGGACACCGTATGTGGATCGCACGATCTACAAGGGATGGAACGGGTTGTGCATCTCGGCCTATTTGGCCGCGGGTCGGGCTTTGGCTCTGCCGGAAGCGACCGCGTTCGCGTTGCAGTCATTGGACCGGGTCCTTGAGACTGCGTGGAAGCCGGCAACCGGGCTGACCCGTGTGGTCGCCTACGGGGAGACTGGAGCTGGAAAGGGTATAGCTGGAGAGGGTGAATTGGCGAAACCGGTGCCCGGGGTACTAGACGATTATGCATTTCTTGGGAACGCCGCGCTTGATGCCTGGGAGGCGACGGGCGAGCTCCGGTATTTCACCGTTGCCGAAACGCTGGCTAAATATCTACTTGCGGCTTTCTACGATGAAACGGAGGGTGGATTTTTTGACACAGAGCAAAGATCGACCGGTCAGGAGAGTTGGGCTTCGGAACCGCGGCTGGGAGCGCTAAGCGCACGGCGCAAACCTTTACAGGATGCGCCGACGCCGGCCGGCAACGCGGTTGCGGCAACCTTGTTGTTGCGGTTGCATGCGCTGACAGACGAGCAGATTTACCGAAAGCGCGCCGAACAGACGCTGGAATGCTTTGCCGGGGTGGTAGAACACCTTGGCCTGTATGCGGCCAGCTATGCCTCCGCGCTGCGGCGGGCGGTGTCGCCCCCAATTCAGGTCTGCATCGTCGGGAGGGACGCCCTGGCGGATGAGCTGGCGGCGGCGGCCATCGCGCGATTTTCTGTGAACAAAGCGGTCGTCCGGCTGCGGCCGGAGCAACTTGACAGCCTGCCCCCGGCGCTGGCAGTGACGCTGCCGCATCTTCCGGGGGTGCGGGAGGAGACACTGGCTGTGGTTTGCAAAGGATCGACCTGCCTCCCACCCCTGCGGGATGCGGAGGCGCTTTGGCGGCTGCTGCAGGCGGAGATTTAAGTGGGCGACAGGTCGAGCGGCAGCAAGCCTGCAGGTCTCTCCACTGCGGCCTTCGGTCGAGATGACACATTGTGAACTAAGTGCTTAGAGAGGTGCCGGAAATGGGTGTATCGGGAGCCGTTGCAGCGGGAGCCGGTAGGTCGGGAGCCGATATACCAGGGGCCAACGCTCCGTTGCGCTCCACGAATACCGTGCTGGACGGTGTTCCGAAGGCGATGTTTTCGCGAGTGAAGGCGAGCAGGAGGCGACGGCGCAGCGCGCGCAACACGCCGTCTCGCTGATTCGGTTGCACGCGGAGGTTTACCGGGTAAAACGCCTCGAAGCCGGCGATGCGGTCTACGCCGAGCACCGTGGGGTCACTGAGGACGACATCGCGCAGAGCCTCGTCGGCGCGCACCTCGGCGGCGACTTGCCGCAAAATAGCCAGCACCCGATCCGGATCTTCGCGTGTACTGACGCTTACGACAAGGGAGGCGACCGAGAAATCACGCGAAAGGTTCGAAACGGTGGCAATCTGGCTGTTGGGGACGGTGTAGAGCGTGCCGTCGCCATCGCGGAGTTTGGTGCAACGCAGGGTCAGATGTTCTACCGTGCCCTGCAGACCGGCGATCTTTACGGTATCGCCGACGCTGTACTGGTCTTCGATCAGAATGAAGACGCCGTTCAGCATGTCCTTGAAAAGCGACTGTGCGCCGAAGCTGATGCCTAGGCCGATGACGCCCGCTGAGGCGATAAACGGTCCCAGGGGAACGCCCACCGCCCCGAGGATCTGCAGGAGGACGTAAAAGCCGATCAGTGCGTAGGCACTTGCGCGAACGATGCCGGTCACGGTTCGGAGCTGCGCGGCACGGCGCGGATTGCCGACCAGCGCGTCGGCACGGCGGCGGATGCGGCTCGCAAAGAAGGTAACCAACCGCTGCGCGATGAAGGCAATCACCAGCGCGACCAGGATTTTTGGCAATCCCGTTTGTAGGAAGTTGATGAGGTCGCCGTGCCAGCTGTGTTCCACGGCCAGCATGGAGCGCTCCTCTTGTGGCATGGCGGCGGGTAAAGGCATGATGGGTGAGTCCGGAACGCGCATCCAATTCGTTGAGTACAGAGGCAGCTGAAACACAGGATACTGAGTTGCTTGGCGCAGGATCGATGTGCGTCCAAGGGTAAGCCCAAGGGTAATAGGAGTCATCATGAACGACAAAGTGCGGTCAGGAAGGTTTGCAGGTTGGAGGTCGATCCTTGTTTCCGTTTTCGCTCTGATTGGGTTGGGCCCGCTGAGCGCCGCCGCAGGGCCGGTGCCGCAACAAGGAGCACAAAGCCCAAGCCGACCGAGCTTTCCGGACACTGCCGGAGCCGGCATGGACGCGCCGGTGGGGCCGAGCGGTTTAAAGCTCGAGCATATGCGGGAGGACGATCGGCGCAAGCGGTTGCTTTCTGATACGGCCAAGCTGGTGGCGCTTTCCAATGAGCTGCGGACCGAGGTGGAAAAGACCCCCAAGGACGAGCTGTCCCTGGACGTGGTGAAGAAAGCAGCCGAGATTGAGAAACTGGCGCGCGACGTAAAGGAACGGATGAAGGGTTAGTGCTCATTTCCCTTACCGAACACGACGGTGTAAGGAGGGCGTTACCAATAGGAGCGAGTACAATTTGGGTGTTTGGCAACACCAAAGGAGCGCCGGGTGGCAGGGAAGAGCCGATTGGAGAACGAGGCCACGACGGAAGCCATCGAACCCGCGGATGAGCGGTCCGGGCAGATAGAACAGCCAGGTCAGCGAGAACGACATGGTGGGCTGTCGCACGCGCAACTGCTGGAGTTCTATCGCCTGATGTTTCTTTCGCGGCGGACCGACGATCGCGAGATTCTGCTGAAGCGGCAACAAAAGATATTTTTTCAGATTTCATGCGCAGGGCATGAGGCGCTGCTGGTGGCGGCCGGCATGGCACTCCGGCCCGGCTATGATTGGTTTTTTCCGTATTACCGCGATCGTGCGCTTTGCCTGGCGCTGGGTAACACCGTCGAAGACCAGTTGTTGCAGGCGGTGGGAGCGGCGGATGACCCGGCATCCGGCGGGCGGCAGATGCCTTCGCACTGGACAAGCCGGCGGTGGAAGATCGTTTCGCCGTCTTCTTCGAC
>CAXTNA010000046.1:0-16133 GCA_964245535.1 uncultured Acidobacteriaceae bacterium | reverse complement strand
ACGAGCCCTACGCGGCTGCCCGCCTGGCTCAGATGAAAGCAGACCTGAACGATAAGTGGTTCGCCTGGAGCGGCCCGACCACGGCTGAGCCGGGGAGCAACATCACCGCCTACTACCGGATTCAGGGGCCGCACCTTGTCATCGAATATGCGCCGCAGCGCGACGAACCGAACAACCACGTGCACACGATGTACCGTGATCCGACCAACGACTACGGCAGCGCCCTGTTGAAGCCATGAGGTCGAAGCTTACCGCGATCGGCGTCGCCAGCCTTCTTCTCTTCGGCCTCTTCTTCGGAAAAGTCGCTTGGGCTCATCGCATCGATGAGTACCTGCAAGCGACAATTCTTTCTTTAGAAGCCGATAGAGCTGAGGGGTCGATGCGCTTGATCCCCGGCATGTTGGTCGCGCCATCCGTGATTGCTGCCATTGATCGCAATCACGATGGTGTGTTCTCTGGAAGCGAGAAGCGGGCGTATGCAGACCGCGTGCTCGGCGACCTGTCCATCACCATCGACGGCCAAAGTGTTTTCCCGCAACTGCTTTCCTGGCATTTTCCCGAGCCGGCACAGATGCGAGAAGGGCTTGGGGAAATCCAGCTTGACTACCGTGTGGCCCTGCCGCCGGGTGGCCCAATTCGTGCCTTGATCCTCGCCAACCATCACCTCAACCCGGCTTCGGTTTACCTCATGAATGCCTTGATTCCGCAGGCCCACGGTATGCAGATTCTCGCGCAGAAACGAAACGAGTCGCAGTCGGTCTACGAACTCGATTACCGGCAGACGGTGACTGCAGGCTCGCCCGCGGAAAACCTGCGCGCCTGGTGGAACGGGCTTCAGTTTGCGAGCCTGTTCCGGCTCGGCATGCGCCATATCGCCGAAGGCACCGACCACCTTCTCTTTTTACTGGTACTGCTGCTTCCGGCGCCGTTGCTCATCGCCGGCTCGCGCTGGGGGCCGCCTGCCACGGTACCGCAAAGCCTGCTCCGCATCCTGGGCATCGTAACCGCATTCACCATCGGTCATTCCGTCACGTTGGCTCTAGCCGCCATGAACGTCGTCCATGTTCCGGAGAAACCCATCGAAGTACTGATCGCGGTGTCCATTCTGGTCTCGGCATCCCACGCGTTGCGGCCGCTGTTCCCGGGCCGGGAAGCGTGGATTGCCGCCTTCTTTGGACTCATCCACGGTCTCGCGTTCGCCGCCACGCTGGACAGACTGGGACTCTCGCAGTGGGAGCGCCTTGGGGGCATTTTGGCGTTCAATCTAGGCATCGAGACCATGCAGATGCTGGTGGTGGCCGCCGTCCTGCCGTCACTCCTGCTCCTGAGCCGCACAAACGCGTACCCGACTGTCCGGCGCGGCGGTGCGGCGTTTGCGGGACTCGCCTCGGTCGGCTGGATTGCCGAGCGGCTTTTCGGGGTGCAAACTCCCGTTGACGTGATCGTCGATGCCTTGGCTCGGCACGGGTTCTTGGCCGCCGCCGCTCTCTTCCTTATCAGTCTTGCTTGCAGGTACGTCCCCATGCCCGACACAAAGGTCAGGCAATACTCGATAAGGAACTCTCAAAGGGGCCAGCGCACCTTGTAATTCAGTAGCGCCAACGGCGCGTGCTATCCCAGCCTGGGCCGCAAGGCCCAGGGTTGCGTGCCCATCAAGTTTTGAGGGCTGAAAGCCCGCTCTAAACGGCAAAGCGCTCGAAGTCCGGACCTAAACTGTTTGTTTCTAAGACTTTGTTACACAAGTACGGAAGAGGGAATGAACGGTCAGCCGCCCGCAATGGTCATGCCTTCGACCCGCACCGTTGGCACCGCGCCCGACCCGCGCCATTCCAGGTCGTTGCCGATCGCGCTCACGTTGCGGAACATATCCTTCAGATTGCCCGCAATCGTGATCTCCTCGACCGGAAAGGCAATCTCGCCATTCTCGATCCACAAGCCGCTTGCACCCTGCGAATAGTCGCCCGTAACCAGATTGACGCCGAAGCCCATCGTGCTCAGCACCAGCAAACCCTGTCGCACGCCGCCGACGATGCTCTCATGCGTCTCCGCATCAGGCTCCAGAAAGTAGTTGCCGCCGCCGATCCCCGGCGTCCCCGCCAGGCCGCGTGAAGCCTTCGCATTGGACGCTAGCCCCAGCTTGCGCCCGGTGTAGGTATTGAGCAGCAACTCCTTCAGCACACCTCGTTCAACGATCACGGTGCGCCGCGTCGGCAGCCCGTCGCCATCGAAGGGCGAGGTGCCGAAGCCGCCCACCCGCACCGTGCTGCCGTCGGCAAGCAGGTGATCGAAGACCATTGTGCCGTCGTCGATCATCGTGATGTTTTCCCCGGCCACTCGCTCACCGAGCTTGCCGGAAAACATGCTTGCATTGCGGTAGATGGCATCGCCATTGGCCGCGCTCAGCAGATTGCCCATCAGCCCGCGTGCGGTCTCAGGTGGAAAGATCACCGGACACTCCTGCGTCGGCACACGCCGCGCGCCCAGCAACCGCAGCGCGCGCTGCGCCGCCGAACGCCCCACCGCCTCCGGCTCTTCAAGCAGCCGTGCCGTGCGTGCGCTCGAATACCAGTGCCCACTTTGCATGCCACCCCCATCCTGCGCGATGGGGGTAGCTGAAAACCCGCAATAGGACCGCCGGTATGCCCCGACAAAGCCGCGCGAGTTCACCATCACACGATGCGTCGAGGAGCAATCGAAGCTTGCGCCCTTGGAGTTCTGAATGCGTGTGTCATAGCCAAGCGCAGCCGCCTCGCACCGCTTGGCCATGGCAATCCGCTCAGCCGGTGGAATGGCGTTCGCGTCCTCGAAGAAGAGCGCCTGCGCTGCAGGGTCATGCATGCCAAAGGTGCCGCGCTCCGGCAAGCCGGCGAACGGGTCCACCCCGGTGATCTTCGCAAGCTCCACCGCACCCGCGACCAGCCGCGCGATCCCCGCCTCGCTCAGGTCCGAGGTGGAGGTGGTAGCCGTACGCTGACCGCCCGCCGCTTCCACAAAAACGCGCAACCCAAGCGCCCGCGAACCGGCCTCGGTCAACTGCTCCACCTCACCCAGCCGCACATGCACCCCAAACTCATCGCCCTCATACGCGACGACTTCGGCATCGGTGGCCCCGGCGCGCAGGGCGCGGTCGAGCGCTTCAGATGCCATGGTTGCCAGCGCAATATCCGTGATCACGTCGGTGTCATCGTGAGTCATCAAGTACCTCATCAGGATGTATCGCTTCCACCTTAGAAAAGCGGCGGAAATGCTTCGTGTTGAAAGTAAGTATGCGGGTTATGCCGTAAGCCAGTGTGGTGGCTGCCACACGCGTGTCATGCACCTGTTTGCCCTTCACTTTTTCTTCAACCACCAGCTTGCTCCAGAGAAGAAAGCTGGTGTGAGACTCAAACAAAATGTCAAAAGAGCTTTCAAAATACAAGAAACGGCGATGAGTTTCCGCTAGGCTCAGGCCGTACCCGTTATCCTTTCTGGCCGTGTACTTACATTCCAGAACTCTGCTAGATTCTGAGCTGTTGTGGCAATTCGATCACCACGCCGACGAAGCTCCACCACGGCACGAGTGGCATCGGTTAATTGAAGTCTCGAATCAAACTGGGTACGTAGCAGGATGTTCGTATCAAGAACGACGCTATTCGTGATCGGCATAAATCGCATCGCGTGAAAAGAAGTCGCTAGGATAGTCTTTCACGGGTGTAGCTGTTCCAGCCAACTTCACGAAGCCGGCCAACAGTTCATCTACAGAGGGTTGATCCTTTAACGAAGGCGTTATTTCGTGTATAGCATGAGACAGCAGTTCAGCGGCTACCATGTAGGAATTGGAAGCACGCTGACGAGCTATAGCGCTTAGTTCAGCCTCAACAGACTCCGGGATTTGGATGATCATGAGCAATTCTTTCTCAATCAGAAAAGTTACCGCCCCGTTCCACCGACGGTCATGCGATCCAGCTTGATCGTCGGCATGCCGATATTTATTTTAATGATTTGGCGTGCATTGAGTTATTTACCTAAGCCTTCGTCCAGGGCTAGGTCGTTGCCTACCATTGACACATACTTTAGCGCTTGGGGGCCATTACCGACGAGCGTCGCACCCTTGACCGGCGCGGTGACGCGGCCGTCTTCGATCAAATAGGCTTCGCTGGCGGTGAAGACAAACTTGCCGGTGGTAATGTCCACCTGGCCGCCGCCAAAATTTACGGCGTAGAGGCCTCGCTTCACGGAGCGCAGGATGTCCGATGGTTCATCATCGCCGCTGAGCATGTAGGTGTTCGTCATGCGCGGCATGGGGATGGCCTGGTAGCTTTCGCGACGGCCCGAGCCCGTATTCGGCATGCCCATCAGCCGCGAACTGAGCTTGTCCGAAAGATAGGTGCGCAGGACGCCGTTCTCGATCAGCACCGTTTCCTGGGTTGGATTCCCCTCGTCATCGACATTGAGCGAGCCACGCCGCCCAGGCATGGTGCCGTTATCGACCACGGTCACCTTGCTCGATGCGACCTGCTGGCCGATGAGGCCGGCAAAGGCCGAGGTCTTCTTGCGGTTGAAATCGGCCTCCAACCCATGGCCCACAGCCTCGTGCAGCAGCACGCCGGGCCAGCCAGGGCCGAGAACAACCTCCATCTCGCCCGCTGGGGCAGCCACGGCGCCGAGTTGCAGCAGCGCCGTACGGGCGGCCTCTTCAGCGTAGTGTTCCGGGCTGTGTTGGTCAGCAAAAAAGTCCAGGGTCACACGGCCACCGCCGCCACTTGTGCCCCGGGCCACTTCACCACTGGCATCCTTTGCGATAACCATCACATTGAAGCGCGCCAACGGCTGCGTATCGGAGGCAAAGGTGCCATCCGAAGCCGCGATGAGGATGCGCCGCAGCTCATCGTTCAGCCCCGCACGCACTTGCACAATGCGTGAATCGAAGGCACGGGCGGCACGATCTGCCCTTGCGATTAAGGCCAGCTTAGCGGCGATCTCGGTGTCGACAGCGGCACCGGCAACAGGGTAGAGCTGCGCTTGCGGACGTTCCATAAAGCCTTGCACGCGCTCGGTTTGCGGGCCGTTCGCGATGAGCGCGGCGGTGCGTGCTGCCTTCAGCAGTCGCTCCGGACTCAGATCGTCGGTGTACGCAAAGCCGGTACGTTCGCCTGAGAGCACACGCACGCCGCAACCCACGCTGATGCCCTCGGACGCGGTTTTGACAATGCCCTCGTCCATGCCCAGCGAGGTAGAGGTGACGGCTTCAAAGTACAAATCGGCAAACTCGCCGCCGGCGCTAAGCGCCTCGCCGAGGCAGCGCTCCAGGAGGCGTTCGCTCAAGCCGAGCGTGTCGAAGAAGTAGCGCTTGTGGTCATATGCGGGCTGGAAGAGCGAGGTTGGAAGCGCGGCCATGGTCTTATTGTACGGGGACGTGCGCTTCCTATCGTCCCCCGGATGGGTCAGCCGCGCGTGCCACGTTCATATCCAGAAAGATTTGCGGAAAGCCCGGTGCGTAACAGTTTCCATCGTGAGCATAGGTCACTGCGCAGCTCTTGGTGATCTCCGGCCGGCGGGGCGACTGCGCAAATTGCCACGCGAGCAGGTCAGGGTCCAAAGCCGTGTGCAGCGGTTTTGCGACAACGGTGCAGCCAGGAGCGGGCGGGCACTGGTCCAGCGCATCGAAGATGGCGATTTCGTGCAGCTTGCCGGCTTTGACGTGGGCGCGGATGTCTTGAATGGTGTCGATCTTCACGCCGGGCGCATCTTCGACGGGTTGGCCGCTGGCGTACACGCACGGACGGAAGCCGGTTGCCGCGACCGCCTCCGTCCAGCCCAGGAGATACGCGGCCTGTTCCGGAAGCAGGCGACCGCCCTCTTCCTGGTCGAGAAAAAGGATGGCATGCAACGGAAAGCCTTCATGCTGGGCAGAGCTGACAGCTACCGCGGCGTCATGACGTCCCAGCTCCCCAGGAGGATTGCCTGCCTTATACGCCTTGAGGATCTCCGCATCCAGGCGGCCGTTAGCGAGCAGCAGAAACCCCCACCCTTGCGCCCGTAGAAGGGCGCGCTTACCCGCCCAGGAATTTCCTGTTTCGCCGGGTGGATTACTGAGCCAATAACCGGTGAACGCAAAAGTGCTTCGCATCGCGGCCATGTTGGCATCACCGGGATAGTCATTGCGGTCAAAGCCAAGCCACTCGCCGGAGGCCGTTCTTCCACCCAGAACGCTTGAAGCAGGGTGGTGGGATGCTTCTGTCTTTTGCCCCAAGGCCGATGGCTCACTGTGACCAGAGGTAGCCCAGCGTCCGCAACCTGTGATCGCGATCCCCAAGCTGAGCGCTAATCCAAAGCCATAGAACGTAGGCTGCATCGGCATCCGTCTCCTTCCGCGTTAGACTACAACCCGAACCGGGCGCGGCGTTTGTTACCTCCAGATTTGCATGTACCCGATTCGGTTTCGATACGAATGTCGTTTGACTGCGATAAGAACAGGTAACCATGTCTGCTGCTGAAGCTGCTGAGCCACATCATTCCCAAGGTTCGTTTGATCCACGGTACCCCATTGGCCGTTTTGAACAACCGGAACCGGTCACGGCCGAGGACCGCCGCTATGCCATCATTGTGCTGGCTGAACTGCCCGAGCAGCTGCGTGAGGCGGTGCGCGGGCTGGACACCGAACAGCTGAACACGCCCTATCGCGAGGGTGGCTGGACTGTGCGACAGGTGGTGCACCATACCGCCGATTCGCACATGACGGCGTTTCATCGTCTGCGTCGCGCGCTCACCGAGGACTGGCCCGAAGTGCATGGCTATGACGAGAAAGCGTTTGCAACGCTGGCCGACGCAGCCGCACCGATTGAGTGGTCGCTTGAGATCGTCGAAAGTGTGCATGCACGCTGGGTGATGGTGCTGCAATCCTTCACCGAAGTGCAGTGGGCGCGCGGCTTTCACCACTCGGAACGCGGGCGGATGCGGCTCGATGCGGCGACGCTGCTGTATGCATGGCACTCGCGCCACCATGTCGCGCATCTTACGCATTTGCGCGCGCAACAGGGCTGGTAAACACTAACCCCAAGGTTCGCTTCGTTACACCTCCGTGGGAGAGAACAAACCGGGCGGGGTTGCTATGGTCGGTGTATGCAGCTCGACACTGCCATTGCGGAGACGGGCGATGCGGCAACAATCCCGGCGCTGTTATCAGAGAAGCCTTCGCCCGAGACGATCGCTGAGGCGATCCGCAGCTTTCTCCAAGTGCATCCGGCAGCCAGCTTCATGGAGGACGGCAAGGTCGCCTTCGAGCTTAGCGACGCGCAACATACCCTTTCCACAGAGCATGGGCGCTGCACGTTGCACCTGTGGAGCGGTGAACGTAGTTTGGTGCGGACGATCGTTGCCGTAACGGAGCGTAAGAGCTCGCTGCGGTTGAGTACGCAGCGCTTTGGACATACCCAAATCAAGTTGCTGGACATCGTGAGCGAAGTGCAGCGCCGGACGCCTGCCAAGCGCGAGCCGGCGCGCAAACAGTACGCTCGGCTGCTGGAACGTGTGCTCCTGCGGGAGTTTGCAGATTGGAAGCCGGAAGCTTTTCGCACCGCCATGGACCTGGAGCGATCGTTTGGGCCTGCGTATACGCGTGGTTCGCTCGTGCGCGGAAAAGAGGCCTGGGCCGTCATCGGCGTGGGTGCGACGGAGTCGCAGGCGATTGTGGACGGCATTCTGACGCTCGGCATCCTGTGGTTGCACCACTGCCGCGAGCGCGGGGACGGGCGTCGGCTATACAAGGGTTTGCGCGTCGTGGTGCCCCGTGGCGCCGGCGCTCTGACCTTGGCGCGGCTGCCCTGGATGAACACCGCGGCGGCCGGGTGGGAACTGCAGGAGCTGGACGAGCGCACGGAAGAGTTGACGGCGTGCGATCCCGCCGATCAGGGCAATCTGCGCACGCGCTTGGTGCGTTTACCGGATGAAACGGCGGCTCAGGAACGCTTCGCGGAGGCGATTCATGAGGTGATGAAGCTTGTGCCCCCAGGTGAGGAGCATCGGGTGGAACAGCGACTGCGATCCACCGCCGAGCTTGGGTTTTTGCTGCATGGGTTGGAGTTTGCCCGTGCGCGGATCTCGTTGGCACCGGGCGGATTTGGCCACACGTTGGAAATCACATTTGGCCATGGTGCGACGCAGACGGTGCTGACTCCTGCGCGCTGGAACACGATCCAGGAGCATGTGCGTGAACTCTTCGCACGGCGTCATCCGTATGCCACATTTGCTGGACGTACGCTGCGGCCGGGTAGCCCCTCACGCAGCATCGGTGTCTTTACGGGTAGGGCAGCGCACGGACGCACGCCGTTGCCCGAGCAGGGCGACCGCGCCGGCCTGGAGCCGATAAACCGTTTAGAGCTGCGCGAGCGGGCGCTTGCGGCGCAGAGCGATCCGCTGTACCGCGCCGCGCCGGAGCGTTGGCTGGAGTCTGTGTTACGCGAAAATCTGGCCCCGTTAACGCGATCGCTTGCGCCCTCGCCACAAACGCCCAGGCATCAGGCCCAGGATCGTTTTGCCAACGATCCCGATCCGGATACGCGCGGCAATCGCGCCGATGCCCCCGGAGAGCCTTCGCGTACGTTGCACGCGCCATGGACGCTTGGCGAGCATAGCGCCGGAGGTGAGCGCGACGGCCGAAATACATCCCTGGATCGCATCATTCCGCGGTTTGATCCGCGCTTTGCTTACACCCAGGTGCCGGCGATTGCCGGGGCAAGCGACCGCGGCATGCTGGACTTGCTGGGCGTGACGGCTGACGGCCGCCTGGCGGTAATTGAACTGAAGGTCGCCGATGACCTCCAGCTGGCATTGCAGGGGCTGGATTACTGGATACGCGTGCGCCATCATCAGACGGAAGCGACGGACCCAGGCACCGGCCTGCCGATGGCGATGAGCGATCTGCAACGTCACGGATATTTCCGCGAAGCCGCGCTTTCCGCACTGCCGCCGCGGTTGTACCTTGTCGCTCCGGCGCTGCACGTTCACCCGGCAACGGAGACCATTCTGCGCTATCTTTCGCCGCGTGTGGAATGGACGCTGCTGGCGGTCGACGAACGCTGGCGACAGGAGGTACGGGTGTTGTGGCGCAAAAGCGGCGGCTCGGCCGCAGCGGTTTAGCAGCGTCGTTTCACGGCTGCAGCACGCGCACAACCTCCGCAGGACCGTCGGTTGATAGGTAGTAGCCGGTCTTGCTGGCTGGCAGGACGACTGCCTGCCCCCGGGGTAACCGAGTGGCATCACCGCCTTCCGCGACCACCGAGCAGTTCTCCTGCAGGGCAATAAGGATTTGTAACTTCCCGGCTTCGCCCAGGGCACTTTCCGTACCGGCTTGCAGCGTAAAGCGGTCCACGGTGAAGTATTCTGAAATTACCAGACGCGTAAAGCCTTCCATCGCCACCGGTGTGACCAGGCCGGCCTGTGTGACCGTGCGGGTAACTGCCATGCCCGCCTGCACGTGCAACTCGCGCGGGCGACCGTAGTCCCACAGGCGATAGGTGGTGTCGCTGTATTGTTGCGTTTCGAGCACCACCATGCCGGGCCCAATCGCGTGGACGGTGCCGGCGTCGACAAAGACCATATCGCCCGCCTTGACCGGAAGCTTGCGGAGCTTGCTTTCGAGCGTGCCGTCCTCGATGGCGGCTGCGACCTCGGTGGTGGACAACGGCTCACGGAAACCGACAGCCACTTCGGCGCCGGGCTCTGCCTGCAGCACATACCAGCACTCCGTTTTGCCTCGCGGCATGCCGAGCGCTTGCGCTTCCAAATCATTGGGGTGCACCTGCACGGAGAGTTTCTCGCGGGGGAACAGCAGTTTAATGAGCAAAGGGAACCCGGCGTGCTGCCGGTCGCCAAAGGCCTCAGGAGACGCAGTGGTGAGTTCGGCAAGCGTTTTGCCCGCGGTCGCACCGGACTCGGCTACGCAGTTTTCCGCCGTCAGCCAAATCTCGCCGATGGGCTTTTCCGCGCTGCCGCCCTGGTGCCATGGAGCCAAGGAAGGAACGCCCCAGATGCGCTCTACAAGGATTGGGGCGAGCGCAATCGGTTCGGAGACGCCTGGTTCGGCGGACACCGATAACAAATCCGTGGGAGTGTTCTGGGCGCTGTTTGCGCTTATGTTTGTTTTAGGTTCCATCGGTTCCACCATGGGGGATGGCCAAGGATGCTCCCTGGCTCACCGTCTATGGTATCGTTCACACGCAACTGACTGGAAACATCGTTTGCTCAGATTTTCGTTATGACCGTATCTTTCCTGTTTCGCTCGCTGCCCTTTTCGCTTGCTGTCTCGTGGCCTTCCGCTTCACGCCGGTCTGTTCCCTTTAGCTTGCCTCTGCGTGCAATCGCTTTGCTTGTGGGTCAGCTGAGCTTGCTCGCAGGAAAGGCATGCTAATGACGAATCGTCCTGTTACCCTTGGCATCGATCTCGGGGGCACCAGCATTCGGGTCGGACTCTACGATGCCTCGATGTGCCTGCTGCGCAGTCAAAGCATGCCGACCCGCGTCGCCGCAGGACCGCAAGCTGCCGTGGACGCGATGGCGTCAGCTATCCGCGACCTGCTTGCCTCGGAGACTGCCAACACCAGAACCGGAGACATGCTCCAAGCAATCGGTATCGGCATCGGCAGCCCGGGACCGATCAACCTGCGAACCGGTGTTCTTGGCCTTTTGCCGAACCTGCCCGGGTGGGACAATTTCGCTCTGCGCGACCGTTTGAGTGAGGCGACCGGGTTGCCGGTCACTCTGGAATCGGACGCCAATGCCGCTGCTTTGGCGGAATGGAAGCTGGGCGCGGGCCGCGAAACCGGCCTGGATTCCCTGGCGATGATCACGCTCGGCACGGGGGTCGGTTCGGGACTCATTCTGGGCGGTAAAGTGTGGCATGGCATGTTCGGCATGGGCGGCGAAGTCGGCCATACCACCGTGGAACCCAACGGGCTGCGCTGCGGTTGCGGCAGTCCAGGCTGCCTGGAAATGTACGCCTCGGCGAATGGGCTCGTGCGGCTCGCACGGACGCTGGCCGCCGAGCCGGGTGCCTCGCCGGCGCTGCGTGCGCTCGGCGGGCAGGAACTGCTCACGCCGTTGACCGTCGCGCAACTGGCAGAGACGGGTGATGCCGGGGCTCAGCGCGCGTTTGCGCAGATGGGCCGCTATCTCGGTATCGGCGTGGCGAATCTTATCAATACGTTGGATTTGCCGATGATTATCGTTGGCGGTGGTGTCGCCAGCGCATGGCCGCTGTTTGCCCCCGCGCTGTTTGCGGCCGTGCGGGAACACAGCGTGGTGTATCGGCTGGTGGAACCCTCGCAACGCGATACGCTCGAACGCGATCGCACCTTCTTACGCCCCGCCTTGCTTGGGCCGGCCGCGGGTCTGTTGGGCGCGGGGCTACTGCCGCACCTGGGTACGCAGGCCACGGAGCCGTTTCACTTCGCTTCTTTTATTTCGGAGACGGTTCCATAGAGGCGTAGCGTATGCCCATACACCGATGGTGCGGTAGAAGATGGTTGCCTTGCCGTTTGTTTGAAGATCCGAGCACCAGGCGCGCAGGCTGGGGCACACCTTCTACGATTTTCGGAAAGTGACGGTCGGCTCTAGAGTTTTCTCAGGAGTTGCCGATAAGGGCAGCAGCGCAGTGAATCATCTTTTCCCATCTCGACTTTTGTTCTATGTACTGCTTGCATTGTGGCAAGGCGTGGCAACAACGTATGCCATGGCCCAGGCTGCATCACCGCGCGCGGCGCCGGTTTCCGTGGATGCCGCTTCCACTCCAGCTTTTCGCAGGCAGGCAATCCTGCAGCGTGGTGTGAACCTGTCCGGCTGGTTGGGCGGCACCGGCGACCTTTCCCCTGACCACATCGCGCATCAGACGACCGAGGCGGACCTTCACTTCATCCGGGCTTCCGGTCTGCAGTACGTCCGTTTGTGCATTGACCCTGTGCAGCTAACGCAGAGCGGCCTGGGCTCGCCGGAAAGCAGGGCGGCGCTCGCCCGGATCGATCACGTGCTGGATGAGGTGCTACAGGCCGATCTCGCTGTGCTAATTACTATTTTCCCGAAGGACGACTACAAACAGCAGCTGACGACTGCCGCAGGCGAACGAGATTTCCTCGAGCTTTGGCGCTCTTTGGCGACGCATTTTGCGCAACGTAATCCGGAGCGGGTCTTCTTCGATTTGATGAATGAGCCTGAGGTGCGTGACTCGGAGCAGTGGGATCATTTGCAGGCAGCGGCAGTGGAGGCGATTCGTGCGGTGGATTCACAACACACTTTGATCGTTTGCGGATCGTCTTATTCGGGTTTATACGACTTACTCAGGATGAAACCCGTAGGCGACCGCAATGTGGTCTATAGCTTTCATTGGTATGAGCCCTATCCGTTCACGCACCAAGGCGCGACGTGGGGCAGTGCCGATTGGCGCTTCTTCCACAACATCCCTTACCCGGCTACCCCTGACGACTTGCGTGTACAACTCGCCGCCGTGCCGGACGACCCCGCGCGATACGCGCTGCTGCAATACGCGCTCGGTGGGTGGAATCAAACGGGAATCCGCGAGCGGTTGCAGGCCGCGCGTCAATGGGCCGACGAACACGGCGTTCCGGTCATTTGCAATGAGTTTGGCGCTTACCGCGAGACGGCGCCACCAGCATCACGTTTGCGTTATCTGCGCGATGTGCGCGAGGATCTCGAGTCCCTGCATATCGGATGGGCGATGTGGGATTACAGCGGTGGATTCGGTATGGTGACGCATACAGCAGTAGGCAGCCAGCCGCAGCCGGATACGGCGACGATGGAGGCCTTGGGTTTGCACACGCCTGCCCCATAGGCTGCGTTCTTTCTCGATGCTACGCAAGCGAGACAGTGTTGAGATCCTGCGAGCAGCACAGCATTGCTTTTATTCCATGATTTCCTATTTCCACCGGCAAATCCGCACGACCCAGCCGCAAACCGGATGCGGCTGCCAAGTCGGACGAGGTTACACTGGCAAGCAGCGTTTCACCGGATTACTCCGGCGCCAGAAACTGCCATGATGCTTCGAGAGCCTGCATGATTTTCGTTGCGGAAGCTGCTGCGGATGCTTTTCCTTGCCAAGTAAGGTTGTAAAGAAAACGACCTCCTGGATTCAGGGTGAATATGGAGATAGCTTCGTAGCTGTTCTTATCTCCAGGACAGGAAAAAAGCACTGTCGATTGAGTGGCCGGGCGGGATGCTATATGGGAACTCTGATAGTGACGAGATACGGCTAAACTTTCAGACGCGAGATAGCCAGATTCGCCCTTCGCGGCTGCTTCCGGCTTTCGGTACAAAGCGCTGTTCGGCTCGGCATAGACTGATAGCGCGCCATTGTTTTTCGGAAACAGAATGGTAAACCCCTTTTGGTAATCCGGATTGTTGTAGTCAAGCCCGACAAGGCCGAAAGGGATCTGCGTGGAGTAACCGTACGCTGGATTTTTGTAGGAACCTGTATAGGCACGTGCATTTTTTCCAAAATCTGGCTTGCTGGGACAGGGATCTTTTTGTGCCGGAAGCACATGGGCCACGCAGCCAAGAACGATGCAGGTTAGAAAGGAGCGTAGCCTGTAGACGCATTTGGCACGCCAATACGGGTTAGGCAACAGCTTTAATCGGACGCTCTTCCGTAAGGTCACCTAGCTGCTCCGGATCGTCGGGGTAGAGCGTGCATTCGGCAAAAAAGGTGTCCACGCGGTCAATGACTTCGTCGCCACGTTTTGCTTCGAAGATGGCGCGGCGTAGGGCGGCGCCGCCGGGGACGCCGTGGGTGAACCAGCTGGCAAACTGCTTCATTTTGCCGATCGCTTCGCGTTGGGCGCTTTCATGGTCGCGCTTTTGCCGCTTTGCTTCATCGGTTTCTGCTGGGTGCGTGACGTCTGGGTGCTCTTCCGCTTCAGCCAGCAGTCTATGAAAGTAATCGCGGATCATGCGATGGCGATCTTTATTTGTTGGAACGTCATAGCCGCCGGTGCCGGTCTGTTGTTTGGTTGCGGTGTACTGCGCAATTTGGCGGAAGATCCAGGGATTGGCCGGGGCGGCACGGCCTATCATGACGGCATCGCAACCGGTGGCTTCGACCATAGCGACCGCATCTTGCGGGGTACGGATGTCGCCGTTGCCGATGACCGGGATGCCGACAGCATCTTTCACGGCGGCAATCCACTCCCAGCGCGCTTCACCGGCGTAGCCCTGCTCGCGGGTGCGAGCGTGCAGAGCGACGGCGTTCAAGCCGCAGTCTTCGGCCATTTTGGCGAGTTCGACACAGACGATGTTGCCGTCGTTCCAACCCATGCGGAACTTGACCGTGAAGGGGATGGTAACGGCTGCGCGCACCTGCTCGAAGATGACGCGGATGAGGGGAAGGTCGCGTAGCAGGCCGGAACCGCCGTTACAGGCAACGACTCGTTTAGCGGGGCAGCCGAGGTTGAGGTCGATGATGTCGAAGCCCTCGTCCTGGCAGATGCGGGCGGAGTCGGCAAGCGTCTGCGGATTGGAGCCGAAGATCTGGGCTGAGATCGGGTGCTCGTCTTCGTAGTAGGTCAGATAGCGTTTGCGTTTCACGGCGCGCATGCGGGACAGACCGTCGGCAGAGGTGAATTCGGTCATGATGAGACCGCAGCCGGAGCGTTCGTTGGTGGTTTCGCGGTCGACGTCGGCAGGGAGCTTGATTGATTCAGGCGAGAACAGGCTGGCGTTCTTGATGAAGCGGCGGAAAACGGTGTCGGTGACACCGGCCATGGGGGCGAGGACCGTCGCCGGGGCGATGCGGACGTTGCCGATTTGGAACACTGCGGGCACGCTGGCTTCAGCGGGCATGGTGCGGTCGATGGTGGAGGTCCACTGCTTGTCCATGGCCAGAGTTCGGTGTTAGCGAATAGGTATTGATCAGGGTTGAAGTTTGAGGGAGTGAGGGTTGAAGTGCGAGTGGCAAGAGGAAGGCCTCTGCAACGGCAGAGGCCTTCCTTGTTGCTGCGGCCAGAGCTACTTTGCGGCGGCTTCGGCCTTTTTGGCATCCGTGGCGGCAAACTTGCGGCGGAAGCGTTCAATACGGCCGGCGGTGTCGACCAGCTTTTGCTTGCCGGTGAAGAAGGGGTGGCAGGCGGAGCAGATTTCGAGAACGATGTCACCTTTGTGGGTGGAGCGGGTTTGAAAGCTGTTGCCGCATGCGCAGCGCACGGTGGTGGTGTCGTACTTGGGGTGGATGCCTTCCTGTGGCATGGTGAATCCTTTCGGTAGCTTTCCTGCCGCAGAATGGTTTCGCTTGCCGTGTCCGCGCGAGGCTCACGACATCGAGGTTCCTGTCACGCTGCAGCTTGGGCTCCAACTCATGGAGCCTCAGGCGCTAGTTATTAGAGTATCATCCGCGCGCGGGGATGCAGTGACGCTTTGGCGGGTACCCTCCCCCCGGACTTTGTTCGTAAAGTCTTGCATCGAGTCGGGTTAAGTCTGGACTTCCGGGTAGGGGAGTAGGTAAAGGCAGAGAAGTGCAGGAAGTTGGCGTCATTCGTGTTGGCGCCAGCAGAACTGCAGGTCTCTCCACTCCGTCTCGCGATGAAGCTACGAGACTCCGGTCGAGATGACACAGTTAAACCAAGATCGTGTAAACCGCAGGACAGCGGCTTCCGCAGGGAAGGGCACTGCATCCAGTGTAGTGATGTAAGCGAAAGAGTACGCAACGAGGCGATGTGGGAGGATTGATGGCACAGGATGGGGTGGAAGCGGTGTGGGATTATCCGCGGCCGCCGCGGTTGGAGCCGACGGGGGCGCGGCTGCGGGTGGTGCATCGGGGTGTGGTGGTTGCAGAGACGAGCCGGGCGATGCGGGTGCTGGAGACGAGCCATCCGCCGGTCTTTTATCTGCCGCCTGCGGATGTGCGGATGGATCTGATGGAACGGTCGCCTTCGCGCTCGAGTTTTTGCGAGTTTAAGGGCGCGGCTGTGTATTGGACGCTGGTGCTGCCCGGTGAGGCCGTTGCGGTGCCGGATGTGGCTTGGAGTTATCCGCGACCTACAGCGGCGTTTGCGGGACTACGCGATCATTTCGCGTTTTATGCGAGCCGGGTGGAGGAGTGCACCGTGGACGGCGAACGCGTGCAGGCGCAGGCGGGGGATTTTTATGGTGGATGG
>CAXTNA010000045.1:0-16202 GCA_964245535.1 uncultured Acidobacteriaceae bacterium | reverse complement strand
CACCCTTGACCACCAGGCTTTTGCCGATGGGGGCCTGCTCGCCGGAGGCAATCGCGCCCGGAACGCCGGCCGCCGTTGGCCGCGGCGTTTCAAAGGCTGCGCCGGTGGGGGTTGCCGGGGTGCTCGGCCGCACGGGCTCGGGGGTTGAGGGTGTTTGATTGCCAGCTTGATTCGGTTTCCACATATCTTGTTGCTCCCTTCCTCATCGGAGGATCTGCCGCCGAACCCGGCCGCCACGCGTTGCGTGTTATCACGACTCGTCTGTCCGCGCTCTGTTCACGATACTACTTTGTCAACATCTGCGGTCCTGTGAAGTTCGTTGTCGGTACGCACCGAGTTGGTAACACTTTCGGGAGCCTTTCTGTGTTTACCCGGCCTCGTCTCCTCTTCTTGTCACTCCTCTTCGCTTTCCCCCTCTTCGATCAGCGAACTCGTTCCAGCGACGTCAAAGGTCACGGGCGACCCGCCTGTAAGCGAAAGCGTGGCACGCATCGGCGTCCGTTGCCACTGGGCAGGCGTGCAAACGGGGTGCATGGGCTTTTCCAAAGGCCAGTTGGCGAGCACATGCTGCGCAACCGCTTTGTGGTTCCCAAGCTCCGCGACCACGGCCATTACGCCGCCTTTCAAGGTTGGCACCAAACCGCAATAGGCGGCGTAATCGCGGAACCACGCAACCTCGGAGACTTGGGCGTCGAAAGCGGGCAGGTGCAGCGGGGTAATGTGACCGCTGGTTCGATCCACCTGCAACCACGGGCCCGGCTGCCATGTCCAGCGCGAAGGTTCGCTCGGCAGGGAATCGTTGATATGAATGGCCCGGCGGATAACAAACGTGCGATCCGTTACCTCGTGCAGTTCCCCTACGGTCCATTCGCGCGGCTTGTCATCGACCACCAGCGGGCGGATGCGTAGCGTCGTCGCTTCCTCGCTCTTGTTGTCCGATGTTGCTTCAGGGGGTGTATACGGTACCTTGCGATAGGCGCCCAGGGTTACGAAGTGCATCTTGGCCGCAGACACAGGCGCCGGACAAAGTGACGCGCACACCAGCAGCAGCACCATTGTGGATCGAACATAGCCCATGCGCAAAAACTAGCAGGGGAGCTCGATACAGCCGATAGCGCTTTTGTGTACCGGCTGTACCACCTTCCGGTCCTGGGCGGGGTGCCTCACCCAAAGGTAGTACGGGCGCTGAACCTACGAGGACACAAGCAGAACACGGCATGCCAAGCCGAATAAATCGATCACTTGGCTACTCCTCACCAGCCCCTGGGTGCCCGGCGAGACGCTCCGGCATATCAGCCAGCACGTAGGTCATCACCGCAAGCGACGCGACATTCTTGCGGAACATCGCCGGATCAACCTTGTCCAGCGTGTCCGCTTCCGTATGGTGCCAATCAAAATAATGCGCGCCGGTGGTCATCTCCCCCAGCCCCGGAACGCCCGCACCCATCAAGGGAGCGATATCGGATCCACCACCGCCGGCACGGATGGTGTCGGCGCCGACAGGCGTCAGCAGTGTCCCAATCTGCTGCAGCAGGACAAGCGAATGTTGTTCGTCCGGACTGAGCTGCGGAGCTGGAGCCGGCCCGTTCGGCGTCGTGCGCCGACCCCGACCGCCGGCACCGTAACCATAACCCACCGGCTGCTCCGCCCCGCCATCCATCTCGATCGCGGCAACATGATCGCCAACCTTCGGGCCCAGTCCGGCGAGATACGCCTTGCCGCCGGCGCCGCCGTTCTCCTCATTGACCCAAAACACGACACGAATCGTGCGTTTCGGCTTTAAGCCGATCTTATGGATGAGCGAAGCTGCCGCAAGCGCGGCAGTTATGCCGGAGCCATCATCCTGCGCTCCCTGCCCAACATCCCAGGAGTCTATATGTCCGCCCACATCGACGATCTGCTCAGGATGTTCCGAGCCCGTGATGTCTCCATAGATGTTGAAGCTGGGTGCATCGGGCTCCTGGTGCGCCGCCATTTCCAGGTGAACCCGCGTCGGCCCCTGGGCAGCAAGACGTTCCAGCAGCAGCGCGTCCTCAATCGAAACTGCCGCTGCCGGAATTTTTGGCAGATCGGGCTGTTTTGGGTCGTAAACCGTCGTTCCGGTGTGCGGTGTTTGCAGCGCCAGCGGCGTCACGGAACGCACCAAGACCGCTACCGCTCCGAGCGCCGCAGCGCGCGAGGGACCTGCCGTGCGGTACATCACCGTTTGCCCGTACCCCTTATAAACCTCGTTGAAAACGACGATCTTGCCTTCCACACCGGTACGTCCGAGCCTGTCGAGTGTCGCAAAGTCGGGCACAACGACGATCTCAGCCGTGAGGCCACCCGGTGCCGTGCCGACGCTCATGCCCAGCCCCAGCATGTGCAGCGGCTTGGAGAGCGGAGCAACTAGGCTGGCCGATTCTGCTCCGCGCACCCAGCGCGGCACCATCACCGGCTGCATGGTCACGTTCTCCAGTCCCGCTTGCCGCATCGCCTCCGCGGCCCACGCTGTGGCGCGGGTCAGCGGTTCCGATCCGGACAGCCGCTTGCCAATGTGATCGCAAAGGTATTGCAGGCGGGCGTAGCCTTCAGTGTCGGCTTCGGCGGCGGCGATCAGCCGATCCGCCGTACCGCGGTATTGTGCGGCAAGCGCTTGTTGTGCACAGATTTGTTGCACGCCGACAGTGGAAAGACAGAAAAAAGCCAAGGCGGAAAGGCGGTGCATCCGTGCCAAAAGGACCTCTCAGGTTGCTGGGATGGCACCAGCATAGCCGAGAGATCCGCGTCCGGGTCTTGTTCTGCAAATTTTTCGACCTTGAAAGGCTGCGAAACAGCGCGAAGGAGGCGGAACATACACGCCCTTCCGTGGCCATGAGCAACAAGCCTTCCCAAACCGGCGACCTTCGGATACACTTGCAGATGGTGCGTGGCCCTTCCGCTGCCTTTGTACGCCCGGATATTTGGGTAATGGAGGTAGCAAGTGCGCACCCGTCGGGAAGTAAGCGGAACGTAAGGCTCAATAAGAAGCAAGGCCATAAAACAGGAGTCGGGCGGAACGCGCGGCTTCCAAGGAGAGCGTTTGTCGAAGGAAGATGCAATTGAGGTCATGGCAACGGTCGTTGAGATCCTGCCGAATGCGTTGTTCAAGGTGGAGCTTGAGAACAAGCACCAGGTGCTCGCTCACGTTTCCGGCCGTATGCGCAAGAACTTCATTCGCATCCTTACCGGCGATCGCGTTGCCATCGAACTAAGCCCGTACGATCTCAACCGCGGGCGCATTGTGTATCGCTACAAGTAGTAAAGCAGTTGTCCGTTGTCCGAGAATGCGGTTAGGTCTGACAACTCTCAACTAAGAACTGACAACACGTTTTTGGAGTTCTCATGAAGGTTCGTGCTTCTGTAAAACCGATCTGCGACAAATGCAAGGTGATTCACCGCAAGGGTGTCGTCCGCGTTATCTGCTCGGCGAGCGCCAAGCACAAGCAAAGACAGGGGTAACCGGGGTACAGGCCACAGGGCATAGAACGCGAGATCGTTGTACCCTGTGCCCTCCACCCTAATCCTGCTTCTACGCGGCCCCACCGGGCGAGTTCGCCGAACGTAAGGCGTGCGATGAACCCGGAGGAGACAAGAGTCATCAGCGACGGCGATGGCAGGTCAGCCGCTCCACCCACAGCCCCGCTTCCGGCAAAGACCGGTTAAGCCCAACTGAAAGGCATACCCATGGCCCGTATCGCTGGCGTCGACATCCCTGGCAACAAGCAGGCTCGCATCGCCCTCACATACATCTATGGCATCGGGAACCCCCGCGCGATGTCCATTCTGACCAAGGCCGGCATTGACCCGTTCGTCAAGCTCGCGACCTTGGATGAGGATCAGCTCAACAAGATTCGTGGTGTGATCGAGCAGGAAGGCGGCATTGAAGGCGATCTCCGCAAGGAAGTTTCGCTCAACATCAAACGCCTGATTGAGATCCAGAGCTTCCGTGGTCTGCGGCACCGGCGCAACCTGCCTGTCCGCGGCCAGCGCACGCACACCAACGCCCGTACCCGCAAAGGCCCCCGCAAGGGCACCGTTGCCGGCAAAAAGAAAGTGACCAAGTAAACCATGGCAAAGACCGCACAAAAGACGGCCGGCGCCAAGTCCGGCAAGGGCAAGAAGTTCAAAAAGCGGGAACGGAAAAATGTTCCATTTGGTTTGGTGTTCATCCAGGCCAGCTTTAACAACACGATTGTTACCATCACCGACCCAGGGGGCAATACGCTGAGTTGGAAGAGTTCGGGTTCGCTCGGCTTCCGCGGCTCGCGTAAAGGTACTCCCTTCGCGGCGCAACAAGCTGCGGTGAACGCCGCCAATGCTGCCCGCGACAACGGGGTCCGCTCTGTTGATGTGCGGGTTTCCGGCCCCGGATCGGGTCGTGAAAGCGCCATCCGTGCGCTCGCTGCCGCAGGTATCGATGTGCGTTCCATCCGTGATGTCACGCCGATGCCGCACAACGGCTGCCGTCCGCCGAAAAGGCGCAGGGTTTAGCGTTCAGGGTTCAGGGCTCGACAGGTATCTGTTGGGCTCCGCCTTGAATCGTACTTGCTTTCATTTTCCGGGCTTGGGACGCTGTGCCCTGGGCTCTTGAACTACCGGATCGGGACCTGAAGCGCTTGCCGCGTGTAAACCGATCGACTCTCGCATGATTTGCACCAGGAGATTTCAATGGCTCGTTATACCGGACCCGTCTGCCGCATGTGCCGCAGAGACGGCGTCAAGCTTTTTCTTAAAGGCCCCAAGTGCTTTACCGACAAGTGCCCCGTTGAAAAGCGGAACTTCCCCCCAGGTCAGCATGGGCAATCCAAAAAGGTGAAGAAGGTTGTGGGCTATGGCCTGCAGCTGCGCGAAAAGCAGAAAGCCAAGCGCATTTATTTCACGCTGGAAACGCAGTTCCGCGCCTATTACGAGGTTGCAGCGAACAAGACCGGCGTTACCGGCGATTTGCTGCTGCAACAGTTAGAAACGCGTCTCGACAACGTGTGTTACCGGCTGGGCTTTGCGATTTCGCGCAGGCAGGCGCGGCAGGTGGTGCGCCATGGCCATGTGCAGGTGAACGGGCGCAAGGTCAATATCCCAAGCTATCAATGCAAGGTCGGCGATGTCGTGGCAATCCGCGAAGGGTCAAAATCGCTCACGCTGCTTGAGTCCGCCAAGGACTTCATCTCCGGCCAAAGCCGTGTGCGCTGGATTGACGCCAACCCTGACCAGCTTTCCGGCAAGCTGATCGCGTTGCCGCAGCGAGAAGATATTCAGTTGCCGGTCAACGAGCAGCAGATCGTCGAACTGTACTCGAAGTAATCGTTGGATTCTTGTCCTTCCGTAGCGCATCGGAGGAATCTGCTTTCCTTCGCTATGACGACAATGTCCATCGTGGTCATACTGGGTGCACAACTACATCGTACAAACAGCGGATCTTTTCCGCTGCGCTGCGAGATGACAAAGAAAGACGTACCGCACCATTACCGAACACCCAACCGCACCACCGTTTAGCCTGCGCAGAATGCTTCGCGTGGGCGGCGAAGAAAGGAACACCATGCTTTGGAGAGGTTTTCAAAAACCCAAGCGTCTTGCTGTCGAGCAGGAGTCTCTCACCAACAATTTCGGCAAGTTCTCCGCGCAGCCGTTTGAGCGCGGCTTCGGTACCACGATCGGCAACGCCCTGCGTCGCACCCTGTTGAGCTCTATCGAAGGCGCAGCCGTTACCGCCGTCAAGGTCGAAGGTGTGCTCCACGAGTTTCAGTCGATCACCGGCGTGGTCGAAGATGCCACGGACATCATTCTCAACCTGAAGCAGATCCCCTTCAAGCTGCATGGGGACGGCCCCAAGGCGCTGTATCTGCATGTGGATCAGCCCGGCACCGTGACCTCCGGCATGATCGAGGCCGACGGCGATGTTGAAATTCTTGATCCCAATGTGTACATCTGCACGGTTTCCGAAGGCGGTCGTGTCGACATGGAGATGCGCCTCAAGCGTGGCCGCGGCTATGTGTCCGCCGACAAGAATTTCGACGGTGACCTCGGCCTTGGCTTCATCCCCATTGACTCGGTTCATTCACCCGTACGTAAGGTGAACTTCATCGTGGAAGCGGCGCGTCTTGGTCAGATCACCGACTACGACAAGTTGACGCTGGAGATCTGGACGAACGGCACTGTGCTTCCCGCCGATGCCCTCGGTCTTTCGGCAAAGCTGCTCAAAGATCACATGACGATTTTCATCAACTTCGAGGAGGAGATGGAGGCCGGTGGGCATGGCGATCATGATGGGCCGGCAATTCGGAACGAGAACCTCAACCGTTCGGTCGAGGAGCTTGAGCTTTCGGTGCGCAGCTACAACTGCCTTAAGAATGCGAACATCGCGACCATCGGTGAGTTGATTCAGAAGACCGAAGCCGAAATGTTGAAGACCAAGAACTTCGGTCGCAAGAGCCTTAACGAGATCAAGGAAATGCTGGCACAGATGGGTCTTTCACTCGGGATGAAGATCGACGAAAACGGCAACCCTGTCCCTGGCCCGACGTCGGTGTTGCCGGCAGCGGCGCTCTCGCAGAGCTACGGCGCCTTCGATGATGACGACGACGAGGACGATGATCTCGACGACGAGGATTTGGATCTGGTGTCGGAGCAGGAAACCTTTTAACGGCAGGGTTCAGGGCACAGGGTACGGGGCACAGTAGTCCGGTGGTTTATGCAGCTTGTGTCTGACCGTTGGAATAAGCGTGGGTGAATCGCATCGCAAGCTGATCGTGTGGCAAAGAGCAGTTCAGCTTGCGCTAACGATTTATCGGTTCACGGCGAAATTTCCGCTAGAGGAGCGCTTTGGGCTCACCAACCAGCTTCGCCGGGCTGGTGTGTCGATTGCAAGTAACATCGCGGAAGGCTACGGCCGCGGAACGAGGCGTGAGTACCGGCATTTTTCTCGCAATCGCCCGCGGCTCAACACTGGAAGTACAGACACAACTGCTCATGGCACGAGAACTAGGCTTCGGCGAATCGAAGAATAGCGTCGAAGCTGAAAGTCTCTCCGAGGAAGTAAGCAACATGCTCTACTCCCTCATGAGCAAGCTCTAGTGGCTTGCTGTGCCCTGCGGCCTGTCATCTGTCCCCTCACCCCATAGCACCAAACCGGTTGACAGGCAGAGCCTGGACCGAAGGAGACGAAGCATGCGCCATCGTAAGGGCGGATTTAAACTCGGCAGAAATACAAGTCACAGAAGGGCGCTGCTTCGCAATCTTGTTACCAGCGTCATCCTGAACGATCGCATTCAAACTACCATTACCAAGTGCAAAGCCTCCCGGCCATTGATCGAAAAGATGGTGACACTGGGCAAAAACGGCAGCGTGCATGCGCGTCGCCAGGCGCTGGCCTACCTGATGACACCGGAGTCGGTGGATCGTCTGTTCACCACGGTGGCGCCCCGCTATGCCGAGCGCAATGGCGGCTACACGCGCATTGTGCGCATCGGGCAGCGGCAGGGCGATAGTGCCGAGATGGCCTATATCGAGTTGCTCGGGGCGGAGCAGGCCCTGAGCGAAAAAGCTCAGAAGCGTGCGGAAATTCGCGAGAAGCGCCGCGAAGAGCTGCAGAAGCAGATGGAAGAACAGAGTGCTGGCGAGGCGGCCGAGGCGACCGGCGAACCGAATCCTGAGGTGTAGCTCTTCAAGCTATTTGTTTACGTGATATAGCCGCCACACGAAGAATGATGAAAGGCACTCCGGATCGGAGTGCCTTTTTCGTGCTTTAGCTCCGCTACACGGCACGGTGGAATATACGAACTTATATAGCTCCCTATCGTGACCCTGAGCGAAAGTGAAGGACCTCGGTATTGCTTGGAAGCACCTATAGTGTTTCGAGCAGAATACGGAGGTCCTTCGCTGCGCTCAGGATGACAACGCTATGGCCGTGCTATCTGCCGTATGGCTGTCTTTTTGCGAAATGTGTTTGTCATCAGGTGCTTCGCCTAATCCTTGCGGACTACCTTGCCCTCTTTCATTACGAAGGTCGGTATTTTCAGCACGGAAATGTTTTCGAGCGGGTTACCGGGAACGGCGATGATGTCGGCGTCAAAACCCGGCTTCAGCTGGCCGATCTCGTCGGCCCAGTCGAGCAGTTTGGCGCCGTTGAGCAGACCGGCACGAAGCGTATCGGCGGGACTCATGCCGTACTGGACCATCAGTTCGTATTCGCGTGCCTGGGTGCCGTGCGGGAAGGGGCCGACGTCGGAGCCGACCGCGAACGGGACGCCGGCGGCCATCTGTTTTCTAAACTCGACAGCGTGAAATGCTTGCATGGCGTGCTCGCTTTCGGCGCCGGCCTGCCCGGCGGCGTGGGCGGCGAAGTATTCGGTAATGGCAAAAGTGGGTACGGCGTAGATCTGTTTCTCGTGCATGATGCGCAGCGTCTCCGGGGAAAGCGCATAACCGTGGTCGATGCTGACAACGCCGGCTGCGACCGCGTAGGCAGCGCCGGGTTCGCCGGTGCAATGAACGGCCACGCGGGAGCCGATGCGGTTGGCTTCCGCGACAGCGGCGGCTAGTTGCGCTTCGGTGTATTGATACGGCGTGGTGAAGGTGCTGCCCGCGAGATGGTCGCGGCCGGTTTCGTAGATCTTGGTGAAATCGGCACCTTGTTTGTGCTGCTCGCGCATGGTGGTGACGAGCTCGTCGGCGGAGTTGGCGCGGTCGGCATTGGAAAGCAGATGCTCGTCGGGGTTCAGGCCGCTGGTGTCTTCGTGCCCACCGTTGATGTCGACGGCGTTGCAGCTGACGCGCAGACGCGGGCCGGGGATAAGCCCTTTGTTGATCGCATTGCGAACGGCGACATCGGCGCAACCGGCGCCTTCAGTGCCCATGTCGCGCTCGGCGGTGAAGCCGGCCAGGAGATCGGTTTTCGCGGCATCGGCGGCAATCAACGTGCGCTCCGGAACGGATTCGTTGACGGTCTGGAAGGCCTCGTCGCCGACGTGAAGGAAGAGGTGGACGTGCGCGTCGATCAGGCCAGGCATCAGGGTCGTTTGACCGAGATCGAGCCGCTGCGCGCCGGCGGGATGACTGACCTGAGGACCGACCTCGCGGATGTGCGTGCCTTCAACGAGAATCTCGCCCGGGGTAATGAGTTGGCCGGCGGCGACATCGAGCACATGCGCGGCATGCAGAACGGTCAGTTTCGGCGCGGCCTGCTGCCCGGCGGCTTGAATTCCGGCGCCTTGGATTGCCATGCTGGCGAGTCCAACAAAAAGCAGACCACGCTGTAGAGCGGAATGTGTGTTGTAGAAATGCAAGAAGAGCCCTCTTCGGGAGCTTACTTCACCGCGGCATCGAAGACGCCAATTTCTACAGTTTTACGTGCTTCATTTTAAAAGAGGCGGTAACGGCCTGGAGACGGAGCCGAAGGGGAACTCGAGAATCAAGTCGAGCGGTTCCGGGCTTTAGCCTCCCGTGCGGACCTGGGCTAGATGTATTTGACTCTGCAGTCGATGACGCATTGCTGTCCGACAAGGCCATCATTCCGCCGTTGCCGGCATTTGCGAGTGTGACGGCGGAGATTGCAGCTGTGGAGGGTTTTGGAACCCGGTGCGGTGCATAGCTTCCTACAACTGTCGTTGCATTGTTTGAGTACGGAGAACCGTCGATGATGTGGTGTTGACCCACGAATCACTGACGGACAAGCAATCGGCAATACAGAGGGGATGACATGAAAATCGTGGTGCTGCGCGGCTATCTTCTCCAGCTTTTATGAGAACCGCTTTCATTGCTCCCGCGTCCGCGGATCAAGAGGTTCATCTTGGCGTTTCATTGCAACATGCTGGGAACCTGGAAGGTGCTGTGGCATGTTTTCAACGGGCACTTACGCTCGATCCGTCCTGCTTCGCGGCTTACAACAACCTTGGCGGTGTTTTCGCTTCGCTCCGAGACTGGAAAACTGCGCTTATCTTTGCCGGTGCCGCAGCCGAGCTGAATCCCGCTTCGGCAGAGACTCACAGTAATCTTGGGAATCTTTACCTCAAGCAGGGCCAGACAGAGGCTGCCGTTGAGAGCTATCGCCAAGCAACAGCCCTGAAGCAAGACGATCCGCGTTACCTAAATGCTCTTGGAAATGCACTCCGCCTGGCCGGACAGTACCCCGAGGCGGAAGCATGCATGCTCAAGGCGCTATCCATCCAGCCGGACTATGCAGAGTCGTATGTGAACCTTGGTTTTCTTTACTACACGCAGCAAAGGCCCTCTGCGCTTGTTGAGTACAACTACGAAAGGGCCATCGCACTTAAGCCGAATCTGGCGCGGGCCCACGTCAATCTGAGCCATTGCTTGTTACGGCGAGGTGCTTTTGCTGGTGGTTGGGCCGAGCTGGAGTGGCGATGGAGATTGGAAGATTTTTCTTCACCGAAGCGAAACTTCGCCCATTCGCAATGGAAAGGGGAGCCGATTCAGGGAGCACGGAT
Source organism: uncultured Acidobacteriaceae bacterium (assembly GCA_964245535.1). Taxonomy (GTDB): domain Bacteria; phylum Acidobacteriota; class Terriglobia; order Terriglobales; family Acidobacteriaceae; genus Granulicella. The sequence continues at coordinate 5,739 of CAXTNA010000045.1, read as the reverse complement.
CCTGCTGCATGCAGAGCAGGGGTTTGGCGATACGATCCAGTTTTTGCGCTATGTTCCGATGGTTGCCGCGCGGGGTGCACGCCTCATTCTGGAAGTCCACCCAGAGCTTTACAGCCTGGCTATCAGCATGGTTCCCAACGGGGTACAGGTGATCTCGCGCGGAGATCCGCTCCCGGAGTTCGACTGGCATTGCCCCTTGCTGAGCCTGCCGTTGGCTTTCGGAACAGATCTGCAAAGCATTCCCGCCAAAGTTCCCTATTTCTCATCCGATGGCGTTCCACCGAAGTGGCTCAAAAAAGAGCGTGCTACGGATCTTCATGTCGGTTTGGTGTGGGCCGGTGGCGCTATCAATGTGATTGATCGTGAGCGGTCTCTTTCGCTGGCAGAACTTGCTGCCCTGTGGCAGGTGGAGAATGTGTCCTTCTACTCCTTGCAACGCGGACCAATCAGTCTTGACGCGGAGTCCAGTCCGTTGCCATTTGCGGGGGTTCAGCCCCAAGTGGGAGACTTCGCGACAACCGCAGCCTCCATCTCCCAACTCGATCTCGTTGTGTCAGTGGACACCTCGGTAGCGCATCTGGCGGGCGCTCTCGGCAAGCCGGTGTGGATTTTGCTTCCGGTCAGAGCGGATTGGCGATGGCTCACCGACCGGAACGATAGTCCCTGGTACCCAAGCGCAACACTTTTCCGGCAAAAGGTCGAAGGAGACTGGGCACCGGTGATCGCCAGCGTAGTGTCGGAGCTTTCGCGCGTAGCAGGTATGAGCCGCTAGGCGGCAGCCACCCGATGCACCAGATTGTTCTGCTCCGTGCGCGATTCGGCCCCGATCGTCATGGCGTCGAGCACACCCGTGCCCAGGGCGTAGCGGATTGCCTCGGAAGGTTTTTCGCGCAGGTCGCCCTGGCCGAGGATTTTCATACCGACAATGCCTACGCCTTTGGCGCGCATTTGTTGGATCACCGGAATCACCGTGGCCGGGTCGGCGTCCATGTGCGAGCCGATAGGGTTCAGGCGCACCAGATCGACCTCGACCCAGGGTGAGGCCGCAGCGGCTTTGAGCGCCGACAGACTGTGGCAGGAGACACCGTGGGCGCGGATGATGCCTTTGGCTTTCGCCTCGGACAGCACATCCATCGCACCGCGATAGCGTGTGGTCCAGTCCGCTTCGGTGACGCAATGAATGAGCACGATGTCGATCATGTCGACGCCAAGCTCGCGGCGAAAACGGTCAAGGTCCGCACGCACGCCGGCTGGGTCGCGGGTATCGGTTTTGGTGAGCACGGTGACCTTGTCGCGCGGCAGGCCCTTGATGGCCTCCGCGACATAGGGATGACTGCCGTAAGAATCGGCGGCATCGAAAAAGCGCAGGCCGTTGTCGTTGTAGCCGTCGCGCAACAGCCGCGTGAACGGCGAATCGCCGAGCCGGGTCTGGTTGGAATTGCCGCCGCCGCCGATGGTGCCCGTGCCCATCGCCAGCCGGCTGGTGCGAATGCCGGTGCGGCCGAGCACAACATCGTCGCTGGCCTGGAACTTGGTCGGCAGTGGAGCGGGCTCAAGCAGGGCGGCGCGGGCTACGGCGGAATGGGCGAGCGAGCGGGTCAGCAGGGCCGCGCCGAGCGTGCGGGACGTGCGGCTGAGAAACTCTCTTCTGAGCATGGCACAAACTCCTTGCGTATGACGATACGCCTTTATTGGGCGAAGCTAAAAATCACGTTCGCGAAGCCTGATGTATGAGTCGAACTTCACGGCAGTCCAGAACGAACCAGACGGGCATACATATGCATGACCGTCTATTTTTATTCATTCGTGTCGGAGTGTTGGCCGCCAAGTTGGTGCAGTTTCCCATCAGGATAGTCCGTCTCGAGAAGGTTTATAGGTTGTTCTATGAAATGAAACTGCCTTTGATTGAGGGTGATCGTTCCTTCGATTACGCAACCTTCTACCATGTATTTATCGTGGAGTTCCATCGGTTTTAATTCATGGTACGTCGCAAATTTCTTACGTAATTGGGCCTCTGTCAGGTGACGGGAGGCGCAAGAGCGAGTTGGATCTTCCTGATAACCGTCTTGCATATGAGGAGCATTTACAACAATTTTTGAGTGTGAAGGGAGAGTCCATTTACCAATGGCAGCGGTCGTGAAAAGGAGCAATGGAGCCAAGTACTTCACCATGAGAGTCCCTGCGCTTCTCCCGGTGTCTTGGCGGATAACTGAGGATGTTCATACACGTCAGCAAGGGTAAGATTCAAAGCTCCCAGCAGGTCTCGGACAAACCAGTGTAGGTAAGTGTTCTGTTGCGGCGTAGGATCTTCATATTTCGTGGTACCGGTAATGTTCATGCCTACAACCTCAATGCCAATAGCATCCGCGTTCCATGGCCACCGGACAGGATAGGGTTTTTTCACTTCATATGCACCAACGGCTCTATTATGCGATCCGTTCCAAGCACTATGTGTTTGTGTTGTGATCTTTGCGAACTCCGCAAGGTCTGCAGCTGTGTTGATCGATACAGCGGGCCTTGATAGGAGCTACGTGAGCACATTTACGGTTTACCGGAAGGGTTTGGTACATGATGCCGTCTTTGTCAAGAAGAAAGTGCGCTCCAGTATGGTCTGTTTTTGAGTGCTTATATTTGTCCAAGGCGCTCGCCGCTGTCGCTCCGCCTGTCTGGTGCATAACGATGGCGTGGACTTGTAGTAACGGACCATGATCGAGGCTAGGGCAAAGTTCAATTTGTACTCGGGGATCTTTTACCAAACCGTTCGTGATTTGCAGCATGCTAGCTCCGGGCTTTAGTGGGAGTGAATTCGCGCTCTGAAATGGAACTTCGATGAGTTGGTTCAGCATTATTTTAAGCAGAAGTTTGTCGCATAGACACCTTAACTCGAAATCCAATTAGCTCCCACTCCATGGCGAACGCTAACCGGACATATGATCTTTCAGCGCAGCCATGGCTGCCAGATGTCCTGCCATGCCGTGCACGCCGCCCCCTGGCGGTGTGGAAGCGCTGCAAAGATACAGATTCGGTGAGGAAGTACGGTAGGTGCGCAATGTAGGGCGGGCAAGCAGGCCCGTGAGCGTCATGGCGCCGCCGGAAACATCGCCGCCGAGCAGGTTGGGGTTGCTGGCGGTGAGGGTGTCGGCGTTCCAACTGCGGCGGGCGAGTACCGTGTCGCGAAAGCCGGGGGCGAAACGCTCGATCTGTGCGTCAATCGCGGCGGTGCGGTCGACGTTAGACCCGGAGGGCACATGGCAATAGGCCCAGGCGGTGTGCTGCGGTTGACCGCCGGCACTACGCGGGGCGCGGGTGGGATCAAATAGGCTGGGCTGTACCAGCAGAACGAAGGGTCGGTCGTCCGCGGGGGCGGGAATGTAGCCGTAGAACGCGTCGTGCTCGGAAAGAGCGATCTCAGCGAGGGTGCCGCCGAGATGAACGGTAGCGGCACGCTTGCAGTTCTCGGCACGCCATGGGATGGGTTCCGATAAAGCATAATCGACCTTGAAGATGCCGGGGCCGCGGCGGAAGTGGGCGAGCCGCGTATGGAAGGCGGGCGTGAGCGCGTCACCGGCAATGGTGCCGAGCGCACGGGCAGAGGTGTCGAAGAGCGTGACGTCGGCGTCGGCGAGATCGCGGAGATGCCGAATGGAAATCCCCGTGATGACCTTGCCGCCGAGATCGTGCAGGTAGGCGGCCAAAGCGTCGGTGAGAGCCTGTGCGCCTCCCGCAATGATGGGCCAGCCTGTCGTGTGGCCAGCGGCGGCGAGCACCAGCCCGGTGGCGGAGGAAACGATGCGCGTGAGCGGCAGGACCGAATGCGCTGCACAGCCGGCAAACAGGGCGCGGGCGGGCTCGCCGTGAAAGACGCTTTCCGCTAGCGATTTCGCCGGCCAAATTGCAGCGGCCCCGAAAGTGGCCATGGCCACGGGGTTCGACGGTATGCGCAGGAGCGGCTGGGTGAAGTCGGCGACAAGAGCTTCCCAGTCCCGGACCGAGCTAGCGAAGAGCGTGCGCCAGGCGTGGGCGTCGTGGGCGTTGCCGGCATCGGCAAATTGCGCCGCGGTGCGATCAAGCGAGTGCTCAAGCATGACCGCGCTGCCATCGTCGAGCGGATGCGCCAAAGGGGCATCGGGCTCGATCCAACGCAGGCCGTAGTGGGCCAGCGGCAGTGTTTTGAGGAACGGGGAGGCTATGCCGAGGGGGTAGCAGGAGGAGCCGACATCGTGACGGAAGCCGGGCAGCGTGAGCTCGGCGGTCGAACAACCGCCGCCGATTTGGTCATTGCGCTCGAAGACGGAAACGGCAACGCCGCGCTGCGCCAGCGTGATGGCTGCGGCCAGCCCGTTAGGACCGGCGCCGATAATGTTGGCTGTGCGAAGGGGCATGCCGTGTTCGATGCTGCCGTGCCGCCTTGTGGCAAGAGGTGCATCCAAGGTGGATACCGGCGCGTGCAGCGTGGCTGTGAGAAGTGGTGAGGTGGCGTGATGGATCAAGAGTTGAGTGAGCAAAACGAGCGGTTGCCGCTGTTGGAAGCATCGGCCCTGAATCCGGACCAGCGTGAGTTGTATGAGCGGCTGGAGAGCGGCATGCTGGCGTGGGCCAAGGCATCAGGCTTTGCCGCGGAAGGACCGGAGGGCACACTGCTCGGGCCGTTCAACGCGTTGCTGTACAGCCCGGAGTTGGGTGCGGCGCAGTTGAATTACCTGAAAACGGAGCGCGACGCCACCTCGCTCGATGCGCGTGTGCGTGAGGTGGTAATCCTGACGGTGGGCGCGGCGTTTGACTCGAAGTATGAGCTCTACGCGCATCGCGCGGTGGCGGTGAAAGCTGGTCTTGCCGCGGCAGACATCGATGCGCTGGCTACGGGTGGAGAGCCGGTGTCGTTGCGACCGGAGGAGCTTACAGCACATCGTTTCGTGCGGGCGCTGACGACGGAGCATCGCGTCTCGTCCGATCTGTATGCCGAAGCGAAAGCGGCGTTTGGGCACAAGGGCCTTGTGGACCTGCTGCATCTTGTGGGGCTGTATATGACGACAGCGGTATTGTTGAATGCGTTCGAGGTGCCGGTGCCGGCGTAGCGTTTTGGCGAGAAGGGTGCCCCGTTCTTTGGCGATTTGATAAAGGGCGGGGTGCTTCGTGCGGAGCGCCGGGGTGCTGGCGTTTGTATAAACGATCGTTTGCTTCGCAAACGATATCCCACCCTTTACGATAAAGCTGCAAAGGATGGGGCACCCGGTTCGTTGCCGGGTGAATGCTTTCACTCGGTCCAGCGAAGGCGGACAGCTTTCTTGCCGAGGCGAAGGGTAGGCGATGCGCCCAGGGCCTCATGGGTGAGTGTGTGGGCGGCGAATTTTTCTCCGTTCACACTTACTGCATTTTCTTTCAGCTTGCGTTGTGCTTCGCCGGTGGACGACGCGAGGCCGGCGAGCACCAGCAGCTTCGGAAGGCGGATCGCGCCTTCTGTGAGGAGCCCTTCGGCTGTTTCAGAAACAGCCACCTCCGGCACATCGTCCGCGACGCCTTTTTGCTGAAACTGCGTTGCCCAGCCCTCAGCCGCTGCGTCAGCTTCGGCAGCGGAATGGAAACCGGCGGTGATGAGGTGGGCGAGATTTTTCTTGGCCTGCATGGGGTGCAGCGCGCCGCTGGCGACCTCGGCCTGCATGCGGTCGATGTCGCGTTGCGGCAGGTCGGTGAGAAAGATCCAGTAGCGCCACATCAGCTCATCGCTGATCGACATCAGCT
>CAXTNA010000044.1:0-16263 GCA_964245535.1 uncultured Acidobacteriaceae bacterium | reverse complement strand
GGGTATGGGGGTGGTGCGCTGTTCTGGGTTGTGGGATGGCGGCTGGCTGCGAGCCGCTGCTTTGGTTGAAGGCCGATTTTACCAAATCGGGAGAGGGGTGGTACTTCGGTTTCCGAATGCAGCTTTTTTTCTGTTCAGCGGTGTAAGCCGCTTGTTACATTCGCGTGGATTCGATGCCCGCGCCAATCGCGGCGGCGACGGCCGTTCGTGAATTTTGTGGGCGACCGCGGAGTTAGAGAGAGTGGAATCCGATGAGCACGTTAATCCTTAGTCCCCGGTCTTTGAACCTGGCGCAGGTTCTTCACAGCCTTGCAGACTTCTTCCGATCGATGGACGGCGTGCCTTTGGAACTGACGGACATCGAGGCGTCGAAATTCGAGCGTGAGACGAGGGCAGCGCTTGAAGAATATGCCGATGAGGTGATCTAGCGGGCGGAGCGGGATGCAGGGGGCCCTGTCTGGGCCTGGATGGGCAGGCATCGGCTGCAGTCTGGTTGGGAGAACGGGAGGCTTTTTAGGGGAGTTTTGGGGCGGCTAGTGGGTTTCGAACCCACGACATCCGCTGCCACAGAGCGGCGTTCTGCCACTGAACTATAGCCGCCGTACCGAAGAGAATTGTAGCATCCAACCTCCAGGTTTCGGAAGGAAACGTCATGAGAGTGAAGGGAAGGGAGCCGGAAATCCTGCCGCCACACGTGGAACCAGGATCATACGGCGACAGCGCAGGGCAGCTGCGGCCTCGCCTTGCGGGTGCGGACGGCGCTTTCCGCGATGAGAACCTGGAAATGCTGTCGCGCCTGCTCGACACCTGGTTCCGCGTGCCGGGAACGAACATACGCTTCGGGCTGGACGGCATCATCGGCTTTGTGCCGGGCGTGGGCGATTTTCTCGCCGGCGCTGCCAGCTGCATCATCGTGCTCGCCGCCTTTTTCCGCGGCGTGCCTTTGGTCACAGTCGCGCGCATGGCCGCCAACATCGGCATCGAGGTCGTGGTGGGCGCGGTGCCGGTGCTTGGCAACCTGTTCGACATCGGCTGGCGCGCCAATCGCCGCAATTATGCGCTTTTGGAGCGAAGCCTCACGCACGGCCGCCGCGACACTTGGCGCGACTGGCTGTTTATGGCCGTGATTGGCCTGGGTCTGATGAGCTTCATCATGCTGCCCTTTGTTCTGCTGCTTTGGTTCAGCGGGTCGCTGTTACACAAATTGCACGCGCCGATGTGGCGATAAGGCTGTGGCTGGAGCCTAAGGTCACGCAAGGTCGTAGGTGGCTTCGCATGTGCAAGTGTCTGCGATACCATGGTGGAAGTCGGGGCGTAGCGCAGCCTGGTAGCGCATCTGCTTTGGGAGCAGAGGGTCGGGGGTTCGAATCCCTCCGCCCCGACCATTTGTTGCCCGTTAGCTTGCCTGGAAGGCGCTGACGCCAGCCTCGGCGACCGCCTGATCCTGCTCACCCGAACCGCCCGAGACGCCGATCGCGCCTATCACCTTGCCATCCTTTTTCACCGGGATGCCGCCGGCAAAGATCATCACCTTGCCGTCATTCGAGGCGTGTATGCCGAAAAACTGATCGCCCGATTGCGAATTTTCTCCCAAAGCCTTGGTTTCGATGTTGAAAGCGCGCGCCGTCCAGGCCTTTTTCTGCGCGATATCCACTGACCCGAGCCAAGCCTCCGCCATGCGTTCAAACGCGAGCAGATAGCCGCCCGCACAGGCAACGGCGATGTTCATCGGCTGCCCAATCTCTTCCGCTTTTTTCGTCGCCGCCGCAATCATGCGGCGGGCGTCTTGCAGTTCCAATGTTTCGTGGGTGGTCATCGTCGCTCCTAAAGGCTTATTTGCCTGCGGGCTTAGATGCGGTGCGGGATTCAATGCGGTTGGTGCCCTACACAAAGTCTAGGTCAGCCGCAGGTAAGTCGCATAGGTGCCGTCCCCTACGGCAAAGAACGGCCGCAGGTATAAATCGCCCTCGGGGCGTCGAACCCGCCATTCGGTTGGGGAGATGCGTTCGGCTTGGAGCAGATCGTTCGCGCGGGCCGCAGGTGAGGGTGCCAGCGGCAGCAGCACCCATGGACCCCAGCACAGCGCCGCCAGCTTCGGCTGCGGTATTAGACCATCAGCAGGGAATGGCTCGAGTCGCAGGGTCGCGGGAAGCGATAGATCGATCCTGTCGCCCTGACGCCAGGTGCGGTCAATCGCGGCGAACCCTTTTTGTACATGGAGGGGCATGCGTTGACCGTTGACGCGCAACGAGGCGGACGTGCACCAGGCAGGAACGCGCAGGTTGAGAACAAAACGCGTTGGCTGACTTGCCTCGAGTGTGAGCCGCACATGCTCCCTGGCCGGGTAGGCGTCGTTCTGTGTAAGCACGAGCGATGTGTCGCCTTCCTCCCACCGCAGCGTGGAAGGCAGGTACAGATTGACCCAGACCGATCGGGAATCCGCAGGGCCGAGCAGCCAGGTGTTGATGCCGTAATCGGCCGCCACCTGCGTGTGCGTACCCGCGCAGCAGGGCCAGCGATGGGCCGAGTACACCCGCTGCGCCTGGTTGTTCGCGTCGGCGTAGTAGAAGGTGTGACCGTCGGTCTGCAAGGGCAGGGCGCCGAACATGCTGTTCCACAGCAGCCGCTCCATGGCGTCCCCATAGCTGCCGTCGCGTGTTGCCTGCAGCAGATAACGCGAAAGTTTAAGGAAAGCATAGGTGCCGCAGGGCGTTTCGAAGTTGTTATGTGAATCGGTGAGGCTCCCGAGCAGCTTGCCGGAACCTGGTTTCTCAAAAAGCTCATCCGGTGCCCAGCCGCCCGTCGCATAGCTCTGCGCCGCGACCATGCGATAGCCGTTCCTCGCCGCATCGAGATGCGTTTGGCTGCCGTCGACGAACCAGGCCTGCATGGCGGAGCAGAGTGCATTCACATGGCTGTAGCCGTGCAGCGTGCCAAGGATGTTTTCGTTGCGCGCGAGCGGATCGAAGAAACCGCTGTATAGAAAACGTCGCGCCAATCTTCGGTACTGCTCCCCCGCGCCCGCCGCGTATAGCAGATATAGGTTCTCGGGCAGGGTGTAGCTTTCGTCCCACGTGTAGGAAAAATCGCGCTCCTTGCGCCAGTACGTGTCACGTTCCAAGGCCGATTCCGGCAGGTTCGGCTCCGCACACCGGCGCACCTTGTCGAGCACCTCGAAGGCCGCAGGGTCCTGCAACAGCGTGTGATCGTCCAGCAGACCGCAGTTGAGTTTGTCGAAAAGATATGCCGGATAGCGGTGTTTATCGAAGAAATCAGGAGTGATGTTGTTTCGCAACAACGCTTGCAGACGGAGCACGCGGGTGCGGGCCGCATCGTCTCGCTGCGTCGCGCTAAAGCGGGCCATGGCCGAGGTCCACTGGCCGAAGCAGTGCCCCGGGGCAAGGCCGGCATCGCCGTTGTGCCAGTTGTAGTCAGGAAGGTATTCGTACCACCCGCCCAGGTTGCGGCCCGGTGCCGGTGAGCCGCCCATTTCACGAAAGGGCTTGAGTAGCGCGTCATCGTCAAAGGTGGCAAGTATGGCCTGCGCATTCTGTTGCTGAGCGAGCGCCATGCCGCCATGGATCGTGACTTGGTCGTAACGAGGGACCCTGGGGAGCCCAGGCGGGAACGCATCTCCCGATGCCATCGAGGGGCCACGAGAGTAGGCGGCCGAGGAACGCGGCGCTAACGCCGCGGCTGCACTGAGTTGCACGAATCGACGACGGTCAAGGAGCATGCGCGAACTTACTTTCCCTTACCACCATTCTCGTGAAGTTCCGTGAAGCATAAAGGCGCTAAGACGTTTGGTGGTGCTGGACACAAGAAACTGGCGCTTAGCGGATTATCGTGCGTCCTGTTTGCAGGAGGCGCGGGCCTTCTCAAGAAGTTCAGGTGAATATTTTTCCGGGATCTTGACGAATTTTACGTGGTCCTTCTGAGCGGTTTGCATCAGGTCGTCCATGTTCTCTTGAGTCTCAAGAATTTCTTTTTGAGGGAAGGTGTAATTCTGTGTTTCCACAAGTGTGAGTTTCCCAACCGTTTTGGTAGTCACGGCAACACCATAGAACCTTCCGCTGGTTTTATGTCCTTCTGCAAAAATGACGCAGGACGAATTACCCGAAAGCGCACCCCAGGCGACAGGCTCGGATTGTTGCGCTTTGTTTTGTGCGGACATGGATAGCGAAGCGGTAAGGAGCAGACCGGTCACCATTTGCGCGAACGCTTTCATTCAGAACTCCGTGATGCAAACGCACTATACCCTATCTCTCATAGGACGGGGTAGACACAAATCGTTGCACTCACGTTGATTCATCTTCGTGATGACTCGAAGTCCGGATGTCGAAGTAGCATCAGCTTACATTTCATCGTCTGAAGAAGTCCTTCACCTGCTGCACAAACACATCCCGCCCGACATCTGAGATCGCCTCCGTCAAGGGCAGCTGTTTGGGGCAGGCTTGGACGCAGTTCTGTGCAAACGAGCACTCCTGCACGCCGCCATCGCCGGCCAGCGCGCGCAGCCGGTCTTCCTTCAGGACGGACCCAGCTGGGTCCATGTTGAACAGCTTGGCCTGGGCAATCGTCGCCGCACCGACAAAGTTGGTCACATCATTAAACTGCGGGCACACCTCCATGCAGATGGTGCAGGAGATGCAGTTCGATAAGGGGTAGCGCTGTTCTTGGATCTGGGGAGCCTGCCGCGGACCGGGCCCGAGATCATACGATCCGTCGATCGGCACCCAGGCCTTCACGCGCTTGAGATTCTCGAACAGAACGGAACGGTCCACCGCAAGGTCGCGTACCACGGGAAACTTCGAAAGCGGCTGCAGCGTGATCGTGTTGTCATCGCCAAGCAGTTTGTCGACCAGCGCCGAGCAGGCCATCATGGCTTTGCCGTTGATGCGCATGGCGCAGGAGCCGCAGATCTCCTCGAGACAGTTTGCGTCATAAGCAATCGCGGTCGACTCGCGCCCGTCCGTGGTGGTCGGATTCATGGCGATCTCCCCCAGCACAGAGGTGATGTTCATGTTGGGCCGGTAGGGGATCGCAAAGGTTTCCGTGCGCGCGGGTGCGTTCGGCGAGGCTTGCCGCGTGACCTTGACCGTAAAGGTGCGGGCGGACGCGGGATGGTGCGGCGAGGTGACCTCGGCCACCGGTTGTTGCTGCTGCGAACGCATTTCAATGACGCTGGCTGCCATCTTCGTTCCTTTCTTCCCGGGCGTGGACCTCGCCGGAGCCTTCCGTGGTGGGGTGCAAACCCCGGTCCCGTACCTTCTGCCGGCGGCCGTCGACCCACGCGCCATACAGCACAAAGACACCGTAAAACAGCGCGGCGGCGAGGGCGAGCACGATGGACAGATTCGTCGTATTCATCGGTACGCCTCACTCCTGTCGTTCGGCACATGCCGGGCCGGACCTCACCCCTGCAGCTAGTCCAAATTCGTCCCTTTGCTTTCGATGGCCTGTCTTGCTGCGGCGATTCCGGCTTCCTGGCTGGCGGGGTTGTCGCCGACCAGTTCCTTCTGTTTGCGCTTGGAAGCGCGGTTATAAACGAACATCCCAACCATCACGCAGAGAAACGCGAAGATCATGGCGGGGTAGACGATGTGCTTGAGGGTGTCGGGTCCGATGCCTGTCATGTTTCCTCAGATGGCGGTAAAGGGTCCCAGGGTAGCTGTATGTGCGCCGGTTACGCCGCGGCGTCGTACCTCCTGGCCCGGGGCACGATGAAGGACGTATCCACCTCTTCCCACTCGATCGAGGGCGCGTCGTCGCGAAAGAAGGCTTTCGTCGTCATGAGGAAGCGCTCGTCGTCGCGCTCGGGAAACTCGGGCTTGTAGTGGGCGCCGCGGCTTTCGTCGCGCTCGGCCGCACCTCCCACCACCACGCGGGCGAGGTGCAGCATGTTCCACAGTTGCCGCGCGAAGGCAAAGCTGGTGTTGGCCCACTGGCTCTTGTCGGAAAGATTGATGTTGCGGAACCGGTCGAGCAATTCGACGATCTTGGCGTCAGCCTCGGCGAGCCCCTTGTTGTAGCGGATGATCGTTGCGTGGCGCGTCATGGTATCGCCGAGCTCGCGCCATAGGCGGAAGGGGTTTTCCGTGCCCTGGTTGTGCAGCAGCAGCGAGTTCATCTCGATCTGGCGCTGCTTTTCGGCAGCGTGACCACCGTCACCGACCATTGGCGGCAGGTTTTTTGCATACTGCATCGCGTGCGGGCCGGCGACGAACCCTCCGTAGATGCAGCTCAGCAGGGAGTTGGCGCCCAGCCGGTTCGCCCCATGGATGGAATAGTCGGCCTCCCCCGCCGCGTAGATGCCTGGGATGTTGGTCATCTGGTTGAAGTCCACCCACAGGCCGCCCATGGTGTAGTGCATGCCCGGGAAGATCTTCATCGGGACCTTGCGCGGATCGTCGCCGACAAACTTCTCATAGATTTCGAGGATGCCCTCGATCTTGCGGTTGAGCACCTCGGTGGGAATGTGCGAGACATCTAGGTACACCATCGGCTGGCCGTCGATACCGAGGCCTTCTTCGTAGACAATGCGGTGGATGGCACGGGTGGCAATATCGCGCGGCACGAGGTTGCCGTACTTGGGGTACCACTCTTCAAGAAAGTAGAAGCGGTCTGGTTCTGGAATGGTTTGCGCGGCGCGCTTATCGCCGGGCTGACGCGGCACCCACACACGGCCGCCCTCGCCACGGGCGGATTCGCTCATGAGGCGCAGCTTGTCTTCACCGGGGATGGCGGTCGGATGTACCTGGATGAACTCACCGTTCGCGTAGGCCGCGCCCTGCTGATAGACGGCAGACTGCGCCGAGCCGGTGCAGACGACGGAGTTGGTGCTCTTGCCGAAGATCGCCCCGATGCCGCCGGTGCACAGGATAATCGCGTCAGCGGGAAAGGTCTTCACTTCCATCGACCGCAAATCCATGGCGCAAATGCCGCGGCACACGCCATGCTCGTCGAGCACGGAGCTGAGGAACTCCCAGCCCTCGTACTTCTTCACCTTGCCTTCGGACTCGTAGCGGCGCACCTGCTCGTCAAGCGCGTAGAGTAGCTGCTGGCCTGTCGTCGCGCCCGCAAAGGCGGTGCGGTGATAGAGTGTGCCGCCGAAGCGGCGGAAGTCCAGCAGGCCTTCAGGGGTGCGGTTGAACGGCACACCCATGCGGTCGAGCAGATCAATAATAGCCGGCCCCTGCTGCGTCATCTGCTTCACGGGCGTCTGGTTGGCGAGAAAGTCACCACCGAAGATGGTGTCGTCAAAATGCTTCGAGACATCATCGCCCTCGCCTTTGAGGTTTTTGGCCGCGTTGATGCCGCCCTGCGCGCAGACCGAATGCGAACGCTTCACGGGCACGATGGAGAACAGGTCGACATTGCCGCCGGCTTCGGCGATCTTGATGACGGAGGAGAGGCCGGCAAGGCCTCCGCCGACGACGATGATGCGGGGTGTTGTTGCTGCTGCCATTGGCTAACTCGCTTAGTTAAAGCAGATCCCTTCCCCTTCGGCTTCGCTCAGGGTACGGGATAACAATTAGGGTTGCTGGACAGAACCAGGTTGGGTCGGATTCGTACTATTCGGGGGCGCGACAGACGGCGCAGGCAACGTCACACCCGCAGGCTGCGCGGGCATGACATCTGCCGGCGCATTCGGATACTTCCAAACCACCGCGTACATGCTGATAAAACCCATTACGCAAAGTGCGACGCCGAGGCCGCCCCAGGCATAGCCTGACTTGCGCCGTGCGCGAACGCCGGGGGTGATGCCCCACTTGGCGCAGAAAAGCCAGCCGCCATAGGCGAAGTGCCAGCAGGTCGCGATCATCGCAATGGCGTAAATGGCGAACATCCAGGGGTTCGAAAGCTCGTGCTGCACCTTGGCGAAGGCCGCGCCGGGGTGCTCAGGCAGGTTGACCCCCGAAAAGCGCTGCCGCCACACGTGCTGGATGATGTAGGCGAGCGCGATGATGCCGGTGATGCGCTGCGTGAGGTAGGCCCAGTTGCCGGCCCACGGATAGATGTTGACGTTGGAACGGCCGCGGAAGGAGATCCACACGCCGTAACCTGCATGGAAGGCGAGAGGGATGAAGATAAACGCCCACTCCAGCACCCGCACCAGCGGCAGACTGTTGAGAAATTTGACCTGTTGCGCGTAGGCGAGGGGGCCATTCCAGGTCTCAAAATTTGACAGGATATGTTCGATTAGAAATGCGCCGATCGGAATGATCCCCGATAGCGAATGCAAACGACGCCAAAGGTAGCTGTGACCTTCGCCGGCGCGCAGCGGCTGCACGCCGCGGCGGCCTGGGCCACTCACTGCTTGGGCGTTATCGGCGGGGGCCATGGGTGCGGCTGCGGCCATCGGCGGCGGTCTCCTGGGGAACGGGTACAGGCGCGCAAGTCGCACTGCAAAGCAATCTCAATTATTCGTTGCAGGAAAAACGATGGTCAAGCAACCTTTGGGTCATGTGTTCGCTAATCGTTCGCTTTGTGCGATTCCGTTCACATCGCCATAGAGCCGCAACCATTTTGTACGGCATCAAAGCCGCTGTTCTTCAGGTCTGCTACAAACTCGCCGTCCGTAACTGCGCAAGCAGCGCGCGAAACGCGTTGCCGCGATGGCTGACCGCCCACTTCTGTTCGGGCGAAAGCTCGGCCAGGGTGAAGCCGCGGGCGCGCACGGTGAACAGGGGATCGTAACCAAAACCGGTGCTTCCCCGCGGGAGGTCGAGGATTTCCCCTTGCACCTCGCCTTCCGCACGCAGCAGGACCTCGCCCCCGCGGGCGACCGCCAGCGCACAAACAAAGCGGGCCCCGCGGTTGAGATCGCCTCCACCAGTCGTCCCAAGTTGTTGCAGAACGGAAAGCAGACAGCGATTATTGCGCTCGGCCCGGCTGCGGCCGGAGGCGGCTTCAAACGCGAGGTCGTCGGCAAATCGCGCGGAGCGCACCCCCGGCCGGCCACCGAGGGCGTCCACCTCCAAGCCGGAATCATCCGCCAGGACCAGCAGATCCGGCGCAAGACGGGAATAGGCGCGGGCCTTCAGCGCAGCATTGCCGGCAAAGGTGAGGGCATCTTCCACAGGCTCCGGCAGGTCGCTGAGGCCGGGCAGAGCAAGGATATTGATAGGTTCGGCGCGCGCGGCATCGGCGACCTCGCGAAGTTTGCCGGAATTGGTGGTGGCGACGTAAAGCGTTCTGGTCACGGGGAGTTGGATGTGCATTCGGGTCGATCGAGTGTTGTGGAGCCGGTGAGGACCGAGCTTGCGAGCCATAAGAAGAGTGATGGTTTGAGCGTAGCGAAATAGCATCGCCGATAGCGCGGCCCTCATCCGCTAAGCAGGAGAAGTGTTTATGCCCAAAGCTGTGCGGTTCTACGAATTTGGCGGTCCCGAGGTGTTGAAGATTGAGGATGTGACGTTGCCGGCGCCCGGGCCCGGCGAGGTCACCATGAAGGTCGCCGCGGTGGGGCTGAACCGTGCGGAAAGCATGTATTTCCATGGGCAATACATGGAACAACCGCAGCTCCCGTCAGGGCTGGGGTATGAGCCCGTGGGCACGATTACGGCGGTGGGGGCTGGGGTCGATGCGTCCCTCATAGGCAAGCAGATCGGCACGATCCCCGGCTACTCGATGAACAAATACGGCGTACTGGGTGAAGAGGCCCTGCTTCCGGCCGGCGTACTTGCCGCGCTGCCCCCGTCGTTGTCGCCGGTCGAGGGCGCCGCGGTGTGGATGCAGTACGCGACCGCCTACGGGGCGCTGGTAGAGATCGGCAAGGTGGGGCCGGGCGACTTCGTCCTCATCACAGCGGCAAGCTCGTCCGTGGGGCTGGCGGCGATCCAGATTGTGAAGGCCCAGGGCGGAACGGCGATCGCCACGACACGGACCTCGGCCAAAAAGCAGGAGTTGCTGGATTTGGGCGCACCACACGTGATTGCGACGCAGGAAGAGGACCTGCCGGCGCGGGTGAAGGAGATCACCGCAGGCAAGGGCGCACGTATTGTGTTCGACCCAGTCGGCGGTGAATACGTGTCGACGCTCGCGCAGGCGACGGCCTATGAGGGAACGATTTATGTGTATGGCATGCTGTCAGGCCAGCCGACGACCTATCCCATGTCGGCCTTTGGCAAAGGTGTCGCGCTGACCGGCTATTCCTTGCACCAGATGCAATCGCCCGAACGGGCAGAGCCGATGAAGAAATATATCTACGACCGTTTGGCCGATGGCACCTTTAAGCCGAAGATTGCCAAAACATTTCCGTTTGCCGAGATCGTCGAGGCGTACAAGTACCTGGAGAGCAATCAGCAGGTCGGCAAGATTGTGGTTACGTTTTAGCGCCCAAACGTGCCAGAACTTCGCGACGCTTCCGATCCCACCCATTCTTCGGCTATCGGGGCGGTGTAGACAAAGCGCCGTCGCGCAGAACGCCGATGCGGCCGCGTGGACCTACGGCGAAAGGAAGCGAGAGCGCATTCCAGTGTTGGTCGGCATCCGGCGTGTCCTTCGCCTCGGGCGAGGGTTTGAGGGCACGCCAGTTGCGGCCGTCGTCGGTGGAAATGTCCGTGCCGTTCGGGCCTACGGTAATCCAGGTGTTGGTTTTCGGACCATAGGCTACCGCGGAGCGATAGCCGCCCGGCATCGTTTGCGAGGCGATCCAGGTCTTGCCTCCATCCTGGCTAAACGCTGCCGAAGCGCTACCGTCTGCTGCTTTGTCATACGCTCCGCCGACGGCCACCAGAACACTGGTGTTCTTGCCGGAAAGGCTGGTAACAAAGCGACCCGCAAGCGAAAAAACGCCCTGGGTCGCTTGCCCATGCGCGATCGGGGTTGCAGCTTTTTGCCAGGCCAGCGAGCACATGCCCGTTTTGGCGTCACACGCCGGAACAGTTCGATACACGGCCGCATCGGGAGAGCCGGTACCAAATTCCAGATCTGTTCCGACGCTGATGAAAGACGAGTTGCTGGCAGCAAAGGCTCCGGCTCCCGCAGTCGCTTCTAAGCCTGGGTCGTCGGCGATGAACCAGGTGTTGCCGGCATCGCGCGACGTGAACAGGTTGAACTTGCCCCCTACGGGATCGCCTAACAAGAATAGTTGCTTGCTGGTGACACGGCGTAGAGCGTCGAAAAAACCAGTGTCGTCGGGATCGGCAAAGACCAGCTTCCATGTCCGGCAGCCATCGGTCGTTTTGTACAACCGTGACAGGTCACCTTTACCGCTCGACATCACGATCGCGGTGTTGTGATCAAAGGCCTGCACCCCGCGAAAATCCAGATTCTTCGCACCGGGTGGCACCGTGCAAGGTTGCCAAACGGCGCCGCCGTCTTCTGTGCGGAGCACCGTCCCATTGGTCCCCGAGGCCCACGCAACACCGTTGCCGACGGAGTCGATGCCGCGCAGGTCGGCGGTGGTGTGGGCGTCCTGAAGTTGCCATTGGGCGCGGCTTGCCGCAGTAAAAGTCAGCATGGCAAGCAGCAGAAGGGCGGTGCGCATGAGAGAAGTTTACCGCTTGGCTGCTTACCGATGTTGTAGCGAAATAGGACGGCTCCTCACTCTTTTGTGACATTCACAACCTCCGCTCGATACGCGATGCTAGGCACTGGAAGGCAGCTGCGGAAGATCGTTTCTGTCTTCGTCGGTAAAACATCAATCCACTTTCTTGCACATTGCGGGCCATTGCAGAAAGTGACATGAAAAAAGGAGAAGGAATGACAAAGCCACAGGAATATCGCGAAGAGCGCGTTGTGATGCACGAAACCCAGTATCAGGTAGATGAGGGCGCGCCGAAAGGTACGCATGCCGCCTCGGGACTGCTTTCGACAGGAAGAGTGGTCTGGGTGCAAAACGCTTCCCAGGTGCCAAATAATTTAACCGTGTCGGCATACGCGGAAGGGATCGGCATCGTCGCGCTGGATGCGCACTGCCTTCAAGCGTGAAGGACATACCTGGAAGGTAGCTCAACGCCAGGTGCCAGCGCCGCAGTATGGAGCGACGCTGTACCTGAAACATTGCAAAAAATGTGGTGGAACGGAGGTTATGAATTGACGCTCTGCACGATCCCTTTTGCGCGCAGGCCGGCTTCGATTTCGGCGAAGTAATCCTTCACCGTGCCTTGCGTCTTGATCCACTCGACGTAGCGGCCGATGCCTTGCTCGATGGTCGTCTGCGGCTGATAGCCGACTGCGCGAATGCGGCTGATATCGGAGATGAGCGACCGAATTTCGCCGGGGCGGAACTCGCCGCGGGCGAGTGGGGCCAGGTCAATGCCAAGTTGCCCGGCGATGATGCTTGCAAGGTCACGCACGCTGGTTGCGCGGCCGGAGCCGACGTTCACGGGTAATCCGTCAAGCTTGTCGGACTCCGCGACAAGGAGGTTTGCGCGCGCGATATCTTCAACGAAGCAGAGATCGCGGGTTTGGCCGCCGTCTTCGTACATGACGGGCTGTTGGTGGTTCAGCAGCCGTGTGCAAAAGATGGCAATCACGCCGGTGTAGGGGTTGAATAACGACTGGCGCGGGCCGTAGGTGCACGAATACCGCAAAGCCACAGTGGGAATGCCGGTCTGCTTGCCCCACAGCAGCACCAACTTTTCCTGGTCGACTTTGGTGAGCGCATACACGGTCTCACCGCCGCCGGGGGTAGCTTCAGGTGTCGGAATGGAGGTTGTCGGCCTGCCGCATACTTTGCCCTCGACGAGCACAGGGCAATGCACGGAAAAGTCGCCGGCACGGAGTTGTTCGGCGGGGCGCAACAGCGGAACGACGTGCCCATGCTCGGGGCAAAGGGCGGCGCCTTCGGAGTAGACGGCCTGCGAACTGGCAACCACGACTTTTTTAACCGGCAGTTGATCATCGCGGATGATCTCGAGCATTTGCGCCGTGCCAAAGCTGTTCACAAGCACATACTTCGCCATCTCGGGCATGTAACCACCATAGGCTGCTTCGTGAAAAACGATGTCGATGTCCTGCAACGCGGCGCGGATCGTGGCCGCATCCTGCACCTCACCCTGGATGAACTCGGCCTGCGGATTGACCCAGGCGGGCTTGCCCTGCTTGTGGGTTTGCGGTTCGAGGTTGTCGAGGATGCGGACGGTGTAGCCGTTGGTGAGGAGGAGGTCGACGATGTGGGAGCCGATAAGGCCCGCGCCGCCGGTGACCAGGGCGCGCTTTGGACGGAAGGTCATCAAGAACATCGTACCGGAATGGATTCGCAAGCGGCAGGGAAAGCAGCCATTCGTTCAGCTTCAGACTTCATCCTTTCACGATGGAACTGTGAAAGGATGGGCACCCAGACTCCTCGCGTAGCATGGACGCATGAAAGTTCATACCGAGTATCTGACGTTCAATACACGCAAGCAGTACGAGATGGTGCACATCACCGATCAGGTCGAGGCGGTGGTGCGGAAGTCGGGCGTGGACGATGGGCTTTGTTTCGTATCGCCTATGCACATCACCGCGGCGATTTACGTTAACGATCACGAAAGCGGTTTGATCGAAGACATCAGTGTGTGGCTCGAAAAATTGGCGCCGCGATGGCCCGGATACAAGCACCATCAAACCGGGGAGGACAATGCGGACGCCCACTTAAAGGCATTGCTGTTGCACCATGAGACGACGTTGCCGGTCACGCGCGGCAAGCTCGATTTGGGCACCTGGCAACGCGTGTTTTACGCGGAGTTCGATGGGCAGCGGTCCAAGCGGGTCATCGTGAAGGTCATGGGTAAGGGTAAGGATGAGTAGACTCGATGAGGTAAAGGCAGCGGCCTTCCATCCGGACTACGCTCCGGCAATTCATAAAAGAAAACGGGACAGCAGATCCCTGCGCTGCGCTACGGGATGACAACTGAAGCAACAAAGGCGGAATCAGAAATGCGTGATCGGGTCCACTCTGCGCTAGCATCTGAAAAGCAGGGAACGAATAGGAGACGACGATGGTGCATGATACCCAGGATGAGTCCGCGATTGGGTTGGCAGCGGTAGGTTTCATTGTGGTGGTAATGGCGATTATTCTTGGTAAGTTCGCTACGCAGGGTAACCAGACGCCAGGGCCAGGGCCGGGCGATGCGCATGAGGTGCAGCAGAAGCAGGCGGCTCCGACGCCGGGGTTGCGATAAGGCTCTGTGTGGGTTGGTTAGGTTGTCATCCTGAGCGCAGCTTGTCGAGGGCGAGACCTTATACAGCCCGGGTTTGATCGGCAGCGTGGAGAAATACAGAGGTCCTTCGCTGCGCTCTGGATGACACGGTGAGGTAGGTCCTCCGAGGAGGAGGCTTTATACGGCCTGGAGGATTTCTTCTTCCAGGCTTTGCTTTTCGTACAGATCGGCGTAGTAGCCGCCCTTGGCCAGAAGCTCGTCATGGGTGCCGAGTTCGGCTATGCGGCCCGCGACGAGCACGGCGATGCGGTCGGCATTGCGTGCGGTGGAGGCGCGATGGGCGATGAGCAGCGTGGTGCGGCCTTGCATAGCGGTGCGCAGCCCGCTCAAAATCTGCTCTTCGGTGTAGGTGTCGACGGAGGCGAGCGCGTCGTCAAGAATCAAAATGCGGGGTTCGCGCAGCAGGGCGCGCGCAATGGCGGAGCGCTGTTTTTGGCCGCCCGAAAGCGTAACGCCGCGCTCGCCCACGACGGTTCGGAAGCCCTCGGGAAATTCCAGAATTTCTTTGCCGATGTGTGCCGTTTGCGCGGCGCTTAGAACTTGATCGTGGGTAGCCTCGGGGCGGCCAAAGGCAATATTGTCCTCGACCGTGGTCGAAAAAAGGAAGGTTTCTTGCGGCACAAAACCAATGGCGGCGCGCAGGTCGGCAAGGGAATAGTCGCGAATGGGCTGGCCGTCGATGAGCACTTCGCCGGGGTCGGCATCCTGCAATCGGGGGATCAATGAAACGAGCGTGGATTTACCGGAGCCGGTGGGGCCGACGAGGGCCAGTGACGTGCCTGCCGGGATGCGCAGGCAAATGTCATGAAGAACCTCAGGGCCGGTGGCGTAGCGGAAGTTGAGGTGACGGAACTCGATGTCGCCTCGAATGGATAGGGCGCCTTTTTTCTGCACTGGAACAAGCTCAGCCGTTGATCGTGAAGCTGGCAATGAATCGGCTACCCGAACAAAAGCAGGTCCCTCCGCTACGCTACGGGACGACAATTCATCGACAGATTGACGGCGATCGCTGATGGCGGGTTCTTCCTTCAGTAGTTGGTCGATGCGGGTAACCGAGGCTGTGCCGCGCTGGATGAGGTTCACGACCCAGCCGATGGCAATCATGGGCCAGGTCAGTTGCACCATGTACACGTTATAGCTGGTGAACTCGCCCACCGTGATGCGGTGTTGCACGACCTCGCGCCCGCCGACGAGCAACGTCAGCATCAAGGAAAGGCCGAGCACCAGTTCGAGCGTGGGCCATAGCATGGCCATCAGCCGTGCCAGCCGCAGACTGCGCCGAATATATTCGCGGTTGGATTCCTCGAATGCCTCAATCTGCGCTTCTTCCTGCGCAAAGGCGCGGATAAGCCGCGCGCCGGAAAAGTTCTCTTCTGCCTGTGCGGAAATATCGGAAAACATGGCCTGTATGCGCTCGAAGCGCGTGTGGATGCGTGCGCCGAAGTACTGCACCAGCACGGAAGCGAAGGGCAACGGCAGAAAGGCGATGAGGGTGAGCCGCGGGCTGATGCGAATCATGAACGGCAGTGCCGCCGCGGTGAAGACCAGCGTGTTTGCCGAGTACATGATGGCCGGTCCGAGCAGCTGGCGCACGGCGTTGAGGTCGTTGGTGGAACGCGCCATGATGTCGCCGGTACGGTGGCGCTGGAAGAAGCTGGGCGGCTGTTTTTCCAGGTGCGCGAAAAGGTCGTTGCGAAGATCGAACTCGATCTCGCGCGAAGCACCGATGATGATCTGTCGCGTGAGGTACAGGCACACAGCAGAAACAGCGGCAATGGCAAGCAGCGCGAGCGCATGCTGCCAGACCGCGGCGGCTTGGTTGTTGCGGCGCATATCGTCCACGGCGGAGCCGACCAGCAGCGGCACCGCGGCCTTGGCGCAGTTATAGACGATCAACGCCAGCCCACCCCAGGCAAAGCTCTTCCAGTAGCGACGAAGATAGGGAAAAAGCGGGCTGAGGCGTTGGATCATCGGGTAAAACTCACTGGCTTGCGGTGACTGGTGCTATCGCTGCGGGTTGGAAGTTGGTGGTGTAGGAGGCGCGGGTGCGCCGGTAGCTGGGGGCGTGGGTTTCACCTCAGGACCGGTCTGCGGACGCGAAGACGGTGGC
>CAXTNA010000043.1:0-16544 GCA_964245535.1 uncultured Acidobacteriaceae bacterium | reverse complement strand
TGTCGCGATGAAAGCCGCTGCGCTTGCGGACTGCAAGGTGTCTGCGCGGCTTGAGGGTAAGACACTGGTGAAGACGGTGGTTATCAAAGGCAAGCTGGTCAATCTGGTGCTGCGATAACGCGCGTGATCATGTTCGCGAGTGCGGCGATGCCATGCGCCGGAGCACCGCGCCGATGACCACAGGGGTGCATGGTTCGGGATTCCGGCAGCCGGAGCCGCGGGCTGTGCCTTTGCGGGGAACGCAGTCGTTTGTCGGGACCATGGCGGCCATCTGGAAGCGCCCCGGGCTGCTGGCACTGGAGCTGCTTTGGCGCTGGACCACCGCTGTGCCTTTGCTGCTGCTGGCAGGATGGGCGGGCTCGCGGGCGCTGCATGGTGTGCATTTCGATTCCGCGGCGATGGCTGCGATGACGGCCTTTAAACCTGTGGAGATCGGCACGACCCTGCAGTCGCAAGGGACGATACTGCTGCCTGCTCTGCTGCCTTTGGCTCGCTGGTTCGTGCCGCTCGCGCTCGTGGTGTGGGCTGCGAGTTCCGCTTGGGGGCGAACGGCGATCTGGCGACGGCTTAACCCTTCGTTGCGAACACGGTATGCCGTTCTTTTTGGGCTTGGGCTGTTGCGCGCTGCCCTGCTCCTCGTGACTTTTGCTCTCTGGCTTTGGGGACTCCTTACAGCCGGCCGTTTTGCGGTGACCGGACCGGCAGCCGCCGGCGCGGAGCCGAACCTTGTGCTTTACGCCGCGCTGGTGGTGGGGCTCAGTCTGCTTCTGTTTATGCTGTGGCTGCTGTTTTCCTGGATTTTAGACGTCGCGCCGTTGTTTGCCATGACGGCGGCGCAGGGAAACATCGGCACGAGCCTTCGCGCGGCTTTCAACGCCGGGCCGCTGCGGGCCAAGCTCATGGAAACCAACCTGGTGATGGGCATTGTGAAGGTCGCCCTGCTAGTGCTGACCATGGTTTTTTCTGCCAGTCCACTGCCTTTTGAGACAGTAGAAACGCAGGGGTTTCTCACGGTCTGGTGGACGGTAGGCTTGCTGCTTTACCTCCTAGCCTCCGATCTGTTTCAGGTGGTGCGGCGTGCGGCGTACCTGCAGCTTTTTCAGGCGTTGGTGTTGCCTCGTGCCGGCACTTGATAAAAGCTGTCGCACGAGGCGGACGCACTGCACTCGCAAGGCGAAAGGGTTCACCCAACCCATGCCGATGCAGGCAGCGGGCCGTCCGATTAGACTGAGATGGTGGAGCACCCCAGCAGCGCAACTATCGCCATTCTCGATTTCGGCTCACAATATACCCAGCTGATCGCCCGTCGCATTCGCGAACTCGACGTATTTTCCGTCGTGCTGCCATGTACCACGCCCTTGGACGAGGTATTGGCACTGCGGCCGAAGGGCATCATTCTTTCCGGCGGTCCCTCGTCCGTGTACGACGCCTTGGCGCCCCAGGCCGATCCAGCTGTGCTGGAAACGGGCGTGCCGCTGCTGGGCATCTGCTACGGCCTGCAGTTTATGACGCATCACCTTGGCGGCCGTGTAGTGCCGGCGCACGCGCGCGAGTATGGCCACGCGGAGGTGGACGTTACGGGGGAGTCCGCGCTGTTCCATGGCTTGCCGGCGACGCTGACCGTGTGGATGAGTCACGGCGATCACGCGGAAACGCTCGCCCCGGGCTTCGAGGTCATTGCACGCACCAGCCATGCTGTCGCGGCTATCGCCAATCCGTCGCAGCGCATGTGGGCTGTGCAGTTCCATCCGGAGGTGGCGCACTCGCGGCAGGGCAAAGAACTGCTGCGGAACTTTGTTGTAGACCTTTGCGGTGCGAAGCAGGACTGGACGCCCGAGCACTTCATCGAGACCACGGTGCAGCGCATTCGGGAGCGGGTCGGGCCGACTGGTCATGCCATTTGCGGGCTTTCCGGTGGTGTGGATTCTTCCGTAGCGGCGGTGCTTGTGCAGCGCGCCATTGGCGACCGGCTTACCTGCATCTTCGTGAATAACGGCGTGTTGCGGCAAGGTGAGTTCGATACGGTGCAGAGGACTATGCGCGAGGAGCTTGGACTTCAGGTAGTCGCCGTGGATGCGAGTCATCGCTTCCTAAGCAAACTCGCCGGCGTGACGGACCCAGAACAGAAACGCAAGATCATCGGCGGTGAATTCATCGCTGTATTTGATGAGGAAGCGAAAAGGATCTTTGAGGCGGAACGCTCGGCCGGTGAGGAGATCGCCTGGCTGGTGCAGGGCACGCTTTACCCGGATGTTATTGAGTCGGCCAGCGTGCATGGCCCGTCGCATGTCATCAAAAGTCACCACAATGTAGGCGGCTTGCCTGCGGATATGAAGTTGAAGCTCATTGAGCCGCTGCGCGATCTGTTCAAGGATGAGGTGCGCCGTGTCGGCCGCGACCTGCAGATGCCTGCGGCGATTCTCGAGCGGCAGCCGTTTCCAGGGCCGGGGCTTGCGGTGCGCATTCTGGGTGAAGTTACTCCCGAGCGCGTCGCGATTTTGCAGGCCGCGGATGCCATTTGCAGCGAAGAAATCCACAAGGCTGAGCTCACGACCAAGTTATGGCAGAGCTTTACGGTGTTATTGCCGGTGAAGACCGTCGGCGTAATGGGCGACCAGCGCACTTATGCTTACACCTGCGCCATCCGCGCTGTGGAAAGTGAAGACGGCATGACAGCTGATTGGGCCGCGTTGCCCTATGATGTGCTGCGCGCAATCTCCGGCCGCATTGTGAGCGAGGTGCGCGGCATCAATCGCGTTGTATATGACATCACGTCGAAGCCACCGGGGACTATTGAGTGGGAGTAGCGGGCGGAGGTTGGGGGCCGGAAAAGATGGCTGCCCGGCGTTCGACCACCTCACGAACAACCTGGAGGACGACGCCTTGCTCCCCTTCCGGCAGCTTACCCTTCAAATCGTCTTCGATACTGCGGATGAGATTGAGCGTTTGTGTAGTGCTGGACTGTTCTGTAACAGCTGCAAGCGAGATGAGGGATGGATCGTCGTCAGCCCTGCTTGGTACGCTCACGCAGGCTCCGGAACACATTCACAAAATCGCCTTGCATCCGCGTACGGTCGTCTGAAGACGACGCTGGTTGCCGTAACGCCACACGGAACCTGCCTGCGGGCGCAAGCCGGGCTAGCGATCCAAATCCGTCCAAAAAACCAGCCGCCAAAGCTTCATGCCGGCTACCGGACTGCTGACGATACGCTTTGGCTGTGTGCTTCATCGATCTCACCTGCACTGATTATGACCATGAATGGTGGTAAAAGACAATACCCTGAACCGAGCTATAAGTATGAGATGCGCGTCGGCGGGGAGAGGGATGAGCCCGCTTTGTCGCAATTCAGTACAGGTCGGGTAGGGTAACGTAACCTGGTGGCCCGTTTTCTTCGTGTACTCATTTTAGTTCTCGTTCCACTGGCTGTCGGTATCCTGACCTCGCATTTACTGATCGCCCGGGCGGTGAAACATGGAACGCCGGAATATGCTGTGCGGTTGGCAGGGGAGATGGCCGGCTTGTTCGCAGCAGGGATGGCGACGGTGGTTGTCGGTCTTGGACTGCTGGCTACGCGCCGGCGTCCCCCGGCGGACGAAGGCAGCAGGTAGGACATCCGCTCAGGCAGACTCCCGCTTCCCGAAAATCGCTGTGCCGATGCGCACGGTGGTGGAGCCTTCCTCGATCGCCACGGCGAAGTCGCCGGACATGCCCATGGAAAGCTCGGTCAGCGTGGGATGGAGGGTGACATGCTTTTCACGCAAAGCGCGCAGTTGACGAAAATAGGGCCGAGCACTTTCGGCACCGTCACCTGCTGGGGGAACGGTCATCAGGCCGGTAGCGCGCAGGGACGGAAGCGCTGCCAAGGTCTCCAAGAACGCCGGTAAGGCCTCCGGGGCGAGCCCATGTTTCGTTGCTTCGGGTGAAAGTTTTACCTCAATCAGCACAGGCAGGACACGGCCAAGCGCCGCGGCAGCCGCGTTCAACCGTACAGCTGTTTTCACCTCGTCAACGGTGTCGATCGCAGAAAAGAGTTCAACGGCCTTGCCGGTTTTGTTGTTTTGCAAGGGGCCGATTAGGTGAATTTCCAAGCCGGGAAGCGCGGTTAGCTGCGGCGCTTTGGTTTGCATCTCCTGCACGCGGTTCTCGCCAAAAAGCCGCTGTCCGGCGGCATAGGCTTCCGCGAGCGCTTCGGCCGGATGCGTTTTGCTAACGGCCATAAGCCGTACGTCCGCAGGGGAACGTCCCGCGCGCGCGCAGGCATCGGCGAGTTCGGCACGCACACGATCAAGATTTTCAGCAATCGACATCCTTTCAGTGTACGAGCCCGGCATGCCTCGTCACTGCGGGATCCCTGCATCCTGTACGCGTCTTCGCTCGTCTCACTGAGGGTAGGCGTACACCATAGCAACAATCTGCCAGGCCCCGGGTTCACGCGTAAGGGCGTACCCGCAACAAGGAGTTCAATCTGATGTCGACGTATCTTTCCCTTTGCCGTGCCGGAGCTGGAACCATCTCCAGGCCCGTTTCCGGTTCATGGCGCCGCTCGTTAGCGCTTGCCGCCGTAGCCGGCTCCACCTTCGCGATGGCTGGGGCACAAACGGTGCCCACCAGCGCAGGCACGACCCCTTTTACGCTCACCACGCCGGCACCCGCATCGGCTTCGACCATGTTAGCTTCAGACGGTCTGTTTTCGAGCTCGGCTACCGGCTCCGCAAGTGCTGCCGATGCCGGCACGGCCGCAGCGACCATGAATCTGGCCTCGCTCGAAAAGGGAATCGGTCTGCCTGGCGCGAATGCGCAATACGGCCGTCGCCGTTATGGCGCGCCACGGTACCGCGGCGGCAACACCAATGGGGACGGTTCGGAAAAATACACGGTCTTCGTGGGCGGAGGTTTAACCTTACCTTTGGGCAACTCTCATAAGTACTACACTCCAAGCTGGGGCTTTCAGGTGGGTGGAGGTCGTAATTTTAACAAGAACTTGGGAGTGAATGTTCAATTTGATTGGGACGAATTTGGTTTGCAAGGTAGTACAATTCAGCAGCAAATTTACATTTATGACGCTACTACGGGTACGACGGCCTTTGATGGCGCACTTGACGGCTATAGCCATATATGGTCCTTGACGGTAGATCCAATTTACAATATCAGATCAGGTGAAGGATTAGGAGCTTACGTTACAGGCGGCGGTGGTTTCTATCATAAGATCACCACGTTCACGTATCCAGAAACGCAACAGATTCCTACCTACATTGGCATTATCGATTACACCGCGAACACGCCCATTGACAGCTATACCTCTAATGCGCCGGGTGTGAACGCTGGTTTTGGTCTAACATATAAATTCTCTCGCTTTGCCAATGAACGGCTATACGCGGAAGTCCGGTATGTCGTTACCTTCAACTCGCAGCGTCAAGGTATCAATGGAAGCAACTTCAACAACTACGCGAACACTTCGCCCCTTCCTTATACCTTCCCCACCAGCAATCTTTTCCCCGCAAACAGCAATCGCTCGACTTATTTGCCAATAAAGTTCGGCATCCGCTTTTAAGACTTTCTTCAAAAATTAAGTAAAGGAACCATTTTATGTAGTTGTTCTCTCTCGAGCATTACATTTCAGCTAGACAGGGAGGAGCTATTCAGCTCCTCCCTGTTAGGCCTAGTAGGCACTAATGTTAGTGGTGGATGCTCCAGTTTTGCGGAGTTAGATTGTTTGTCGTCCAGATTTGTAGCTGCGTTCCGGGCGTGGCAGACCCACCAGGATCGTCCAAGCGAACAGCACTCGAAGGTTTAGGTTGCAAAGTGTAGTACCCATTTCCTGCATCGTTGAATAGCCACGATTGTGCGCCGTTGTTGAGACATGTCCATAGTTGGGTCCTCGTTCCTGGAGTGGTGCTGAAATTGGTATCGTCGAGGCAGAGGCCGGTTGCCTGATTGATCAAACTGAAGTAACCTCCTGGTTGAGAGCGTGCAATCCAGTTCTGAACGGCCAAGCCGGTGCAGGTCCAAAGCTGAGCTGGCGTTCCAGGTTGAGCGCTCCAATTTGTGTTGTCCAAACACAGCCCAGCCTGTTGATTTGTGAGCGAGTACATAGCCCCATCGAGGGGCTGGTTCACGACTGGCCCTCCAGGCGCATAGAACATGAAAGTTCCATAGACATTGTCCTTCCAGACCTGAAAGCCGGTAGGTCCAGTGTAACCATCAGTGCTTAGCGGCCCGGTAATGGACAACATTGCCGTCTGTCCTGTGGTCTGTGTTTGGGTAGTGCTCCATTTGTTTTCCCAAGTCGTCGTATTGGAGGACTTTAGATCGTTCTGGAGGTCGAGGATTAGGCCGGCCGAAGTCTTTATGTCGATGCTAAACCCGACCTGGTAAGAATCCGACGCCGTCTGACCTAGGCTCGTCGTTGCTTGGTAATTCGTTCCAAATGTTTGATTGTAGGGCTGTCCTCCGGCTGGCGCAGGAACATAATTTATCGTAGGCGTGTTTTGAAGATCGTAGCGACCGCTTGAGTCGCTATTGGGATTGTAATAAGGATTCTGCACAAAGGGATCACGGGCCAAGATGGAGTTATAATCCACGGCGGTCAGGCCGCCCAGTCCAGATGTGTCCCATGTTCGCGCAAGTCGACTTTGATTCGCTGTACAGTTCTGATTACTTGATGTTGGGTTCTTCAAACAATAAACATATAGACCGATAACGTCCATTTCGTCGTATGGATCTCGATTGTCAAAGCTGTAACCGTTCCAGAGTAAGACGCCGCTCGATGAGCCTGCCGTTAGATTGACTTTGGGATTCAGCCAGACCCATATTACGTCATAATCGTGGTCGAGTCCCAAACCGGAACTCGCCGGACCATAGACAGTAAGGCCGTTGCTGACAGTTTTGTTGATTGAGATCGTCGTTGTAGTATCCGACTCCTGTGTGTATTGGGAAGAAGCGGTTCCAGTGATGCTAGTGCTACCACCGATACCGAAGAGGCTAACGCCCACACCGGTTCCAACACTATCGCTGACACTGGTTACATTCGTGAAGCTGTCTTGAAGCGAGGAACTCGTTCCAAGCAAGGTGCTTGTTCCGTAACTTACAGTACTTTTCGCACCCGGCGGAGCGTATGTTACAGCGAGGACGATGAACTTTGGATCAATACTTCCGCTTGTAGTTGGGTAGGTGTAGATGTCGGCGGATTTTAGCGGAGTCGGTGGTATAGATGAGAGGCTGCTTGCCCCACCAACAATAAAAGCAGTTCCGTCGCCGAGGAGCACCGCATCGGCCCCACAGCGGGCGGAACTCAATGCGCCGGTGGTCGAGAAGGTTCGGTAGCTTACATTGTAAATTTCAGCACTGGACAGACAAGTTCCTGTGCTGGCTCCCGATTCTCCACCAGCAACGAGAATCGTTCCGTCATTGAGTCCCACTAGCGTGGGCACATAACGTGGGACTGTCATGTTTCCGGTGAGTCCGAACGACTGCGTTGTTGGATTGTAGATCTCCGCTGTGGCATCGGACGTGTTCGACACGCCGCCAGCAATCAAAACCGTTGCATCTGATAGCAGCGCCGCTTGTGGAGCCATACGCGCCTCAACCATGTTGCCCACCAAGGTGAAGGTGCCGGTAGAGGGGTTGAAGACTTCGGCACTTTTTTCTGCTGGAGGTGTACTTCCATACCACTTCGTTGCAACCATGCCACCGACTAGCAGGACCGTGCCATCCCCTAGTGCGGTTGCCGAGTGGTAAGCACGTGGCTCGTTCATTAATCGTGTGGCGGTGAAAGCGCCAGAAGACGGATTGTAGATTTCTGCAGATGCTACTGCTGCCGTTAGACTAGGTGCGTTCAGAGCACCGGGGCCGGAGTATGGAACACCGCCTGCAATCAAAACAGACCCGTTCCGCATGGCCGTAGCCGAATGACCGATTCTGCCCACTGTTGGCGCTCCAGTCAGGGCGAAGGTCCCGGTTGCTGGATTATAGATTTCAGCGCTGTCCAGAGCCGTTGCAACACTTGCGCTCACCCCACCCACGATCAGCACAAGGCCGTTTGAAAGGAGAGAGGCAGTATGTCCAGAGCGTGCGACGGTCATGGAACCTGTAGGTATCCATGTGTGCGCAACGGGATTGTAAAGTTCTGCGGCGCTGGTCGCACTCGTGCCGTTAATGCCTCCCGTTACGAGGACCTGCCCGTTTGGGAGGACGGTGGATGTCGAACCGAAGCGACCCGTGTTTAGGGTCTCAGTAGGAGAGAAGGATTGGGAGAACAGGTGAGCTGCCGGCATGCAAAGGCAGAAAATGAAGGCGACGTAACGGAATTGGCATAATGCTCTTCGGTGCGCCATGCAGTAACCTCGGTTTACCCTAAAGGTGTATTGACAATAGAGCTGACATCACAAATGCGCAAGTGAAATCTTTAGGCGTCTCGAAACTGGAACTGAGCAGTACGTGTTCTAGTTGGGACGCAAGAGCGCAAGCATTTACACGCCAACCGGATATGGCTTTTCGTGCAGGCCCTCGGCCGCGCTGCCTCGCCGTTCAAACAGGCCTTGAAAGAGGCTCAGCAGGCCGGTGTACCAATACCCTAAAACGAAAAGCAGCAGAAATGGGACGGTAAAGAAATTTTCCGTACTGACGGCATACCAGACCGTCCAGGCGAAGTAGCACCCGATGGCTAACTCGATCCAGGGAATGACACCGAGGCGCTTACGATATTTTTTGGCATTCGACCGTTCACCTTTTTTTTGCACACGGTATTTGGGCGTGCGCGCGAAGGCGCTCTTGATGCCAAACAGTGCTTCAAAAACGGCTTTGGTGTTGGTGACGGCCAACCCGGTTCCCATAGCCATCAAGAAAGGCAGATAGATCACGGTTTTGTACCAGCTGCGGGGGTATAACTCTCTTTGGCTTACGAGATAGAAGCTGGAAACCGAGGCCGTAGAAGCGAGAAATAGGGGTAAGTCGATGAGCAGCATCTGCAGCGGGCCTTGCCAAGAACGAATGATCATTGCAGGCATGAGCAGAGTGGAAAGCACAATCATTAACGGATAACTGATATTGGCCGTGAGGTGATACCAGGCTTCCAGCTTGATGTGAAAGGGTGCATCGGAGCGCAGCACCCGCGGTAGAATCTTCTTTCCGGTCTGGATGAGTCCTTTAGCCCAACGTGCCTGCTGCGTTTTGAAGGCGGTCATCTCGATGGGCAACTCGGCCGGGCATTCGACGTCCTGCAGATACTTAAATTTCCAGCCTTTCAGCTGCGCTCGATAACTCAGGTCGGTATCTTCGGTGAGGGTGTCATGCTGCCATCCGCCGGCTTCTTCAATCGCTTGCCGACGCCACATGCCCGCAGTGCCGTTGAAGTTGAAGTAGACGCCGGCGCGCGAGCGGCCGCCGTGTTCCAGCACAAAGTGGCCGTCCAGCAGAATCGCTTCGACTTGGGTGAGAAAGCTGTAATTGCGGTTCAGGTGCGTCCAGCGGGTTTGCACCATGCCGATGCCGGGTTCGGCAAAGTGGTGCACGACGCGCAGCAGCCAGTCGGGCGAGGGTACGAAATCTGCGTCGAAGATGGCGACCAGCTCGCCCTTCGCAGATTTCAGCCCTTCTTCGAGCGCTCCGGCCTTGTAGCCATGGCGGTTGGTGCGGTGCAGATAGTGAATTGGCTGCGGACCCAGGGTGCGGATGCCGGCGGCGTAGCGAGCGACCACGCCAGCCGCGACCTCCTGCGTTTCATCGGTGGAATCATCGAGCACTTGAATTTCGAAGCGGTCGCGCGGGTATTCGATGCGGCAGCAGACATCGATCAAGCGGTCGACTACGAACTGTTCGTTAAAAATTGGCAGCTGGATAGTGACAAACGGCAGTTCGCTTTCCGTGAAACGCGCCGGAGGTGTGCCTGAATGGGCGGCCCGGCGGCGGTTGCGGTAGTAGAGCCACACCAGTTGGTAGCGGTGAATGCCATAAAAAGCAAGGATGACCATTACGACGAAGTAGGGAACGAGCAGGGCAATGTCGAAGCTGTTCCAGCGGTAGGCGCCGCGAAAGGTGTGGTCCGCGTAATGGGTCTTCCAGTAATGGCCCAGGCCGTGCGACACGAGCATGGCAAGCGCGTTGGTGTGGCTAAACAGGGCTCAAATCTCCAAGGCAAAGGGGATGTGCAGATGCAGGATTATTCTACGACCAGCGTTCCGCCGCTTTGCCGATGGTGCCCTCGGTGACAATGGTCGTTGTATCCGTTGAGCCTTCTCGGGATGCGGCGCGATAGCTTCCAGGTTTTGGGCTTGGAAAGCGGATCCCAGAGAGCGTTACCATTAATCGCTAGCTGGCAAGTGCACGGGCGAAGGAGCAGGAATGCAGAAAAAAGACCGGCGATCGTTTTTGCAAGAAACAGGAGCCCTTGGCCTCATGGCGGCTATGCCCTCCGGGCTCTTCGGCCAGAGCGCCGCAGCGGGTTTCTCCGCTCCTCAGGAGATTGCCACGTCGGCTCCGCCGGCCATCGCCAAGCCGAGCCGGCCGGTGCGCTTCGGCGTGTGCGGCATGAGCCACGATCACATTTACGGCATGGTGGAGGCCATGCTGCGCGGCGGGGGCGAGCTGGTGAGTGTGTTTGCGGCTGAGCCTGAACGGGGTGCCGCCTTTAAAAAGCGTTTTCCGCAGGCGAAAGTTGTGGATACGGAAGATGCCGTGCTCCATGATCCGACGCTGTTGCTGGTGCTGAGCTCGGCGGTGCCTGTGGAGCGCGCGGGAATTGGGGTTCGGGCCATGCGCGCCGGTAAAGATTTCCTCTCCGACAAGCCCGGGATGACGACGCCGGCGCAGCTTGCAGAAGTACGCCGAACCGTCGCTGAAACCGGCAGGATTTTCGCCATCCTGTACTCCGAGCGGCTGGAGGTAAAGGCGGCTGTGGAAGCGGGCTACCTGGTCCAGGCAGGCGCCATCGGCAAGGTCATTCAGACCATCAACATTGCGCCACACCAGATCACCCAACGGCAGGGTGACGCCGGCGGTGGCACAGGCCGGCCTGAGTGGTTCTGGCACCCGGCACAGTACGGCGGCATCCTTACCGATATCGGATCGCATCAGGTGGACCAGTTCCTCTTTTATACCGGTTGCACTGAAGCAGAGATCGTCGCGTCGCAGGTGTGCAATGTGCGTCATCCCGATCATCCGGAGTTCCAGGATTTCGGCGATATGACCCTGCGCGGCAACCACGGCTTCGGCTATGTACGGCTGGACTGGTTCACGCCGTTTGGGCTTGGCACATGGGGCGATGGACGCCTGTTCATCCTGGGCACTGACGGTTACATCGAACTGCGCAAATACGCCGATATTGCGGGGCGTAGGGGCGGCGATCACCTGTTTCTCGTGGATAAAACCGCGGCGCGTTACCTGGATTGCAAAGGCGTCGCATTGCCGTTTGGGCCGCAGTTTATTGCGGACGTGGCCAACCGCACCCATGTCGCGCAAGACCAGACGCAATGCCTGCTCGCGGCAGAACTGGTCATTCGTGCGCAGGCAAGCGCCACGCGCGCTGTGATTTCCTGAGTTTGTCGCGGATTCCTAGGAGATTCAGCGAGGGTTGGCAATTGGAGACATCGCGTCGCGGGCGAGTCAGGCTATAATCAACGCTGTTACCGTGCAGGAGAGTTGGCCGAGTGGCTGAAGGCGGCGGTTTGCTAAACCGTTATAGGACCAAAAGTTCTATCGGGGGTTCGAATCCCCCACTCTCCGCCAGCTCAGTCAAGAATGAGCAGTTTAGCTGCCTGCTTCATGGTGGCTGAAAGGTATACGGGCATGCCAGGTTCCTGTTGTGAACGGGAACTGAGAAAAACGCACCTTGAATGGCTGAAACGAGGACGTCTTCGCGTAGGATGGCGAGGATCCTTTGTTGCAATCGTTACGCAGATCCGTTAAGCCTCTACCTCGGTTGCTCGGCGTGAGATCGCTTGATCACCTACGATACCGGGAATTTTTAGCCGAGCTTGCGCCTTGCGACCGGCTGACGTACTCTCTGCGTATGGCACCAAGTTCCTTCCGCATGCGTTGTTGTTGTTGCGGCTAGTTGAGCTCTTGCCCTGTCTCGCACATCCTGACCTGTAGGCGCTGCGGTGTAAGTCCGGAGCGATGCTAGCGAGTTCGCTTGCTAGATGTGCGTGCGCCACCCCCCCCATTTATCCTGCCACGCTCTCCCGGAGGTCGCGCGCGATCCCCCAAGAGCTACCAGAGTTCCGTCCTCGATGGCTTCCGCATAGAGGTCGAAGGACACCTAGATCAGAAATAGATCAGATATGGATCAGAGATAGATCAGATATGGATCCCAGAAAACTCCGATGTTTCACGTCACCCTGCGTCGCCATGCCCCCTTTGCCGGTCTTCTGCTTGCTATCGCCCCTGTGTTGCACGCCCAGGTCGTCGGAGGCACCCTGTCGGGTACAGTCACCGATCCCACCGGCGCCGCCATTCCTCAAGCAAAGGTGCGTGTTCAGAATACCGACACCGGCCTCGACCGTCGCCTCACAACGGACAGCACCGGCGGCTACATCGCACCGTCGATTCCTGTGGGCTCTTATACCGTCGAAGTCACTGCCAAAGGCTTCACCACGGCCCGCCGCGTCGGCATTTCGCTCGCAGTCGGTCAGTCCTCCACCGTCAACCTCCAGCTCAGTGTCAGCTCTGCGAACGAGCAGGTCACCGTGTCCGACACGCCGCCCTCCATCAATACCTCGACCGAGGAGACCTCCGGCCTTGTGAACGAGCGCCAGGTGAAGGATCTTCCGCTGAATGGCCGCTCCTACGACCAGCTCATTACCCTCAATCCCGCAACGGTCAACTACACCGCACAGCGCTCCGGCTCCGTCGGCACCTCGAACTCCTCGGTCGGCAACATGTTTTCTGTTTCGGGGCGCCGCCCGCAGGATAATCTCTATCTGCTGAACGGCGTGGAGTACACCGGTGCCTCGCTCATCAACGTGACCCCCGGCGGCACCTCCGGTCAGCTGCTGGGTGTCGATGCCGTGCGCGAGTTCAACGTCCTCTCGGACACCTATGGCGCCAACTACGGCAAGCGCCAGGGGGCACAGATCTCGATCGTTACCGCCTCCGGCACCAATACCCTCCACGGCTCCGCGTACGAGTTCCTGCGCAATTCGTTCTTCGATGCCCGCAACTACTTCGACCAGGGCCGTATTCCCAACTTCCAGCGCAATGATTCCGGCGGTGCTCTGGGCGGTCCCCTTCGCCAGAACAAGCTTTTTCTCTTCGGCAACTATGAGGGCTACCGGCAAAATCTCGGCATCACCGATGTCACGCTCGTGCCTGATAACGACGCCCGCGCCGGTCGCCTGCCCAACGCCGCCGGCGTGGAAACGCCTGTTACCGTCGGTCCCGGTGTAGCGGGTCTCTTGAACCTTTGGCCTGTCCAGAACGGCCCTGAACTGCTTGATACCAAAGGCAATCGCACGGGCATCGGCTTGGCGTAGTCGAATCCCGCCCAGCACATTCGCGAAGACTTCGGCACGGCGCGCTTCGATGCGAACCTCACGGCGAACGATCTTCTATTCGGCGTCGCCACCCTCGACGACTCCACCGCGCATACCCCCACGCAGAACCCACTTTCGCTGATCGACGAAGCGCTACGAGAACAGGTTTGGAGTGTGCAGGAGCAGCATGTCTTTTCTCCGCATCTGCTCAACACCGCACGTTTCGGCTTCTCCCGCGCCACCTTCTTCTTTCTTGGCAGCGTTCCTGCCGATGTCGCCGCGGCTGCCGGTACCTTTGTCCCCGGCAAAACGATCGGCGCCGTCGTTGTCGCGGGGTCCACTGCGTCCAACGGCTCTTCGCAGCTCACCGGTGCAGGAGCCAATGTCGGTTCGGACAATGCGATCACGCGCAATCTTTTCACCGCCGATGACCACGTCTTCCTCACCGCCGGCCGCCACCAGATTGAGGCCGGGGGCTGGGTCCAGCGCCTGCAGTCGAACGACAACCTCGCCCAAAACCAGTTCGGACAGGCATCGTTCGCCTCTCTGGCGACCCTGCTCTCCGGCACCATCAAGACCTTTACGGTCGTGCCTGCGCCCACGCCGCTGAACTGGTGCTCCTGGTTCGGCGCTGCCTACGTCGAAGACACCTGGAGGCCGAATGCCCGGCTCGAACTCACCGGCGGCTTACGCACCGAGTCCACAAACGGCTTCAACGAGGCCCACGGCCGCGCGGGCATTTACGGCTTCACTGGCGGCGTAATCAACACTACACCTACGGTCGGCTCCGCCGCCCTCCCTACCAATCGTGCCCGTTTGCTGCCGGAGCCCCGCGCGGGCTTTGCCTGGGACGTCGAAGGCAAAGGGAAAACGTCGCTCCGCGGCGCGGTAGGCCTGCACCACTCCCTGCTTGACAACCTGGACTATCGGCTCGACCAGGCGGCGCCCTA
The DNA here is from genome assembly GCA_964245535.1 of uncultured Acidobacteriaceae bacterium. Taxonomy (GTDB): domain Bacteria; phylum Acidobacteriota; class Terriglobia; order Terriglobales; family Acidobacteriaceae; genus Granulicella. Next base: position 2,127 of record CAXTNA010000043.1, on the reverse strand, counting down.
CAACACCACGCTGACCTACAGCGGAGTTCCGGTCCTGAACCCCACCTCGGGCGCTCCCGGCCTGATCTCTCCCTCGACCGTCCAGAACGATCTTTCCACCCCGACCGTACTCGCCTGGAACCTGAAAATCGAGCACCAACTCGCTCCGACAACCTCGCTCACCCTTGCCTACATCGGCTCGCACGCAACGCACCAGATCCTCTCCTCCGACCTCAACGAGCCCGCCTCTCTCGTCTGCAGCAACGATTGCCCGGCAGGCGTGCCCAACGGCACCGTTTACTATCCCTCTACGACCAAGCTCAACGCAGCGGTCGCCAACACCACCTCGTGGACGTCCGGCGGCTATTCCAACTACAACGGCCTTGTCATCGACGTGCGCCACGCCCTCAGCCACGGCTTCCAACTTCGCGGCAACTACACGTTTTCCAAGAGCCTTGATAACGGCTCCGCCTGGAATACCAGCGTTTCCGCGAACACGCCTGCTTTCGTCTCTGTTCCCTCGCTTTCGCGGCTCGATTATGGTCCTTCCGCCACCGACGTCCGTCACCTTGCCGCCATCAACGGCACCTACGATCTTCCGTTCGGCAGCGGTCGCGCCCTCCTCTCTACGGGCGGCCCAGTCCTGGATCGCGTGGTGGGAGGGTGGACTTTGTCGTCCATCGCGACCCTGCAAACCGGCCTGCCGTTTTCGCCGCAGCTCGGCTACAACCCCGCAGGCTCCGGCGACACCCGCAACCCTGTCCGCCCCAACCTCAACCCGAACTTCCATGGCTCCCTTTACACCACAGGGATGACCGCCCAGCGCGTCGCGCAGTACTTCAATCCCGCCGCGTTTACCGCGCCCATCGCCGGCACCGTGGGCACGCTGGGCCGCGACACCCTCACCGGTCCGGGCTATGCCGATTGGGATCTTTCTCTCCTGAAGGCTACCCAGTTCACCGAGCGCACGCGCCTCCAGTTCCGCGCCGAAGTGTTCAACGTACTCAATCATACGGATCTCCTTACCCCCAACCCCGTCATTTTCACCTCAGGCCCCAGCCAGGGAACGGCCGCAACCCGCGCCACCGCTCCGGTCCAAAGCCCAACGGCGGGTGTCGTCACCGCTGCCGCTACCGCCCGACAAATTCAGCTCGGCCTGAAACCTCTCTTCTAGGTAAACACCTGAAAGTTGTGCGGCGTAGGTGCTCTTTTGCTTGTCCTTCCCGAAGGGAATCTGTGTGTTGGCGCGCCAAAGACTATCGGCAAGATCGATTCTTTCCCACGCGTTGCGGGGCGCGCCGCACCCTGCTACGCTTGAAGCAACGATGCGTTCCCGCTGCCATATTCGCTGTTGTTGTCCAGCCCTGGCATAGCAGGTAGAGCGCACTCGTCCTTTCCCCTCAAGTAATCCAAACCTCACGCTTATCTGTTGGCCCACCTTCCAGGGAGGCCTGAGAACCCGTACCGGAGCCCCATGTCCACTCTGGCACCCACACCTCCCGCAACCAATACCGCCCGCCTTGCGCACCTCCGCCTGCTGGAGGCCGAGTCGATCCACATTCTGCGCGAGGTGGCTGCCGAGTTCGAGCGCCCGGTGATGCTCTACTCCGTCGGGAAAGACTCCTCCGTCATGCTGCGCCTTGCACAGAAGGCCTTTTTTCCCGGCCCGATTCCGTTTCCGCTGCTGCATATCGATACCGGGTACAAGTTTCGCGAGATGCTCGAGTTCCGCGATGCCATGGCCCGCTCCCTCGGCGCGGAACTGCTGGTCTGGCGCAACGAGCCTGCGCTCGCAAACGGCACAAATCCCATCGTGCTCGATACCAAGCGCTGCTGCGGCCTGCTCAAAACCCAGGCCCTGCTCGACGCGCTGAACCACTACGGGTTCACCGCTGCCTTCGGCGGAGCGCGGCGCGACGAAGAAAAATCCCGCGCCAAGGAGCGCATCTACTCCTTCCGCGACCGTGCCGGCCAGTGGGATCCCAAAAACCAACGGCCCGAGCTTTGGAACCTCTACAACGCCCGCATCCACCCCGGCGAATCCATCCGCGTCTTTCCGCTCTCCAACTGGACGGAGATGGACGTGTGGCAGTACATCCATGAAGAAAAGATTCCCGTCGTCGATCTTTACTTTGCCCGGGAACGCCC
>CAXTNA010000042.1:5257-16803 GCA_964245535.1 uncultured Acidobacteriaceae bacterium | reverse complement strand
ATCGGGGCGGGCATCTTCACCGTTATTGGGACGGCTATCGGTGGCAATCCCGTCAAGTCGGCACAGTGGACGGAATCGCCGGTGGTGGATCTCGCCTGGGGGCTGCTGCACGGCTGTGCCGGGCACGTGGCGGGCCGGCCCGGTGCGGGTCCGGCGCTGGCGCTTTCGATGATGCTGGTTGCTGTTGTCTGCTGCTGCACGGGCCTTTGTTATGCCGAGCTCGCCAGCATGATTCCCATTGCCGGCTCCGCCTATACCTATACCTACGCCACGCTGGGCGAGCTCGTGGCGTGGATCATCGGCTGGGATCTTATTCTTGAGTACGCCTTCTCCAACATGAGCGTGAGCGTGGGATTTGCGGCACATCTGGTCGATTTGCTTGATTGGCTGGGACTGCGCCTAAGCCCCAGATGGCTTTCGCCGGCTTTTCTGCCGCAAGGGCTGCAGGACCTCAGCGGACACGACATTTACACGCCCGGCTGGCACTTCGGCTTCAATATTCCAGCATTTCTCATTGTCATCCTGCTCACGATGGTGCTGGTGCGCGGCATCCGCGAATCCGCCCGCACCAACAACACCATGGTGTTGGTGAAGCTGGTAGCGATCCTGGTCTTCGTTTTCGTGGGTCTGCGCTTTATTCACCCCACCAACTACCATCCGTTTTCGCCAAACGGCTGGTCGGGCGTGCTGGCCGGCGGCTCCATTATCTTCTTCACCTATATCGGCTTCGATTCGGTGTCGACTGCCAGCGAAGAGTGCAAAAACCCGCAGCGTGATGTGCCGATCGGCATCATCGCCACGCTGATCCTCTGCACGGTTCTCTATATCAGTGTGGCGTTGGTGCTTACCGGCATTGTGCCCTGGCGCACGGTGATCGGCGACGCTGCGCCGGTGGTGAACGCGCTGAAGCGCCTGACGCTGGCTACCGGCTCCCCGCTGCTGCGCTGGACGCGACTAGTGGTACTGCTGGGCGCGCTCATCGGCATGATCTCGTCAATCCTGGTGTTCCAGCTCGGGCAGGCCCGTGTGTGGTTCGCGATGAGTCGCGACCGCCTGCTGCCGGATGCCTTTTCGAAACTCCACCCACGCTTTCGCACCCCGGCCTTTGCGACCTGGTTTGCGGGTGTGCTCGTCGCCATTCCTGCAGGGCTGTTTGACGTGGGTACCCTGGCGGACCTGTCCAACATCGGCACGCTGTTTGCCTTTGTGCTCGTGTCGATTGGGGTACTGGTACTGCGGCACAAACAACCGGAGCGCCGCCGCGGCTTCCGCGTCCCCGGCGGCCCGGTATTTCCATGCCTGAGCGTAATTTTTTGCGTGCTGCTGATGTCGGGCCTGCCGATAATTACGTGGCTGCGATTCTTTGTCTGGCTGGTCGTGGGTTTGTGTGTGTACTTTGGGTACAGCCGCAAGCGCAGTGAATTTTATCGGCAATGAGCCAAATTGGTATCCGCGTTGTACTCAATCAATGCAAACTACACCCGCTCGCAAAAGGAACTCCGCCGTGCTGTCCATTTCTGATGGGTTCCTGGAGGGATCCTGCGTACTGCCTTTCGGGACGAAGAGCACCATGCCCTGCCTCGCTCGTGTAAGAAGCACCCTATAAGCATTTCGTCTAAAATGACGCTCATTGTCACGTTTCATTGGTATCCATCGAGGAGTGTCTGACTGGTGCCATTTCCGAGGGTGCCAAGCCGTTCCGGACCAGATGAGATCGCCGCCCCAGCACATCCCGATCCAATCAAGTTCTAACCCTTGGATCTCAAATTCAGTGGCGAACACTTCACAAGCAAAGCTAGAACGAACATCCGCGCGAGGCGAAAGATACCAGTGGTGCCAGGGATATCCGTTGTGGAAGTTAGAGTCAGCTTCAAGCCCCTCTGCCCGTAGACGCGCAGCCTTCGATGAGCCGACAAGACCATATCGGCTTTCCCCTAATGCGAGTTCTTGCAATTTCGTGCGCAGCTTTCCCAGGTCCCGGGTGAGAAACACTGGAAAGCGGCTTGCAATTCGAAGGGAGGCCGCTTGCTCCGCTTTACCCATGAGCACCAGGTTTACCCACTCGGCTAAATCTTCTGCCCGTAAGCTGCGATTGGAGGTGCGGAGGTGAAGCAAGGGTGTTGCTTGCACGGCAACTTCGGGAGTCTCACCTTCGAATAACTTCCTTCCAGCGGTGGAAGTGCCACCTCGAATCACTTCTGGAGAGGCAAACACATTCCACTTTATCGAGCTAGTCTCGATGGCTCGGCCCCACTCCTCCAATCCCGCCTCACCGCTATTGATCTCCTGTCCGCCCCCGACAAGAGCAATGACACAAGCCCAATCTGAATGCCGCTGCATGATCTGCAACAGCATCTCCGGCTCCGAGTAGTTTCGCTGGAACTTACTCAGATTTTGCGCTCGGTCCCATGCCCGCTGCGCTTCATCGAAGATAACGACGTGATTCGACGGAGGACGTTGAACGTCTTTCTCGGTGTACTCTTTCGCGAACAGGTGGATGTTTTCAATGAGCGTACGTGCTTGTATCAGGGCTTGAGTAGAAGGCACGCCATCCCGCATCGCCTGCCGGCGAAATACTTCTTGTAATACAGCTACCAGGGGACCATTGCCGCTCATGAAGGGTATAGGCTGTTCGCAATCCGCACTGAGGTGCGCAATACTCAGCCCCACGAGGGTCTTTCCTGAACCCGGGACGCCTGTAAGAAAGCAGATAGCATGCTGCTTTTCGGTTTGCGCAAGGGTGACAATACGATGTATGGCGTCCGTTACCGCCGCGATGTCGTGCTCAGCTGCCTCAGACATGGCAATCTCACGGATATTCAGTCCTGTGCGGAGGGCGCATGCAGCCTCGATGATGGTAGGTGTGGGATGATAGGCACCCAATTCCCATACAGAGGCCTCAATCTGCTTATGGAACCTGAGGTCTACTCCACACAGCAGTTTCGTCAATGTTGTCCACGAACACACCTGCACAGGAGCGATCCAGTAAGACGGCAAAGTGTCAAAGCCGAGTAGACCTTGCCGTAATTGGAACATCTGGCGAACTTCGTCCTCAGCTGGCGCTTCTACAGGTGAAACGACAACCGGCAGTAAGTGCCGTCGTTGGCTCTCACGATGGAAGTAGTGGAGTAGCAAGGCATAGTGCTCGACCTGTTGCCTCGCCTCGCTCGTGGGTTGCCCACTCTTGCATTCAAGCAGCACAATTTGTTCGCCAGCCAGCAGAACGATATCAAGGCGACTGGACTTACGAGGAACAGTGAACTCCAACAGGATGCCCCACGCTGCAGCGGCAGGCCGCTCCCTGCATAGTTCGGCGAGCGTACCTTGCACGTGGTCAAGGTCTCGCCACCATGTCAAAGGTGTATCCGTTTTCATTTCGGTGAAGCCGTCGTTCGCGTGGTGCAGTGTGAGCTTTGCCAATACCTCAGTTCTAGAGGTGTTCACGAATTCAGCCACGGTAGAGCGAAAGTAGGCAGGCATGCGTATACGGCCCAGAGTAACAACAACACGCGCCCATAGCGATCACCTGTTGTGGGGATGCACGCGTCTTCGATGTGCGGTTTCTACTTGATACTTGTGGATACTTGGCTCGCCTAGGCGAGGTGCTTGTGCTCATGGGACAAACGCCGTGGAACATCGCTACTGGCGACGGCGCGCGCCCATTGTCAACCCCCTACAAGGGTATCTCTTGGCAGCATCTGGCTGCGATTCTTTGTCTGGCTGGTCGTGGGTTTGTGTGTGTATTTTGGCTATAGCCGCAAGCGCAGCGAGTTTTATCGGGGTTAATCAGTTCACCGGAATAGCCGCGCGTCGAAGAGAAACGGTTTTGCAAGGTCGTAGGTGAGTTTTGCCATTTCCGGATGCAGGGGATTGAGCAGCGCGTTCCACTCCCCTTCGATTACCGCAGATGGCACAAGCAATGCGAGGGATCGCCCCGAGCGCACCCAGGCTGCGCCGATGGCTTGCAATTCCGGAAGACCGATCCTGCGCCAATCCGTCGGTAAGGTTTCTACCCCGATGCGTTCGCAGGTGGCTGGTTCGGCCGGAACGGTTGCGGCCAGGGAGACGAGGTCGTCAGGCAGAATGGCCAGGTCCAGATGCACCAGCGTCTCCATGGCCGCGAGTGAAAGCGATAGCGAGGTGTACACCACCGGCACGCCGACCGGGTGCCAGCGTCCCGCAAAGCGCCGTGCTCCCTCGCCTGAAAACACCGAGGCCGCATGCCGGGCCCGGCAGATGCGCCAAACCCGCATCAGCTATATAGGCCGTAGTCTATGTGCCCAAGCACGGTTTCCACAGAACGCACCCCCGCATCGGTGTCCAGTAGTTCCAGGGGCGTCTGCCCTTCCAATGCCCGGTTCGGCGACTTCATCCAGGTGGCCATTTTTCCCTGGTTGCCGAACACCTCGATTGCATAGGCGACAATGCGCGCCAGCCGCATGGTGCGATCGCTTTCCTCCACCGAGAGCCGCTGTTCCCCAGCCTGCCGGCGGCTCAGCGTGCGTTCGGAGATGCCCACCACGCGGGCCAAATGGTTGCGCTCCACGGAGAGCTCCCCGGCAAGCACCGGTAGGGTGCCGATCGGCAAACCTTCGCGCGTCAACAAGCGTAGATCGGCCTCCGTACCCACGGCACGCCTCAAAATCGGCGCACCTCCCAAAGCAGCGGCTACAGTCAAAGCACTCATAAGCCAATTGTCCTCCATTTATAAGCCATTTGGCAAGTATAAACCTGAGCTTTATTTAGATGTGCATCCAAGAGCATCATGTCCTTCACCTTTCTTTCCGCAGAGTGGCGCAAGATCCTCATGGCGCAGTATGAGGTCGACCCGAAGATTCTGGCGCGCAGGCTGCCGCCCGGGCTTGAGCTCGATCTGTTTGAGGGTCGCTGCTTTGTTTCGCTGGTCGGCTTTTTATTTGACCGTGTCCGCCTTTTAGGGGTCCCTCCACCGTTCCATACGCGGTTTGAGGAGGTGAACCTGCGGTATTACGTGCGGCGGCCCATGCCGGACGGCTCGTCGCGTCGCGGGGTGATCTTTCTTAGTGAGATCGTGCCCAAACCCGCCATTGCGCTGCTGGCGCGGGCGCTCTATGGCGAAGCCTACTCGACCGCGCCCACGGACCACTATTGGTCCAGTCAGGGTCCGGACGCGCGCGCGGTGCGTCACGGGGAAAAGCCGCTGGTGGTGCGCTATGACTGGCGCGGACCGCGACTGAAACAGAATCAATACCGCAGCCTGCGTCAGCATGTGGCGGTTGAGGCCGGCAACAGGGCCTTGCCGATTGAGCCCGGATCGCTCACTGAGTTCATCACGGAGCACTACTGGGGCTACACGCCCACGCGCTCGGGCGGAACGGACGAGTATGCCGTGGAGCACCCGCAATGGGAAGTGTATCCCATCCGCGCCCATGACATCGTGTGCAATTTTGGTGCGGGGTACGGGCCGGAGTTTGCGAACCTGACAGCTCACAAACCCGACCACGTTCTCCTAGCCGAGGGAGCGCCCGTGCGGATTCGGTGGGGTGGCCGAATTGCCTGACCAGGTTTGACCATTGCAACTTTTGTCGTCGAAACTACAGAGCCGCTCGCGACTCTATGGCAATTTGAGCGTCCAATACTCAGGTGTTGAGCTCGACAGCTTTGGCAGCGGAGCGAGCACCCAAGGTAGGATCGTTCCATGAGAACTATCGATGTTTCGCAGGGCGGTGTGCGCGTCCTGGACAGCCGTTCCACCGCCAGCCTTCTCAGCAAGGTGTTGTGGATCACCACGGTTGGCTTTCTGTTTACCGCCTTCGGCGCGCGCATTGCACCGGACTTCCTCGGCGGCGGCATCTTCTTCATCTTCCTCATCAACATGGGCCTGATCTTTGCCATCAACGCCGCCAGCCGCCGTTCCTCGAGCCTCGCGCTAGTGCTGTTCTATGCTTTCGCGACCCTGATGGGTGTCGAGATCGGCCCCTTGCTGCATGCTTATATGCGCTTCCCGGGTGGGCAAACGGTCGTCTTCCAGGCCGCGCTCACCACCGCGGTGGGTATGGGCGCGATGGGCATGATTGCTCAAATTGCCCGCTTCGACTATCGCCGCGTGGCCAACTATGCGTTTGGGGCGCTGCTTGCGCTGATCGTGATCGGGCTCATCAGCAGCTTCGTTCACTTCGTCAGCCCCGGCTTGTATGCCTGGGCGACGTTGGCGATCTTTTCCGTTCTGCTGCTCGTGGATTTTATGCGTCTGCGCGACGGCGGCCAGGGACTTTCGCCCGTGCAGCTTTCACTCAGCATCTATCTCGACGCGTTGAATATCTTCATCGCGCTGCTACAGATTTTCGGCAACGGCAACGGTGGCCGTCGCAGAGGCAGCTGGAGCTAAGCTTCGAGCAAACCCATAAAGGCTCGGCGAAACTGCCGGGCCTTTGCTGTTGCCGCGCCATCCCGGCCCGTCAGCTCCGCTATGCTTGCAGGATGCCCCGTACTCCCCCCAGGGTCGATCCCGACGACCTCCGGACTGAAACGCGCGCCTGGCTGCAAGGCCTGCCCAAAGCCGAACTGCACCTGCACCTCGAAGGGTCGATCACGCCGGAAACGCTGGTTGCCTTATCCAGTGTCAATGATCCCGTACCGCTCACGCTGGAGCAGGCCCGCGGCGTCTATCGTTACCACGATTTTCCGAGCTTTTTGATGAGCTTCAAGGCCGTCACGGAGCGGCTGCACACGCCCGCGGACTACGAGACGATTACCTACAACATGGTCCGCGAACTCGCCTCGCAGGGCATCCGGCACGCGGAGGTGTATCTGTCCATCGGCATCCTGTACCACTTTGCACGGCTGGAAGTGGACGCCGTGATGGCAGCTGCCGAGCGCGGCCGCGTGCGCGGCGAGCGTGATTTTGGTGTGAGTGTGCTTTGGCTCATTGACGCGGTGCGACACTTTGGCATCACCGAAGCCGAGCGCGTTTTCCGCAAAGCCGCTGCGCTCAAGGCCGAGTACCCGTCCGTGGTCGGCATCGGCATCGGGGGCGACGAAGCGCGCGGCCCCGCCCCGGCCTTTCGGGAGCTTTATGCGGAGGCCAAAGCCGCCAGCCTGCACCTTACCTGCCATGCCGGTGAGTCGACCGGTCCGGAAAGCATCTGGGCCGCGCTGAACATTGGCGCGGAACGCATTGGCCATGCCCTGACGGCGGTGGACGATGCGGAGCTGATCGAAGTGCTCTCCCTGCGGCAGATTCCGCTGGAACTGAATGTCACCAGCAACCTGCGCACCGGTTGTTGCCCCACCCTGGCCGCGCACCCGGTGCGGCGTTATTTCGAAGACGGCCTGATGGTCACGTTGAACTCCGACGACCCGCCGTTTTTTGGAGCCAACCTGCTGGATGAGTACGAGTTGGTGCATCGGGAGTTTGCGTTTTCGCTGGATCAGATGCGTGAACTGGCTGCGAATGCGGTGGAGGCGAGTTTTTTGCCGCCGGAGCGGAAGCTGCGGCTGCTGGGTGAGGTGGAGCGGTATGGGTGGTGAGTGACAGAAGCGATACCCTGTCCGGGTGATGGTTAAATGCTGTCAGAACCGTCACCCGCTCGTGAGTTGTCATCCCGTAGCACAGCGAAGGGATCTGCTGTTTGCGTGCAGGGCTAGATTCACAGATCTTTCGCAAGATCTTCCCATGTCGGATTCTCGCTTTCAATTAACGCAATCTTCCGTGCACGGTTCCAATCTTTTAGTTCTTTCTCTCGCGCGATTGCGTTTTGTACGTATTGGAACTGCTCTACATGGACGAGTCGTTCGATATTGTATCTCGCCGTGAAAGAACCCGGAATGCGCTCTCGATGTTGTGCGATTCGTGAACGTAAGCCGTTGGTTACGCCTATGTAGAGGGTTCGCGAACGGCTCGCAAGGATGTAAACGAAATATCGGTGTTCTCGACCCTGCATACCGGAAGCGTATGCTGCTGCGAGCAAACAGCAGATCCCTCCGCTGCGCTACGGGATGACAATTCAGTGGGATAGCGGCGGATGACAATTCAGTGGGGTAATGGCGGATGCAATTCAGTGGGATAGTGGCGGATGCAAGGTATGCGCCAATGGCACATTGGACACTACCGTCCCGGCGGGGCGGGCACCATGACCGCATCGGGGTCGACCTTCGGAATCCCGAAGTGTCCGCCCAAATGCAGCAAATCCAGGGGACGCATCATGCCTGAAACTTCAATCAGATTCATCTGCTTCGGGGCACGGATCAGCACGGCCACGTCGTCGATCTCCGCCCCGTGGAAGTGCAGCCAAAGATCGGTGATGGGCTTCAGCGGCGTCACCTGCTCGCGGGGACTCACGTGGGCTTCCACCAGGTGCTTCCAGCCTGCGGCGTTGTAGGCCTGTGTCAGCGCCGCGAGCGCTTCAGGCACATAGAATGCCGGTTCGCGATAACGATAGTTCGTCACTGTTACGGCGTTCAGCGCAAAGGGCTGCGGGCCGAACATGCTTTGCAGCATATCGCGATCGAAGGTGAAGGCGGTATGCGTCGCCGGCTGTGAGGTCAATCCGGCAATCGCGTCCGCGGCGCCCGGGGGCTCGGCGTAGGGAGCCGTCACTGGAGAGGACGGCAGGGGCGCACCAGCGGGTGGCGGTACGCGCTCCACGGGGGCCTGTGCTCCCAGCGCACTCGTAAGGGTGACAGCAGCGATCCCAACGGCAATTTTCGCGGCAAGCGTTGACGGTAGTCCCTTGGCCCACATATTGAATTAGACCCGCACCACAGGGAAGGAGTTTCGCGGTATTCGGAGAAAAGCGGGGCGGCTAGCGGATCGCGAAAAGCTATTGCGGGGCGCGGGGCGCGAAGTACCCCTTGCGGGCATGCACCTGATATCGCTGATCGAGCGACACAAGGTAGATCGTGCGAAACGACCCGTCCTGCTTAAAGTCCGCAGGTACATATTCGAGCGCATACTGCGAGCGCAACTCCTGCTCGATGTTGCTGAAGCCCGTCGACATATCTTCGATCTTGGTGGGAAAAAAGGCACGGCCGCCGGTGGCATCGGCGATATGCTGCAGCACATCGTCGCCCTTATCCTTGCTGGGCCCGACATTGGTGCTGATCGCGTACACGATGGTTTCGGCGCGCTGGCACATCTTGATCGCGTCAGCCTCCTGCGAGCGGCTGTAATCGTCATCGCCATCTGACACGAGCACCAGGGCACGCCGCACGGCCTGCTTGTCGCGCAGGGTCAGCATCTGGTCGCGGCAGGTCTTGTAGAGGCCATCGAAGAGCGAGGTGCCCCCACCCGGTCGCAGCTTATGAATGCCCGTATCGAGCAGATCGATGCGGTTGGTGTAATCCTGCGCGATATCGGTTTGCACATCGAAACCTTCGACAAAGGCGCGGTCGGCGGGCCGCAAAATCTGCAGCAGGAAGTCAATGGCGGCCTGCTGCTCGAAATCGAAGCGCGAACGGATGGAGTTGGAGGTGTCAAGCATGATGCCGACACGCAGCGGCAGATTGCTTTGCTGCTGAAAGCGCACCACACGCGAGGGCGCGCGGCCATCGTCCAGCAACCCAAACTGCTGCTGCGGCAGATTGGTTACAAAATGCCCTTTGCCGTCCGTTACGGTGAAGACAAGATTGACCTCGCGCGAAAAGACCGTGATGGTGGTCGTATCGGCCGCAGGCGGGGCGGATTCGTTGCGCGGCTGCAGTTGTGGATTTTGCGACGATGCCGGGGCGGCACTGCCCGCAGGTGTTTGGGTGGTCGTAACGGGGGATGCGCCGACCGGGGATGCGCCAGGGGCCGTTGCCGGTGAGGGCGCCTGTGCCGGCGCCAGGGCATAGGTTCCGCTGCATACCGTGAACCACAGTGCAAGCAGGATTTGCGAAAACACGGCCCATCGAGCGCGTCCAAACATCAGCTTCATCTCGCTTCTATGGTACTGCGGTTTCCCGTTCTTCGGATGGCTGCGGGGTCTTTGCATCCCCGCGAACCAGCGCAAGAAACGCTACCAACGTAGGCGGCAGGGCAGCCCGGAAGTGCATCGGCCGCCCATCGCGTGGATGCTTGAACTCGAGTTCGGCCGCATGCAGGAAGTTGCGATCCAACGTCGGCGAAGACTCGGGCGCAGGTTTTCGGGCCCGTGTGCTGTGGACAGCAGGTTCCGGGGCACGCAGCCGCGCGGGTGCGCCGTAGAGCGTATCGCCCACGACGGGATGGCCGAGCGCGGCCATGTGCACGCGGATCTGGTGCGTGCGACCAGTCTCGATGCGGACCTCCACCAGGGTGAAGTTGCCCACCGGCCCGGGCTGCGTGACGGAACCGATGCGCTCCAACACGCGCCAATGACTGACCGCCGCCCGCGCACCGGCTTCCACGCCCAGCCGCGTCGTCATGCGAATGCGCCGCACGGGGTCGCGGCCCACCGGCAGGTCGACCCTACCCTCGGCTTTCGCCAGCGTGCCATGCACAAGCGCCAGGTACACTTTATCGACCTCACGGGCGGCAAACATCTCGCTGAGCTTGGCGTGGGTGCGATCGTTTTTTGCTACCAGCAGCAGACCGCTGGTCTCCTTATCCAGCCGGTGCACGATCCCCGGGCGCATGGCGCCGCCCGAGGCGGAAAGCTGCTTGCCGAAGTGGAACAAAAGCGCATTTACCAGCGTGCCGCGATTGTGCGCCGCATCGCCAGCGCCGGCGTGCACCGTCATACCGGCCGGCTTGTCGATTACCGCGAGGTCCTCGTCTTCATACGCGATCGTGAGTGGAATGTCTTCCGGTTCAGCCCGCAGCGGCGCGGGTTGCGGCTCGCCGTCGATCTCCAAACGCTCCCCGCCTAAGAGTTTCAGGCTCGCCTTTTCCGCAACGCCGTTCACGCGGACCTGCCCATGCTCGATCAGGAGTTGCACCCGGGCGCGGCTTATCTCGGGCAGCGATTTTGCGAGATAAGCATCGAGGCGCTTGCCCTGTGCGGCAGCGCTCGCGGTAAAGCTGCGGACTTCGTCGTCTATTTCGAACGCAAGCGGATTGTCGGCTTCAGGGGAGGCCGTAAGCGGAGGGGCAGCATGAAACCGGTCGGAACCCGGGGCAGAGGACGCGGCGCTTCCGTTGGCGAGCTCCTGGGCTGCCGCAGCTTTCTCGGCATCCCGCTCTGCCTGGCGATGGGCGCGGTAGGCCGGCTTCACCGTTTGCCGGCGCTTGCCCTTGGGAATCATGTTCTTCGAAGGCATCAGCGCGCCTCCGAAGGCTGCAACTCTGTTGTGGCCGCAGTGAACTGCTGCGATCGCACGAGGCATTTCCGGTTGGCTGTTGATGCAAGGGAAGCTTGCGGGTGAAAGGTCCATAAAAGCGCACCCGCCAGCATAGCGCCGAGCGCTATCCATTGGCCGGGCTCAAGCCACAACGTCACAACATACGGCAGCGGCTGCGTGCAAAAGCTTAGACCAAACGCCAAGGCCCCGCCCGCAATCAGCGCCCATGCCGCGATCCGGCCCGGTACCTCCAAGTTTCCAGCCCGCCGCCCCCGATGCTGCCGGCGTCCGACGAACCAGAGCGCCGCCGCCAAGCCCAGCGCCGC
>CAXTNA010000042.1:0-5247 GCA_964245535.1 uncultured Acidobacteriaceae bacterium | reverse complement strand
GCACCATACAGGGCGACCGGATGGACCGGCAGATCGGAAGCCCAGGGCTCCCGCACGCCCCAGGGCAGCGCCGTCGGCATGCCTGCCTCCGAGCCTTCCAGCCAATGGCCGAGCTCCGAACAAGCTGCCAAAACCGCAGCGGGCACGGCAAAGATATCCAGCATTGGCAGCAGTGGGAGGCGCTTTCGCCGCAGGTACGCCCAAACCATCAGCGCAGCAACCGCGATGCCGCCATAGGTGAGCGAAGGCAGAGCCAGCACCAGCAATGGGTAGTGCACGAAGGTGATGGGATCGCGCAGGATCAGGAGAAGCCGAGACGCTACAAAACAGCTGATGACGGCGATGAGCCCCGCATCCCACACGGCTTCGGGATTAAAGGGATCAAGGGGATCAAGCTGGTGTTCGCGAGCAAGTCGACGGGCGAGCGCCATGCTCATGACCAGCCCCACTGCCGCGCACAGGCCATACGCTGTTACGCGCAGCATGCCGAAGCGCAGACCGGGCCAGACAAAAACCACGGCAGCGGCGAAGGAAGATGTCATGAGGGGCAGAGGAAGAAGGCAGAAAAGACCGACCCACGGGGCCGTAAAGCGAAGCGCCGGTGAACCCGTCCTAAGACGGCGGGACCCAGCCGTGGCTCTTTAGGCATTCCGGACTGGCGGACGCTGCACACCGAGCCATATCTACGAGCGAGATCCCTGTTCAATGAATGTTGGTTCAACCAGCGTGGATCACCTTACCTGCTTTGCAGGCCGGTCCCTCTGCATCGGATGCTACCGGGCATGGCGCGGATGCGCAAGGGCCCCCGCATCACCCATGCGTTGCACCCCCGGGCACCCCCGCCTTCACATCGTCCGGCACGGCGATACGCTCAAAATCATCGGCCAGTGTTGTAAGTGCCGCAGCGACTTCCACCCCGGCCAGCGGCTTGCCGTGCCCTGGGGCGACGGTGGCTGGGTGGAGGCCTGCCAACTTGCGCACGGAGCGCTGTGCTGCCGTCCAGTCGGAGGTGAAATACGCCGGCGGCCCGTGTAATTCGGCCGGCTGCGAGAAATTTGCGGCAAAGAAGCTTTCCGGCTTGGTCGTGCAGAAGGCGTCGCCCACCAGCAGGGTCCCGTCGCTTTTACGGAAGAAACTAACATGGCCCGGTGTATGCCCGGGCGTGTGCAGCAGGGTCCATCCGGGTAGTTCGGCCAGAGTCAACTCCGCGCCTTCACCCGGCAAAGGCTTTAGCCGTGAGCCAAGATCGATGGGGCCGCGCGGCAGCGTAGGGGAAAGCAACGGCATCATCCCGCCGCCGGCCTTCCAGTCCGGCGCCGGATATTCCTTTTGCCCGGTCAGGTAGGGGAACTCCAAGGGATGCGCGTAGATCGGCACATCCCACGCCTCTGCAAGCTCCTTCGCGGTGCCGGCGTGATCGAAGTGCCCATGCGTCAGCACGATGGCGTTCGGCGCGCGGCCAAAGGTCGTCTCCGCCCAGTGCCGGATGCGGCTTGCCGAAAATGGGATGGCCGCGTCGATCAGCGTCCAGGTTCCGCCCTCGTGTGTCACGCCGAAGACGTTTACAAAAGTGATCTTCAGCCCCTGCAGCCGCGGCGCAATGGCTCCCATGGGCACCACCTGATCGTCTGCAATTTCTACTTTGTCCACAATCACCTCTTACAAGGTAAGATGCGAAAGGCAGGGGAAGAGTGTCAAACGAGTGCTAGTGGTGGTTTCTAGGGCTCACCATCTAGCTCGCTGACTCTTTCTTCCTGAGTTAGGCAGCAAACTCCTTCCCCTGCCTACACCTTAGGTTAGACTCTGCTTTTGCGCTTCAATCCGCTCAATCCACATCTCCAACGTCCAATCCGATTCCGAGACACGTCCGGTGACATAGGGCCGCAGTTCTTCCATGTAGCGATTCCGGAGGACCCCTAAATCGAAATGAGTTGTTCTAGCTAGATAGAGTACATCATCTATATCTTTGGGACTGCTACGTCGCAATTTTGACAGCGCAAGATCGTACGGATCGAATACCTGCAGGTCTAGATATTTAAAGACTCCCACAAAGATCGGTCGTAAACGCAGATCATAGTCATATGGCAATTCGACAATTCCACCGACAGGTTCGATATACACGCCGTATTTTCGAAACAAGGGGCCACCTACTCTCCCGGTAAATAAAACGCGGTCGGCTGGCCCTTTCGGGGCCGTTTCGAATACATCCAAATCTTTTGTAGGACGAAATAGGCCATAGTATTGCGATACGGCAAAGCCTCCGAGACAAGGAAGCAGCACGTATTGTCCGGCAATTTGGTCCAACTCGTTTAAGAAAGACAACCAAGGCTCAGATGGTTTGGTAGTGCGCAAGATCTGCCTCCGTAAGGTTGGTATCGATGTGCCAGAAAGCGGCCAGAGGCGAGCGTTTCCGCCGAATTTGTTCGCGGAACTTGCTGGGCCATGAATCGGTCCCTAACGTATCGTTATTGAACACCCGTTTCTGTTCGAGAACCTTCAAAATGGTGGAGAGTTCTGGCACGAGCCAAGCTTTTTTCTGCTCCTTGGCTTTACAGCGACTAAGGGCTACAACGAAACCGAGGCGGTTTTGGCGATTGCTAAGTTCCAATCGTGCCAGAACCCAAGGCAGGTTAAAAGTAGGGTATCGAAATGGCACCCATGGCAGACCCTCGGCTATACGAGCATCCAAGTCCGGGCGATCTAAAGCATCCCACAAAAGTTCTGCCGGATTGCGTGGATTTCCTTCAAGGTATTCGAAGCCGGGGTATCTTACACCGGCGAGATCCTCGGCGAGCTGAAGAGTATCATGGCGGTCCTCCCGAAGAGGGAGTAACAGCGGGTCCAGCCCTAAAGCTTTGAAGGCGCGGTCGGCAAGTTCTGGTGTAATTACCCGCTCGCCCCGCTCTGCCCGCGATATATAGGGTTGTGAAACCTGGAGATGCTTTGCCATCTGCGACTGCTTGAGGCCTGCATGTACCCGTAGCCGACGCAGCGCGGAACCTGTCATACGCCAAGTATGGCATGGCTGCCCTGCAACGGCGTAAATGCATGAAGCCACTGGACTTAGTTGCACCCGCTGCGAGTCCCGTTCCACCGCGAGCCGCCAAACATCGTGACTTTGAACGGTGGCGCTATCCTGTGCAGAGAAAGCTCTGGATCTCGCAATGCATGCGTTTGATAACATGGTGCTGATCTCGAGTACCTCATTGAAATCGGCTTCTGCGTTGAGCGACCAGCACCCAGATCATTTCACTTCCTCCTTGCCAAGCTCCCGGCTCATCCACGGCGAGTCGCAGATGGCGAAATTGATCCGCTCGTTTGACTGGAGCACCACCACGGTCGGTTCGATCGAGCACTGGCCGGAAAGCCTGCGGAGCGCCGTGAACCTGATGCTGGGCTGCGGTTTTCCAACGGCCATCTGGTGGCAAGGCGACGGCCTGCAGTTTTATAACGATGGCTACCGGCCGTTGATGGCGCATAAACATCCGACAGGCCTTGGGCAGCTGGCGAAAGAGTGCTGGAAAGAAGCGTGGGACCTCGTCTGGGCCCAGGTTTGTTCTGTAATGGAGCAGGGACAGCCGCTGTTTTTCGAAAAACGGCTGGTGCCCGTTGAACGAAATGGCGTTCTGGAAGATGTTTACTGGACGTATAGTTACAGCCCCATCTTCGGTGCGTCCGGCCGTACCGAAGGTGTGATGGTGACCTGCCAGGATGTTACGAATGCTTTTGTTTCCGCCAGGAAACTTGCCGAAAGCACTGAAGAGTTGAGGCAGGTTCTTGAAGCCACAAACGATGCTGTGGTGAGCGTGGACCGGGATTGGAGGTTTACCTACTTCAATCCAAAAGCCGAGGCCATGTACGGTCCCAGCCGGGAGCTCGCGAAGCAAACGGTCTGGGAAGCTTTTCCAGATGCCGTATATGAGGGCTCCCCCTTTGTAGAGCACTATTACCGGGCCATGGACGAAGGCATCCCCGGTCATTTTGAAGCCCACTACCCTGACCCGCTTAATATCTGGATTGCCGTGGAAGTTTACCCGACCAAGAATGGCATCGTGACCTTTTCGCGGGATGTTTCCGAGCTGAAACGCACGACAGCGGCGCTGTTGCAGAACGAAAAAGTGGCCGCCGTCGGGCGTTTGGCCGCTTCCATTGCCCATGAGATCAACAATCCGCTGGAATCGGTGACCAATCTGCTTTATCTCGCGCGGGCAAGCGAGGCACTCACCGAGGTCAAGAGCTATCTGGATATAGCCGAGCGCGAACTGCGCCGCGTTTCCGTGATCAGCAATCAGACCCTTCGCTTTTACAAGCAGTCCACCGATGCAACTTCGGTGACGTGCGTGGAGCTTTTCTCCAGTGTGCTTTCCATCTATCAGGGCCGCCTGGTCAACTCGCGCATCCGCGTGGAAAAACGGAAGCGAGCCTGCCATCCCGTCGAGTGTTTTGAAGGCGAAATCCGGCAGGTGTTAAGCAACCTGGTCGGCAATGCCATCGACGCCATGCACCCGGATGGCGGGCGCATGCTGCTGCGCAGCCGCGACGCCCACAACTGGAAAACCGGCCAAAAAGGTGTCACCCTCACCGTGGCCGATACCGGCCATGGCATGTCGCCGCAGGTGTTAACCAAGGTGTTCGAAGCGTTTTACACCACAAAGGGCATCGGCGGCACGGGGTCTGGGGCTTTGGGTCAGCAAGGAAATTGTAGACCGGCATAACGGCACCCTACGCGTCCGCAGCTCCCGCCGCGAAGGCCACAGCGGCACCGTATTTGCGCTGTTTCTGCCCCTCGATGCGGTACGCCGCTAGCGAAGCCGCAGCACGCTATAACCGATCTATCCACAGCGCCACAACACGTGGTGTCATTGACAAGGAACTGTACATCTCAGGTGCTTGCTGGATTACGACAAAGCACGCCGCCTAACCGGCTTTGCGTTCCGCCAGCACCTCATCCAGCATGCCCGCGAGCGAGCCCGTACGCGTGCGCACGTTGCTTTGCGCCTGGTTCAGGCTGCCATTCAGCGTGTCGAAGTGCGCCCGCAAAGCGACCAACTCGTCCGCGATATTTAGCGCTGCCAACACAGCGACACGCAATGAGTCGACCGTTGCGCCATGGGCGGAGACGGCACGCATTTTCTTGTCCACCAGCGCCGCCAGGCGCTCGATGTACGCGGGGTCCGTGCCGCGCAACTGGTATACCTGGTCGTAAATCTCCACCACCACGGCGCCCGCATCGCGCGCTGCCAACTC
>CAXTNA010000041.1:0-16870 GCA_964245535.1 uncultured Acidobacteriaceae bacterium | reverse complement strand
CTCTACCAGCGCGAGTCCGTCTCGCATCTGCAGCACCGTTGCGGTATCGGTGATGTCCTGCGTCGTCGCGCCCCAATGGCACCACTGGCCCAAGCCGTCCTTGCAAAGCGCGGTGAGCTGCTCCACAACGGGCAGCACCGGGTAACCCACATGCTCCGTCACCGACTTCAGCTTGCCGAAGTCCATCTGAGCCACATCGCAATGCTGCGCGATCTCCTCGGCCGCGTTTGGGGGAATGATACTGAGCTTGGCTTGCGTGAGCGATAACGCCTTTTCCACGTCAAGGTAGCATCGAATACGGTTCTGATCGGACCACACCTGCCGCATGGCATCGGTGCTGAACATATCGCGGTAGATCATCGAGTCGATTGCTGTCGCGTTGGGTTCCAAAGCTTCCTCCTTGGCTGGAGCGTACTGTCTTTGTCTCACCGTGGTTTGGAGAAACGGTACCAGACCGCTCCGACGTCAGCGCGATCGTGGTGCACGTAGTGCTCTTCTTTAAAACGTCTTTGAAGCCGAGCTTTACAGCTACAGGAGCGGCGGGACCGTGTTGCTGATTTTGGCAGCAATAACCGTGGGACCGTCGTGCTGCAGGGCGGCCTTGAGTTGATCGCTCACGTCGTCGGGTGTCGCGGCTCGGCCCGTCTTGCAGCCGTACGCCGCAGCAAGACCACATATGTCGATGCCGGGCACATCCAGGCCGGGGACGCCGGGGGTATCTTCCTGCTTGGCAAAAGCCTTGAGGATGGCGTACTCCTCGTTGACCGGCACGACAATGACGAATCGCGCCTTCTGCTGGGCAGCCGTCCATAACGACTGGACGGAGTACTGGAACGAACCATCGCCGATCACGGAGATCACAGGCCGGTTGCGGCCCGTCGCGCGTTCCCCGAGCGCCACACCGATGCCGCCAGGAAGCCCCCAGCCTAGCCCTCCGCTGGCCATCGTAAAAAACGACATCGGCCTGCGTGTCGGCAGGTGCTTGTGCAAGGTGGCCAGGTTCGATGGCGACTCTTCCACGATGACCGAGTCGACCGGCCGAACCCTGCCGATGGCGGCAAACAACGCATCCGTGGTCATGGCGGATGAACCCGTGTCCGCTGCAGGCATGCCTTCCCTAGAGCGCGTGTAAGACCTGCGCTCAAATCCCGAAAGCAGCTGCAGAAGCCCTTGCAAAGCGAGCTTCGCATTGGCGATCAAGCTATCCCCGACAGGCGCCCGCCCGGCTTCTTCAGGGTCATCGGTGATGTGCAGCAGTTGACAACCGTCCGGCAGATATTTGCCCGGCACGTACGGGTAATAGCGGAAAACCGGGGCTCCAACGACGAGCACGAGGTCATAGCCGGCAAGTTGTTCGCATAAGGGACCGATCGCAAACTTCAAGTTCCCCGCGAACTGGGCGTGGTCTTCCGGGAAGCCGCAGCGTTCGCCACCAGGCGGCCCGAAGACAGCGATCCCAAGCTTCTCAGCCAGGGCGATACCATCCGCCCAGGCGTCGGCGCGATCCACATCAGGACCCAACACCAGGGCGGGGTTCTCGGCCTTTGCGAGTCGGTCCGCGAAGGCAGACAAACATTCCGGATCGGGCGCCACGCGCGGGCTGACCGACCGCACCACGGCCGGCCCGGAGGACTCGGCCTCCCAATCATCCAAGGGTAGGGAAAGGTACACAGGGCCTTGGGGTGGCTGCATTGCCGCGGCATACGCTCGCATAAAGGCCGCGGGCGTCTCCTGGGCATGCGAAGTCTGGTACGACCACTTCACATGGGGCTTTGGGAACTCGGTGGCGTTGACGTTGGTCAGCCACGGCTCCATCAACAGCATCTTGCGGGTTTGCTGGCCGGTGGTCAGGATCATCGGTGTCTTCGTCATGCGCGTGTTCACAAGATTGCCGAGCGCGTTGCCCAGCCCCGGCGCGGTGTGCAGATTCACAAACGCGACGGTCCGTGTTGCCTGCGCAAAACCGTCCGCCATCGCCAGCACAGAGGCTTCCTGCAGCCCAAGCACGAAGTTGAAATCCTGGGGAAAGTTCTTGAGAAAGGTTTCTTCCGTCGAACCCGGGTTGCCGAAGACGGTCGTCAGGCCAAGCTTTCGCATCAAGTCGAAAGTTGTGTCGCGCACATCCATGACGTTCTCCTGTATTGAAAACTTCGAGAGCAGCATACTCCACATCGCACGCAGCCGACGGAGGACGCCATGCACCTCCGGCTGATCACGTCTTGGTCCAGTTGGCGATTGTGGAGTACCAAGCCGGTGTGCGCTCAATCTTCAAATCGGCAATCATCTTTTCAAAAACCGCGCGATAAGGCTTGCTCAGTTGCTCTTTCATGAAGGATTCTGGACTTTCGTTCCAGACTTCGTAATTCAGAATGCTCTCCGAATCGCGCATATCCTGCACCAGAGAAGCCTCGACAAAGGTATCCTCCTTCACAATGTGAGTGAAGATTTCTCCGAGTTTGGCAAGAAACTCGTCACGTGCGGATGCGACGATGCGAAAGCGAACAACAAGCGTGATTCTGTCTTTCATAATGGCCTCAGGTCGAAGCAGCAGACCGCTGCTTCATTGGGTGCAACAGACACAAGTACCCCTCGTTCTTCATATCTTGCTATCTCCAGCGCGTAGCTCCTTGATGCTCCGTCTTGATGCTCCCTCTTCATGCTCCTTGTTTGTGAACTCCCACGCGTGTCGAATCAGCAAGATCAGGTCTAAGTGTCAAGCGGACTCACTGCGGCGTCAAGATGTAGCGAATGTTGGGATCCCCATTCCACGCCTCCTGAACGGACTGCAAGGGTACGCCCACACCGGGTGCTTCAAAACCGGCGCTCGGAGCCGCCGCGAGCATCTCGCCTGCTCCAGCAAGCAGGTCTCCGATCGATACGCTTCCGATGCCGCTTCCGAGTAGTTCCAGACCGGAGCTGCGGAGCATATCGCCTCTGATGGGTATTTCTTCGCCTGCGATCGTTCCGAGCTGCACGAAGCGCACCCGCGGCTCACCGGTTCTGGAGCCTCGCCCTTGCGTGGCCGCCTTCAGGACTTGCAAACCTGGGTCACCCCAGAGGAAATCCAAAACTACATCGACGCCCTGCTTGAACTCCGCCAACAACAATCGTTCCGCGTCCTCGTCAATGGCGATCTTCACGTCGGCATCCAGGCGCTCAAGCTTTTCCTTGTTCCGACCCACCGCGATGACCCTTTTCGCTCCCAGGTAGCGGGCAGTCTGCAGGCCCATGGCTCCTGCAGAACCCGTGGCTCCGTTCACAAGAACAGTCTCGCCTCCCTGCAGCTTGGCACGGCGCGTCAGCGCGACCCAGGACGCAAGACCCCCGGTGGCGAGTGCAGCGGCATCCACGGCAGACAAACTCTCGGGAATCGGCACCGTCATTGCTTTCGAGACCAGCGACCGCTCAGCCATGGAACCGAAGGGTGCCTTCGGGAACAGGAAGTAGACGCGACGGCCTGTGCTGTCGACACCGATGCCGTCGACGCCTGGCACGAACCCGGCCTGCTGACTGCTCGCATAGTGAGTTCCCGCAGCCAAGCGCTTCACGATCGGGCTCAGAGGAGCCGCCTGGACCTGAATGACTACTTCCCCCTCAGCCGCTTCCGGCTCACGAAAATCCGCAAACGACGGTGGAACGCCAAATGCTTGTACCACTGCTGCTTTCATCACACTTCTCCTAAACTCGTTCCGAAACGTACCCTTGGTGGGATCGCCTCGACATCTCAAATGCTAGGCAGACCGAAAGAGACTTTCAATCCTTTGCAGTCTCCGTTTTGTTCGTGATCGTCTAAAGAACATGGATCCTCTCTCAGAGGTGCTTGCCCTCCTAAAACCCCAGAGCTACATCACCGCGGGCTTCGATGCAGGCGGCCGGTGGGCGCTGTTACTGGACGACCTAGGGGGGCGCATCAAGTGCTACACCCTTCTCAAAGGCTGCTGTTGGCTTTCTGTGGACGGACACGACACGTCCGTTCACCTTACGGAAGGAGACTGCTTCGTCCTGCCCAGCGGGCGCAACGCGGTCATTGCAAGTGATCTGGAGACCGAACCCATGCGTGCCAGCGATGTGCTCGATCCAAACCGGAGTGGCGAAGTCGTCACTTATAACGGTGGAGGGTCTGCCTATCTAGTCGGCACCCGCTTTGAAGTCAATGGACGGCATGCGGATGGGCTCTTGCGAACTCTTCCGCCGCTGCTTCAGGTCAGAGCTTCGAACGAACAGACGAAACTACGACTGCTGTTAGACCTGATGATGCAGGAGTGCCACGAAAAACGGCCGGGCGCGTTCCTTGTCATGCAACATCTCTCTCATATGGTGCTGACCGAAACACTTCGGCTGTATATGGCCGAGAATTCACGCCATGAAGTGAGCTGGTTGGCGGCACTTGCTGACCCCCAGTTGTGTGCTGCGATCACGGCCATGCATTCCGACCCCGCTTTTGCCTGGAGCCTGTCGCGTCTGGCGGCGAAAGCGAATATGTCACGCGCCGCGTTTGCAAAGGCGTTTCGCGAGCGCGTGGGTGAAACTCCCATCAGCTACGTAACACGCTGGCGAATGACTTTGGCGGCGGAAATGCTCATTCGCGGAAAAAGCAATCTGGCGGACGTAGCCGATAAAGTTGGCTACACCTCTGAACATGCGTTCAATACAGCGTTCCGGCGCATCATGGGCTGCTCGCCGAGACGTTACGCTCGCCAAGAAAGACAAGCGCAACCGTCCCGGTGAGCAAAGCCTATCGCGATTGCAACAAAACCATATGTAACGGCAAACGCGCATCTCCATTTAGTGTGCTGCCTTGTCGAATGCCGAGGCGGCGTGCGAAGAAAAGTAATCGCTCGTCTCCATGTCCTCAAGGAGCGTTGCGTGGTTGGGCTTCCAGTCCAGCAGTTTGCGGGTATAAGCGCTGGACACGGGCGCATCGGCGGCAAAGGCCTTGGCAAAGAACGGATTCTGGAAATGAGCCAGAGCTTCCTCCGGAGTCAAAGAGGCCGTCGGCATCTGGAGCATTCGCCCGATCAGGTGCGCGATCGTCTCGAAGGTGATCGCGCTTTCCCCTGCGCCGTGCAAAATGCTACCGGCCGGTGCCTTCTCCACGGCCAAGCGAAAGAGAGTGGCCGCGTCTTGGCGGTGAACTGCAGGCCAACGGTTCGCGCCATCGGCTATGTAGGCGGATAGACCCGTTCTACGAGCCGCTGAAATCAGGAAAGGGATGAAGCCGTAATCTCCTGGTTCGTGCACCGTCGGGGCCAAGCGCAGAACGATGGCGCGGACCCCTTGATCGGCGAAGGCAAGACAAGTCTGTTCGCCCGGAATCCGTAGGCCACCGAGCGATTGGGGATCGGGCGCATCCTGCTCGGTGGTGACGTGTCCGGTTGCCATCACCAGGGTGCCCGAAGTGATGACCAACGGCTTACCGGACCCCGCCAAGGCCTGCCCAAGCGCGTTGATCGCCGCGCAATCCAGCCGGGTTCGCCCTTCGGGATCGGAAAAATCCCCGCCAAAGGCCATGTGAATGACGCCATCCGCAGCCTGAGCGCCTTTTCCAAGCGTTTCAAGGTCATCCAGTGAGCCGCGTAGGGTCTCTGCCCCGAGTTCACTCAGGCGAGCGACCGCCTTGTCGGACCATGCCAATCCGGTGACAGTGTGGCCGGCGGCGACCAGTTCAGTGACGATAGCGGGGCCGGTCTGTCCGGAACCGCCGGTGACGAAAACATGCATGCTCATTCTCCTTTGGGCGTATCTCCAAAGTTGAGCCTATTGCTTGCACAAGGTACGATCCATGCTGGAACGTACATAGAATCGTCGCCATCGTACATCTCCATGGATCCGCTTTCCGACATCCTTTCGCTCTTGCGGCCCCGTACGTACGTGACGGGCGGCCTCAGCGCTGGCGGCCAATGGTCGGTTCGCTTTCCTGTTCTCAAGGTGATCAAGTGCTACAGCGTGGTCACAGGAGACTGCTGGCTGTCCATGGAAAATGTCAAGGAGCCTGTCCGTTTGCGGGCTGGAAGCTGTTTGCTCCTTCCGCATGGACGGCCTTTTGTACTCGCAAGCGACCTTTCGCTGCCACACAAAGAGTCATGGGAACTTCTCTCGAAGAGAGAAAGGTATAACGGCATTCTTCCTGTAAGTCCCGGCGATGATTTCCTTATTCTCGGAAGTCATTTCGAACTGGAAGGGGATACCCGCTTTCTGCTGGATGTTTTACCGCCCATCGTGATGCTGGAGAACGAATCGCAACGAGAGTCGCTGCGCTGGGCAGTCGACCGAGTGCTGCGCGAAATGCGTAATCCGCAACCGGGAGGCACCCTGATCGCGCAACAGGTCGCCTATACCATGCTGGTCGAAGCCCTCCGGCTGCACCTCGCAGACAATCTGCAGCGAAGCACGGGCTGGCTCTCTGCGCTTGCGGACAGCCGCATGCGTATGGCGCTCTCGTCCATGCATCGGGAGCCCGCACGCGCATGGACCCTGCAGGATTTAGCCCGCTCCGCAGGGATGTCGCGAACCGCATTCGCGCAGACGTTCAAGAGGACCGTGGGACAGTCACCGATGGAGTACCTGACCCATTGGCGCATGACGTTGGCGGCAAAACGAATGCAGGACGGCAGCGAAAGCATATCGTCGATAGCTCCCGCGCTGGGCTATAAGTCTGACAGCGCATTCAGCGCGGCTTTCAAACGCCAGTGGGGCATCTCTCCCCGAGGACACATCCGTGCGCAACGTACTGAACACCCTGTCTGATCAGTCAGGTTCCCTAAACCCAAATGAATATGGAACTGCGTGACCAGCTGAAAACGGTCGCTTCAGAGAGCGCAACCGGTGAACGACGATCACTCCTGAGATCTTCTTCATGCCGATCAAGCATGTCGTTGTCGCATGAGCCTAAAGCTATTTAGGTTTCGAGGCACTCCATGGGCATGGAAGAGCTCCTCGGTTCGATCCCGATCAGGTTCACCAAACACCTCCTCCGAAAGCATTCCGTCACGGTTTCGGCAGCCGGTGCGCCACAATCTGGTCGCGAATCCGGGCATAGGCATCTTCCGGCAGAATGCCACGGGTCACCAGTTGATTCTTCGCGACAAACGGGCGACCCTCGACAACCCGGCGTGCATACACCACGCCCATGCCGGGCAGTGCCCGTAATGCTTCCAAAGACGCTGTGTTGATGTCCAGCAACGCCGGTTCTGAAGCGGCAATGCGGCCGGACGGCGCGTTTCGGCTTCCCTGGGAAGGGCCGTGGGCAAGGGCTACGAAAAGAGAAAGAAAAAGCAGCGCACGCATGGCTGTCTCGGGAGCACTGCTGTCACCTTGCCACGAAACCTTGCCTCTTTCTGTCCCACAATGCTGTGATCAGCGGTACCTGTTTTGGGGGAGCAGGTCTTTGCAACCCGGGTTCCTGCAAAACAGGACGGAGTTACACCCTCTATCTCTACGGTATGCCAGATCTACGTTATGCCAGATCTACGGTATGCCGGTTCTACGCTGTCCCAACTCCGCGTTGTCCCCGCCCTAAGCGCTCACCGTGCGACCATCCCGCATGCGCAGGGTCCGGTCCGCGACCGCGGCGGCGTCCGTATCATGCGTGATCATCAACACGGTCTGGTTCAACTCCCGCCCCGACGCGCGCAACATGGCCAAAACCGACTCGGAGTTTTCCGTGTCGAGGTTCCCGGTCGGCTCATCGGCAAGCACAATCGACGGCCGCGTAATCAGCGCCCGGGCAATTGCCACTCGCTGCTGCTCACCGCCTGAAAGCTCACTCGGCCGGTGGTCCAGCCGGCCGGTAATGCGCAGCAGGTCGGCCAACTTGTCCAGCAACGCGCGGTCAAACGGCTTGCCGGTCTCTGCAATCGTATGCGCGAGTTCAATGTTTCCCCGTGCCGTCAGGGTCGGCAACAGATTAAATCGCTGAAAAACAAAGCCAATATGGGCGCGGCGAAACCGTGTCCGCTCGGCATCGGAAAGCCGCGAAAAGTTCTGCCCGCTCACCTGCAAAGAGCCCGCCGTAGCCGAGGTCAAGCCCCCCAGGATGTAAAACAGCGTGGACTTACCCGACCCGGAAGGGCCGACAATGGCAACGAATTCGCCGGCATCCACGGAAAAGGTCGCATCGCGGAGAGCAGGCACCTCGAGCTTGCCGGAGCGGTAGGTTTTGCCGAGGTGCTCGGCTTCAATAATGGTCATGTTTGCGGCTTTCAGTGTAGCGCAGGGACCTCCGCCTGCAGTCGCTTGAAGAGGATGGTGCGTATCAACAACTGTTCTCGCTTGAACTGTTCTCGCTTGACGATAGCTCTATCGTCTCTAACGAAAGCTGTGTCATCTCAACCAAAAGCTGTGTCATCTCGACCGGAGCGAACAGCTTCATCGTTCGCGTCGCGGAAAGACCTGCAGTTTTGCTCGCGCCGGAACTTCTCCTATAAGAGAACGGCTTCGATCCAGTCTTTCAGAAGCGTGCCCGCCTACACTGATAGAGGAACCATCGCAAGAAGTGGAGCGAACTGTCGTGGTGCTTGGCTTGGGAACGGATTTAATTGAGATCGCGCGCATCGAAAAAAGCCTCGAGCGCTTCGGCGATCATTTTGCCAACCGCGTCTACACCCCCGGCGAAATCGCCTACTGCCAGGCGCGCAAGACGGCGGCAGAAAGCTTTGCCGCCCGTTTTGCCGCCAAAGAAGCCGGGGCCAAAGCGCTCGGCACCGGCATCAGCCGCGGCGTGGGCTGGCGCGAATTCGAAGTGCACCGCCAACGAGGGCGCGCGCCCCAGTTGCTCCTGCACGGCCGCGCCCAGGAGATCGCCAACGCACTCGGCATCACACGGCTCAGCCTCAGCCTCACCCACACCCGCGACATGGCCATGGCCGTGGTTATCGCCGAAGGGTGAGAAAGCAGGCAGTAACGCTTCGTTAAGAGCTTTGAAACATCTCCCTTTGTGGCGGATCCCCAGCACCGGTGGGGGCGAATCAAGGATCCATTCTGGGACGTTTCCTCGGGCTTGGGACGTAAGGCGGAGTCGGCAATTGCTCGAAGCTGTTCAGCTTGGCGCGCTTCACGGCCTCCGCAACCAAAGCACAGTGGCCTTCAAGGGCCGGCCATTGGATTGTGCCTAAAACAATGAGGGCCATCTTGCGGCCTGTAAGATTCTGCTGATAACTAAGATTCTTGTCTCCCGTCACCATGACTTCAAAGCCGGCCTCCTCTGCCCTTGCGAGCAGGAGACCGTTCTTAAGTTGGCCCCATCCTAAATGCCGTGCAAAGGTGATTTCGTGATTCGGGAGATATCGCCGCAACTTGTTCGGAACATCATTGTCGAAGATGATCTTCACAGCTCGATGCCGGGAATTCGCCCGGCAGCATAGTGCAAAATGGCGAGAATCGTGGGTCGCGGTATTTCGAAATTTTCTTCGATCTCTTCTATCGGCGAACCGGCCAGGTAATTGCTGACAATAGCGTCCACAGGCATCCGAGTACCCTTGAGAACAGGAGATCCACCTCGAATCTCTGGGTCAAATTGCACAAGCGGACACTTCACCCAATCGAGCATCGGTGGTCCGTTGAGGTTTCTCATGTTCTTAGCCTACACCCGGCTTCATCCCTGTTGAGCAAAGGCTTGGCCCGGTCAAAAAGCGCAAGCCACTGAACTTCGCTCCCTTATTGTCTTCCGCTTTTATGATTCCGACGCGCTGCCGTACCATAGAGCCATGCCGAGTCAGCAGGAGGTGCGGTGGTCGCAGTTGAAGGTCGGCACCCTTGTGCTGGCATCGCTGGCCCTGCTTGTGTTCTTCTTATTCTTATTGACCAGTGCCAGCGGCGTGACCGCTTTCGAGAAAACCCTTACCGCGGTTGTGTATTTTGAGAACGCGCAGGGTCTTCGGCTGGGCGCGCCCGTCAACCTGCAAGGGGTGGCGGTCGGCGAAGTGAAGAAGGTGCAGATCAGCGACGATGCCGCGCGCCGGCTCGCGCCCGTTCAAGTACTGCTGAAGCTCAATCCCAAATTCCAGTCCAGCCTGCACACCGATACCCGCGCGGCCATAGCCACCAATGGCGTCATCGGCGACGCCATGGTCGAGCTGAACAGCCAAACCGCGACCGGCCCCGAGCTACAAAACGGCGATGAGTTACAAACGGTGCAGCTGCCCAGCATCGCCAGCTTCATGAAGTCCGGCCAGGGCACCCTCACCCAGCTCAACAGCACCCTTGCCAAGCTCGACAAGGTCGTCGACGGCCTCGCCAAGGGGACCGGCTCGGCGGGGCAACTGCTCACCAATCCAGCGCTTTACAACGAAGCGAACGCGACCGTCGCCCAGCTTCACAGGCTCACGGTCGGTCTCAATGACGGCCGTGGCTCGGCCGGTAAACTGCTCACCGACGACAGCCTCTACAATCGGCTGAACGATGCCGCCGGCCGCCTGGACACTCTCACCACCAACCTCAGCACAGGCAAAGGCACCGCCGGCAAACTGCTCACCGATGACGCGCTCTACAACAACCTGAACGAAACCCTCACCCGCACCAACGCGCTGTTGGCGCAGGTCGACGCAGGCAAAGGCAGCATGGGGCTCTTGTTCAAGGACCAGGCCACAGCCGACCGGCTCAACGACTCCATCACGCAACTGGACACAATGCTGAAGGGCGTCAACGCGGGCCGGGGCACCGTCGGTCAGCTGGTCACAAACGACTCAGCCTACAACAACCTGAACAAGCTGCTCACCGAAACCTCGACACTCGCCACGATGCTGCGCGAAGACCCGAAGAAGTATCTAACCATTCACATGAAGATTTTCTAGCTTGATGGCTTCGGAGTGACCAAAAAGGGCAGCCGCCGCACCCTAGTCTTTTCAGGAGTCACCGTGACCAGCAAGTTAGACTCCGTGTGCGATCGTATCTTTTCGAGAGCCGCCAGAACCGGTTCAGCAATAAACCTTGGATCCAGTTCGTCAGACCGAATCTGCAACACACTCGGGCCATCGGCGTTGGTAAAAGCAAGTTTCGCGCCAAAATCGAGATCATGGGTTAAGACAATGGTCACGTTCACCTTGGCAAACGCCATAATCTCGTCGTCCGGGGCATACGCCAATCCGATGGTGGCCCAATGTTGGCAGGTGTAGCCAGCTGCCTCTAAGACGCCGACCCAGTCGGGCGAGAGATTGATGTCTACTAGCACCTTCACGCGCTGGCTAACAGTTCCTCATGCTCGGCAGTGAGGTGTGCCGCATAGCGTACCGCTTGTAAGATGTCTTCACGCTCCAGATAGGGATACGACGCCAGCATCTCTTCGACGCTGTGTCCCGCGCCGATCTGACGCACAATCATGCTGACCGTAATACGCATGCCCCGTACACATGCTTTTCCGTTCATGACGCCGGGCGTCCGAGTGATTCGATCGAAGTCGCTCATACTAACCTTTCTGCGGCAAACAGCCCTCGTACGTCAGCATAATCCTCATCGGCTTGCCCGCTACGGGAAATGCGGCCGAAACTTTCCTTCCCCCTTCCGCGTACCACCGGCACTAAGCCATTCTCCTGCTATTCACAAAGCGCCAAGCCGTTTATGCTTCCCTCATAGCGACTCAATCGGTCTTCCCTTCTCCAAGGAGCCTCATGCGTAGTGTTCTTCCCGCCTGCCTGCTGGTGTTGGCCGCACCATTGACGGGGGCCTCCGCCGTGGCGCAGATACCCGGCCAGCCCATCGCCCTTGCTTTTCCCGCTACAACCGCCGACGCCTCTTCCGGCCCCACCGCCATCCCCAAAAAGCCCATTTCCTTCGACCTCACCGCGATCGACAAAACCGCCGACCCGTGCGTCGACTTCTACCAGTACAGCTGCGGCAACTGGAACAAAGCCAATCCCATCCCCGCCAGCGAGGTTCGCTGGGGCCGCTTCAACGAGCTCGCCGACCGCAACAATTACCTGCTCTATACCGAGCTGAAAAAGGCCGCCGATGCACCCCAAACCCCGCTGCAGCACAAATACGGCGACATGTTCGCCTCCTGCATGGCCGTCGACGAGGTCGACAAGCTCGGCAGCAAGCCCCTGCAACCTGAACTGGCCCTCATCGCCGGCCTCCAAAGCACCAAAGATCTGGCTGCCCTCAATGTCACCCTGTCCAACCGCTTCGGCGGCGCCGAACTGCTCAGTGTCGGCGTGCAGCAGGACCAGAAAGACGCCTCGCAGCAGATCCTCGGCACCGGCCAGGGCGGTCTATCCCTGCCCGATCGCGATTACTACCTCAACCCCGCACCTCGCTTCGCCGCTCTGCGCGACGGCTACATCGGCAACGTGAAAGCGACCTTC
Source organism: uncultured Acidobacteriaceae bacterium (assembly GCA_964245535.1). Classification (GTDB taxonomy): domain Bacteria; phylum Acidobacteriota; class Terriglobia; order Terriglobales; family Acidobacteriaceae; genus Granulicella. The sequence goes on along the minus strand of CAXTNA010000041.1, from coordinate 4,574 downwards.
ATCCTGCTCGGCGACAACCCCGACGCCGCTGCCGCCGAAGCCGCTGCCGTCATGAAGATCGAGACCGCCCTTGCGCAAGGCTCCATGGAGCGCGTCGCCATGCGCGATCCCGCCAAGCGCTACCACGTCATGACCATTGCTGAAGTGCAGCAGCTCACGCCCGAGTACAAGTGGAAACAGTACCTCGACGGCATCGGCATGGGCGCGGCGACGACCATGAACGTCATGTCGCCCGACTTCGAAAAAACAGTCAACACCGAGCTCGCCACCGAATCGCTCAACGCCTGGAAGAGCTACCTCCGCTGGCATGCCGTGCACGGTGCGGCGCCTCTGCTGTCAACGCCCTTCGTCCAGGCCAACTTCGATTTCTTCCAGAAAACCCTCAACGGTCAACAGGAGTTGCAGCCCCGCTGGAAGCGCTGCACCCGCCTCACCGACGCCGCGCTCGGCGAGGCCGTCGGTCAGGATTGGGTCCGCGAAAACTTCCCGCCCGACGCCAAGGCCAACATGGAAAAGCTCATCAAGGCGCTTGAGACCGCCCTTGGCCAGGACATCCAGCAGCTCCCCTGGATGAGCCCCGAAACCAAACAGCAAGCCGAGCTCAAGCTTGCCGCCATCACCGATAAAATCGGCTACCCCGACCATTGGCGCGACTACTCCAAACTCACCGTCGGGCGCGACGATCTGCTCGGCAACGTCGAGCGCAGCGCCGTCTTTGAGCGCAATCGCAACCTCGCCAAATTCGGCAAGCCCGTCGACCCCACCGAGTGGGGCATGACGCCGCCCACCGTCAACGCCTACTACAATCCCCCGCAAAACAACATCAACTTCCCCGCCGGCATCCTGCAGCCGCCGTTCTACGACTACAGCAAAGATCCGGCCGTCAACTTCGGCGGCATCGGCGTCGTCATCGGCCATGAGATGACCCACGGCTTCGACGATCAGGGCTCCAAATACGACCTCCACGGCAACGTCCGCGTCTGGTGGACCCCCGAAGACCTTGCAAAATTTAAGGACCGCACCGAATGCGAGGCCAAAGAGTACGACGGCTTCCAGGTCGCCCCCGGGCAAAACCTCAACGGCCACCTCACCCTCGGCGAAAATACCGCGGATAACGGCGGCATCCGCATCGCCTACCAGGCCCTGCTCAACACCCTGCAAGCCCAAAACGCCTCCACGGCCACAGAAACCGATGGCTACACGCCGGCGCAGCGCTTCTTCATCGCCTTCGGCCAGGTTTGGTGCCAAAACGCCACCCCACAAAGCGCCATCACCCTGGCCAAAACCGACCCGCACTCCTCCGGCGAGTGGCGCGTCAAAGGCACCGTGCAGAACTTCGAGGAGTTCGGCAAAGCCTTCGGCTGCCACGCCGGCCAACCCATGATGCCCGCCGGCGGTGGCTGCCGCGTCTGGTAGCCTTCTCCATCAGTCCCACAGCCTAAAAGGGCCTGGACACAAACCCAGGCCCTTCTCATTTTCAAAAAATTGTTGCGAGGAAACTCAGGCGAGAAAAGCTCTGGCTTCTCCGGCAAATAGCAAGAGCACGTAGGAAGAGCAAGGCTTGAAACTTTTCTGCTTCGGGCCTAGCTCTTGCTTTCCGGGCTGAAGGCCCGGCACATCATAGCCTGGGGCGAAGCCCCAGGTAGCAGGCAGAAATTACGACACAGGGCTGAAGGCCCGACACAAAATCAAGCCTATTCCGGTGGAAAACTTCAACCGTGCCGCCGATGACCCCACCTACGCTGTTTTGGCCGCCGAGTACGTTGTTCGGTCACCTAGCCCTAGCCCCAAAGGGGCGTCCCATACCAGCCTAGGCCGCAAAGCCTCGGTATGGAGAACGCCCAAACCAGAGAGCTGAAAGCCCGACCTATAGGCGCCAACGAACATCCCTAGACCCCCACCCCACTGTCCCAAAACAATCCAGAAATTGGCAGAACGCGCCGCAGCCCCTACAATGAAGAGTAGTTTTGCAACTCCCCCGAGCTAGCCTCTGGCTCGACTTTTCGTCTAAGAGGGCAAGTCCTGTGGGTGATGAAGGAAGCGCATGAAGTGGAGTTGGTTTGGCCGTGTCACCATGGCCGTGGTATCGGCATTGGCCTTGGGTTTGGGTATGACGGCTTGCGGTGGCGGCACCATCGCTTATCTTTGGGTCGTAGGGCAGCAATATAACGAGATCAGCGGCTTCCAGGTGGACAACAACACCGGCAATCTCACGCAGATCCCGCATTCGCCCTTCGGAACAAACGGCTCAAACCCGGCCTATATCATTCTGAGGCCCGGTGGACGCTATCTTTACATCATCAACCAGGGCACCAGCACCCCGACCTCGACTTCACTCGATAGCGGCGTCGCTGTCTTTTCCATTGGCGGTGACGGTGCTTTGACCTACCAAACCTCCTATCAAACCCAGGGTTACGGGCACCTTTGGGCCCAGTTCGACTCCACAGGCGGCTTTCTCTACGTGCTCGATCGCTACTCGCCAAGCGGCGATGGTAACGGTGCGATCACCGCCTTCTCATCCGATGCCAACACAGGACGGCTTATCCTGGTGCCGCAAACGCAGAGCACCCCGGCCGGCGGCGTTGCCCCCAACTATCAAGAGGTTGGAGCGAACCCTTTGATGATGGCTGCGACCAACTCGTGCCTATTTACCGTCAACCAGGCCGATCAAACGGTGACCCCGTTCGCCTCCAGCGGAGGGCAGTTAACCACGGTCACCACAGGCAAAATTGGAATCACAAACGCCGTCAATCTCACATCAATCGTCAATGGAAACAATCAATATGTCGTGCTGACCGATGCCGGCCCGAGTTCCGTGGTCAACGGCGTCCGCACCTTCTCTACCCCCGGAATGATCTATCCCTACACCCCCACGGGCAGCTGCGGACTCACCCCCTTGACGGCACCAGTAACCAACACCGCCGGCATCACCGATCCGGTGTACTCCTTCGTCGATCAAAAGAGCGCAAACATCTTCGTTCTCAATGCTTCGACCGCGGTCACCGCCGGAACACAGCCTTCCAGCCAGATAACCGGCTTCCAGATCGTGAATGGGCAGCTCCGGCCTAATCCCAGTTCACCCTTCACCTCCGGTCCAGCTCCTGTCTGCATGGTGGAAGACCCCACGCAAAAGTACATCTACACCGCCAATCGCCTGGATGGCTCGATCACAGGGTATGCGTATGACAATAATCAGGGCACGCTGGCACCGCTTTCTCGCGGTTCTACCTTTACCACCGGCAATGCCAATGCCACGTGCCTCGCGCTGAGCGGTAACGTGAACTAATTTCGGGGCCTCCTCATGGACGGCGGGCGCCAAAGCCTCGCCGAACATCACACCACCGGCATGTCCGGTTCTATCGCGACCGGCTCGCTTGTTTTGAGCCGATGTAAGGGAAGCAAATGAGGTTGAAGACAATCGTTCGCAGTGTCCTCGCCGGGGGTGCCTCGCTTGCGTTGGCTCTCGGTTTGGTGGCCTGCAGCCGCGACTACACCGTGGCGTATGTGTACTCCGTTTCCGCAGCCAACGGCGGCGTTTCCGCCTATGCGGTGGACTACCAGACAGGCATCCTGAACCAGATCGCCGGTTCCCCCTTTCAAACGCCCTTCACCAATCCCACCAAGGTCGTCGCCGCCCCGAATAACAAATTCGTGTACGTCATCGGCGGCAGCCAAAATGCCCAGGTGGAAGAGTTCGCGGTGGGCACCGACGGCAAGCTCTACGGCCAGCACACCTACGATATGACGGGCACAAGCCCCCAGAACGCCCCGGTGGGCGCCGTCATCGACTCGACCGGCACCTTTCTGTACGTCACCTTTACCTACCAGAACGGCTTCACCCCGGCTTCGCCCGGCCCGGGCGGCGTCACCATCTTTCCCATCAACGGTGACAACAGCCTCGGCACCCCGACCACGGTCAACGTCGGCAACAATCCCGTCGGCATTGCCGTGTCCGCGCCGGTTTGCGTGACGGCGCCCATCGTCAGCTCGAACCCGGCTTGCACAGGCGTTTCCGGCAGCGGCGGTGCAGGCGTGTACAACGTCTATGCCTATGTGCTGGACCAGGAAACACCGGCCACCACCCCCACCATCCTCGGCTTCGCGCAGAACATGACCACGGGCGCGCTCACCCCGCTCGCCGGCACCAACCTTAAAACCCTCCAGGGTTACCCCAGCGGCGTCACGCCCTCCGCCATCGCCGTGGACGGCACCGCTCGCTTCGTCTACGTCACCGATCAAACCCAGAACGAAGTTCTCGGTTACCAGATTGCCCGTTCCACCACCGGCGACCTCACTGCGCTAAGTGGCAGCCCCTTCGGCACCGGTCTCTTCCCTGTCAGCCTGACCATTGACCCACGTGCCGAGTACATCTATACCGCCAACTTTAACTCCGGCAGCATCAGCTCCTTCGCCATCAGCCAGCAGACCGGCAATCTTTCCACGGTCGGCGGGGGCAGCTTCACCGGAGCCGCCGGCGTCACCTGCGTCACCATCGAACCGGCCCTCGGGCTCTTTCTCTACACCTCCGACCGCACCGCCGGTCTCATCTCCGGGGGCGAACTCAACGCCAACAC
>CAXTNA010000040.1:6218-17133 GCA_964245535.1 uncultured Acidobacteriaceae bacterium | reverse complement strand
TTCAACTTCCAGCCCCCGAACCTGAGCCGCTACAGCTCTTCTTGTTAGCTATAGTTGTGTCATCTCGACAGTCATGTCACCTCCACCGAAGCAGACCGGGCCTCGCCCGAGCTTGCTCGGGTGGGTGGTAGCAGACAGTTCCATCGTCTGCTCAGCGGAAAGACCTGCAGTTGGCTAGCGTCGCAACTCCAGTCAAGGGAGAACCGCTCCAAGATGCTCTCGCAACGCTACGGGCTTTGTGGCACGAAAACCTTAGGATATCCGTAGCGCCCAAAGGCGTGGCACGGAACCTTACGATTTGCATAGCGCAAAGGCGCGCCACATAACAGCCTAGGCCGAAGGCCTAGGTGCACATTCAGGAAAGAATCAAGAGCTGAAAGCCCGACACATAGGCGACCCAAAAACCCACAGGTCGCGACCCATCCCTTGCCTGAAAGGCTCTCCGTGGACCATACCTGAGCCAAGCTGGTATATAACGCACCTTGGGATGGAGGCTCCGTGAACCCCAAGCGAGTCTACGGATCATTTCATTCCCATTGCGATTGGGTCCATGTCATGAATCCGTGGCTCTCTAGATCCGGTGTACGCATGGATCCCAACCCTCTTCGCCCCCACAACCAACCCAGCCTAACAGAACGACCCAAATACTACGCAAGCACCCAAGTCACTCGGCACGCGTCCCACGCGGCACCAAAGCCTCGCCTCCCGCTTCCACCCCCCGCAGGGCCGACCGGCGAATCTCATGGTGCACAAACAATGGCCGTTGCTTGCTTTCGTTGTAAATGCGCCCGATATACTCCCCCAAAATCCCCAGGCAAAGCATCTGCACCCCAGCCATGAACAGCATGCCCACAAAGCTGATCGCCCACCCACGCACCCAGGAGTGCGTCAGCAGCCGCACCGCCAACGTGTACACAATGCCCAAAAACGCGACGAAAGCGGAAACAAAACCAAGAATCGTAACAAAGCGCAGCGGCACCGTTGAAAAACTCACAATGCCGTCGACCGCCAGAGCCAGCATTTTCTTCAGCGGATATTTCGTCTCTCCCGCAAACCGTTCTGCCCGTTGATATTTCAGCCCAATCTGCCGAAATCCAATCCAGCTCCACATCGCTCGCAGCAAACGATGCCGCTCCGGCATGCGCTGAAACACCTCGAGCACCGTGCGATCGATCAGCCGAAAATCTCCCGTGTCCAACGGAATTTCCACATCAGAAAGGGAGTTGATCGCCCGATAGAACAGCTTGGCGGTCCACAGCTTAAAGGCCGTCTCCCCCTCGCGCGAGTCACGCACGCCATACACCACCTGATAGCCCGAACGCCACAATGCGATCATCTCGGGAATCAACTCCGGCGGATCCTGCAGGTCCGAATCGATAATCACCACAGCTTGCCCCAAGGCCGCCGAAAGCCCAGCCGTCACCGCCGGCTGATGGCCAAAGTTCCGCGAAAGCTGCATCACCACCGCATGCGGGTCCGCTTCCTGCAACGTGTACAGAATCTCCGCCGTTCGGTCGCGCGAACCGTCATCTACGTACACGATTTCGTACGTCTCACCCAAGTTGCGCAACACGGTCGTCAGCCGATCGTGACACGCGTGAATGCCTTCCTGCTCGTTGTAGCAAGGAACCACAACGCTTACCGTCGGGGAGACCGTGCTCCCATGGCTTCCATCGCCTGATCTGAAGTTTGTCGCATTCATCGCATTCACCCTCGCAGGTCCGCACCCATACCAGGCGCCCACCCGCCTCCAGCCCCGGCTTTTTCTTTAATCCACACGCCGAAACGCCTCCAGATCGCCCTCACGCCCTGCTGGCACATAATGCCGCCACTCACGCTGGAACGCCGGCGCCTTCAGAAACCAGGCAAGCAGGTTCGGGTAGCTTTCCCGTTGCAACGCGTCCGCAAGCTCCGGCCCTCGTTGATCGATGACCACCATCGCTGGTCGCCAGCTTGCAAGATCCTCCGCCGTCGCCTGGCGCTGAAACGCCGCCAGGCCTTCACTCGCCTGACTCGAGGTCGGACCCACCCCGGCACGTTGCGGGTCCTGGCTGTGAACAATGGCCGGTAGCAGCCAAAAATGCACAAACCGTTGCCCCAGCACCTTTTGCTGCTCCGGCACAATCGGCATCTCCCACGGCTCGGTCGAGATAAAACCCACCGCGGTCCCGCTCGGGTATGCCGCGAACATGCGGTTGAGAGCCATCTTCTTTACATTCACATACCCGGCCCTATGCCCAAAACGCATCTCGACCGCACAGGTCAGCCCAAAGACCAGCAGTGCCGCGACCCACTCCCGCGATCCCCATACAACCAGCGGAACGCGGGTTGTATGGCCCTGAAACGCCTCCGCCGCAAGCACAATCAGCAGCAATAACGTAAACAAAGCCGCGGGAATCAGTTGGTAGCTCCATCCCTTGTGCTGCTGCACATACGCGGACGCACTCGCGGCAACAGCAACTGTGAGCACAGCCGCGAAATCGCCCAATGACATACTCGGCGGCATACTCCGCGGCATTCTGCTGCGTCGCCTGAACTGCACGGCAGCGCACACAACCAGCACCGCCACAACAAGCAAAAACGTCGCCTTCCGCATCACCTGGCTGTAGGGCACATTGAAGCCCCAATACGCTTGCCGCATCATGGGCACAACCAGGCTGAAATAGGTTTTGCCCCAAATCAGATTCGCGGCAAAATACCCCATACCGCACAACACCAGACTCACAACTGTCGGACGCAACAAATTCCGCCACCGGCGCGTGCGCCACAGCAGCAAAGCTTCGGCAAACAAAATCACAAGCACATGCTGCGGCTTCAACGCCACGCCCATCGCAGCCGCGATCCCAACAAGCGCCTGCTGCGCTCCGCCGAGCACCTCGCCCCCAAGCAGTCCCGCGACCGCGATCAGGTAAGGCAGAAGCAGCAATACTAAAAAGTGCTCACGCTGCCCCAGCGAATCGACGCCGATTACCAGAAACTCGATCACGATCTGCGCACACACCAGCAGCCAAAGCAAAAAACCTGTCACATGCAACAAGCGTCGCAGTAGATATGCCGTCCAAACCAGGCTTCCAACAGCCACGGAATCAAACAGGATGCGAAACCCATCCAGGTAGCCGACGTGCAGCAACCGACCCAGCAGCACCGGCAGAAGATGAAACCAAACAACGAAGGGAGGATTCGTTTCGATCAGCTTCGGCCCATTCAGCACCACGCCGTCCAGCACCAAATTCGCCGCATACAAAAGCCATGCCTGATCGTGACCCACGTGGCGCAAAAAAATCTGGGTGACGCCAACACCAAGAATCAGCCCGAGCGTGATGGCGCAAAACACCGAAATCCTCGCACGCTTCATGCAGTTCCTTGCTTCCTTGACCCTCAGAGAATGTGATCTTCTTGGCCCGGCAACACGCTCGAGTATAAAGGACATCCATCAGGCCTCTTGCATTTTTGTGCTCTTTGCAAGCTTGCGCGTTCCATTTTGGGATTAACCCTATCAGCGGATGCATTATGGGCGTTCCCTGCATTTACTGCACTGCTACACTTACCTGCAGGTTGAGCTATTTTGCCACATTCTGAATCCATTGCGAGTTCGTCGCCGAGGTCGCTCCCCAGGTCGTTGCAGAAAACAATGCGCGCCCATCGGCCCCTCCTCGCCCTCATTGCCGTTACCGTGCTGCTCATGTTCACACCGGGCGCCCGGCTGCTGATCGTTCTGTTTCCATTAGGCTGCTTTTATCTCGGCGTTCAGGCCCTCCGCAAACGTAACGGCCTCTTCGTACCCCTTGTCCTTTGGACGCTTTTCCTAACGCCCTTCCTCCGGCGTGTCGTCGAATACGAAGGCAAAATCTCAGGAACCAGCATCCTTGCCGTTCCTTTCGTTCTTCTCATTTGTCCCTTTGTGCTTGTACTTTCGCGCTGGACGAGTGTCTTTAACCGCCGCACCGCGCCCTTCGTCTACGCCGTGGTAGCCATCCTGTACGGCACCTTTATCGGTCTGGTCCATTTCGCCTTTTCCGGCATCTCCGGCGCGCTACCCTTTTGGTTGCTCCCTGTGTTTTTCGGCTGCTATCTCTTAATCGGCAACGAAAAGTTCAGTTCGTTATACGGTGGCTTCGAGTCCGCCATGATCGGGGGCACCATCTTTGCCGGCCTGTATGGTGTGGTGCAGTGGTACCTTGTCCCGCCGTGGGACGCTGCCTGGATGGAAAAGGCGGAAATGAACTCCATTGGCAAACCCGAAATGATGAGCCTGCGCGTCTTTAGCACCTTAAATTCGCCGCAGATTGCCGGAGCCTTTCTACTCGTCGGCATCCTTTTTGCCTGGCGGTCTAAAAGTCCTTGGAAATACCCCGCGATCATCGCCGGCATGGCATCGTTGCTGCTGGCCTCGGCGCGCTCCTCCTGGATCGGCTTTCTAGCCGCCCTTGCATTTCTGGCAATCAAATCCACCCTGAAGGAACGCCTTCGTACCCTCGCCGTCGCCGTAGGCTGCTTCATGCTGATCCTGTTCGCCTTGCACTACCCGGACACAGGCGAAGGCCTTAGCGTCCGCTTCAGCAGCCTCACTGACGTAAAAAACGATGAAAGCGCCCAGGACCGCTCTGAAATTTACCAAAGGGTCGGCAAGTCATTCCTTGCCTCGCCCTTCGGCATCGGACTCGGCGTCGACGACGGCATGGCCGATGCTGAACATGACAGCAGCATCGTAGGAACCGTTCTCAGCCTGGGCGGTCCGGGCGCGCTCATCTTCTTTGGGGACCTCCTCTGTATCGCTTTTGTGTTGCTTCCCCCCAAATCCGGCAAAAAGCAGCCCGAGTTGCTCAGCTTGCAAACCTGCCTGGTCGCTTTGTTAATCGAAATTCCTGTAAACAACGTGATCGCAGGGCAGGTAGCCGTACTCACCTGGGGCGTCATCGGTCTCGCTTACGCCTCCCTGGCAGAGGGAAAAAAGAAGGCCGCTCAGACGTACGCTGCCCGCTTCGCGGCAGAGTATGCTCCATCGGAAATCGCTTTTCCCGCATACGCCAGTGTCGACGCAGCATCCGTCCGGGCCGGCACCCAAAAGCCGTCGCGACCATACGCATCAAACGCCGGTCTTATGGAAAGCGACATTCTAAGCTCGCTCCGCTAGCGACCGGCACCCTCATCTATGCTGTACGTTCCTTAAATTCTCCGCAGCGCCAAACTGAAACATCGATTTCGCTTACGAAGGAATATTCGACCCACTATCGAAGCCCTAGGCGGGACGCTGGGCACGACGAGCACGCTCCAGTTCATCAACGAAGGTAACGGCGCTGCATTGAACTTCCAATGGCGCGTAGACCAAATGCCAGAGCACTGGCGCGCGTACAAACCCAACATCATCGCATCTAGAGAACAAGGTGATCTTCGCGGTGAGTTTGACTGGCGGGAGAACGGAGTATCAGCGACTGCCGACGTTCCCGCGCCTTACCCCAATGGGTGAATACTTTTCACGTCGGCTTGCAGCTTCCCCATTCGTCGGCATACTAGAGCGACCTACCCGTGCTTGCTCCGATTTAGGATGAATCCTTGCAGCTGACCACCAGCGGCAAGAATCTGTTTTTCAGCAAAGATGATGTCTTGCTTGGTCGTCTTGCCGGCCTGCACCACAACCAGCACCCCATCCACATAGGAAAGAACATCGAGCGTCCGCATCCCTCGCCGCAGAGGCGGACAGTCGATCAACAGCAAGTCAACGTCGGCAAGCATCTCCTTCAGGGCTTTGCGACGATAGAGCGTAACGCCGGTTTGGACCGGCCCCACATTTTCTGGGTACCCCACCGGCTCCACAATTTTCTTTTCAGCCATACGTGCCGCATAGTTGCTGGCCTCATCGTAGATGACATCCAAAGCCACAGAGCGGATCCTGCGCGGTGAGTGTTCCCCAAGTGCGCTAACCAGTTCCTGCGTCATAAAACTCACCCCTTCCTTGGGGTTGGTAGAGGTGAGCGCTAAACAAATGCCTCTGCCCGGATGCATATCCGCAAGAGCTGCAATTTGATAAAGAATTTCATCGTACTGTTGTTGGGCCTTAGCTGGCCGGAAGCCTAACATCGTTTCCTCTCCACTCCGGGCCCGTTTTGTTGATTCTGTGTCAACTTGGTTTTCCATGAACGCATTTGCGGTTTTCATGCCATCTGTTCTGGACGCCGCAGCCCCTTGCGCACAGGCACGCTCGCCAAGGTTGGGTATCGCGTCAGCAATTCCAGATCGCGCGGTGAGCTGACCGTGCTGCGACTGTTATGTGCAAAGAACACGCCAACCAATCCCAGGAACAGTCCAGTCGCGATCGTAAGAATCATGTCGGTCAGCGGCTTCGGACTGACCGGATGAGCCGAAAAGCTGGGTCGCTGCGCCACGGCCACATCGAGCAGCTGATTCTCGTCCATCACTTCAGCCATGCTGGCTTCATCCCGCTTTTGTACGTTCAGCTGGTAACCCTGTTCCGCTTGCGCTACCCTATGCTGCAGATCGTTGTAGGTCTCTGCATCCCGCTCCGTCATGTGCAGCTGGTCCTGCAGGCCTTGTAACTGTTGGCTCAACTCGCGCCCACGCCCTTCGAGGGCCGCTACCTTGGCGCGGTTCTCACTAAGGTCCTGCTGCGCCGACTGATAAATCGGGTTCACATCCGTGCTGGTTTCCGCGGACAGGTAATTCTTTGCGTCCTGCAGGGCTTTCTGTACCCCGGTAATCTGCTGATCGAGCTGCTGCACGAGGCGATCGTCCGGCCTGTACTTGGTTAACAGCTCCGTCCGTCGCAGCGACAGCTCGTTCAACTTCGCGTGCAGCTGGTCGATCGACCCGGTGTCCGGAATGTTCGTAATGTGCGTGTCCAAGCGTGAGGGAGTGGCCTTGATCTCTGCCTGATCACCAGCAATCTTCTGGCGGCTGAACGCCACTTCGGCATTGCTGGTCTGCAGGGCAGTCGTCGTCGCCAGAATCTCTTTTTGCAGCAAATCTTCCTGATCGGCTACAGAAACCATCCCGAACTTCTGCTGGAAGCTGGACAACTGGCTTTGCGCGTCCTGCCATTGCTTGCGGTATTGTTCGGATTGCTGCGTAAACATCTGCGACAACCCGGCCGGCGAACTCAGCTGCCGTTTTTTGGACAAAAATGCCGCCAGAAGTTTATTCAATACCTGCGTCGATTCGTACGGATTGCGCGTCGTCAGCTGCACATTCAACAGATAGGATTTGCGTACCGGCGCCACCAACAGTTCCTTCTGCAAGGTGCCGACTCCCTTTTCGTGCAGGGCAATCGCATCTGCACTACGTTGAGTCAGCGGAACCGCTCCCCAACCCGGGTCAACGACTTCATCAAGAACATCGCGGCTTTGCAACACCTCAGCCTGTGAGTTCAGTTCTTCTTCCGTCACCTCAGGCAGGGCCGCGGGAGACTCAGCCCGCCCCGGCGTGATTACTGACGCACTGCGGGTGTTGGTCACCAACAGTTCCATCGTGGACGCGTATTTCTTGTGACTGACAAGCAGGTAGGCAATTCCCAAAGCCAGTACAAATAGAAAAATCGAGCAGAAAAGTGCAAGGTGCTGATTGAGAATTTCAAACAGCGCTCCGAGAGAAAGCTCCGGCTCTTCGGGCGCTTCCTGGTAAACAGGCGGAGGCATTGGACGACGGAGCACCTCGAAGTCGTGCCGCTGATTCAGTTCCGTGGATGTCGCCATGCCGTCTCCCATCCAGCACGGGATTTTCGTGCTGGAAGTCTAGTCTAAATGTGCGGCTCACTTTTTGCGGTCTTCTTTGGTAATCCCTTCATTTGTTCACGCTTTGCAGTTCCAAATTGGAACAGTGAAATTTTATGGAACCGATTTGGCACCCTTCGCCTAAATTCCCGTCACACCCGTAACCGGGTCGCTTTGGCTCTACGTCTTTTCCATGCACGTTTTATGCAAAGCCGGCGCAGCTACACTGAATGCGATGCTCTTTGACTACGACGCCCTGATTGTCGGCGCCGGACCTGCCGGCTGCGCCGCTGCCTTCGACCTTGCACGCGCTGGCCGTCGTGTTCTGCTGCTCGAAAAGCGCAGCTTTCCCCGGCATAAAGCCTGCGCCTGCGGTCTCACCCGCAAGACCCTCAAAGCGCTCCGTTACTCCGTTGAGCCCGTCCTCGAACGCGCATGCCGCGAAGTTGTCTTACAAGAAGCCGGCCCGGCGTTTCTTGACGGCCGGCGCACCGCCGCCAAGGATTGCGAGGTACGCGTCCGCCTGCGCTCGGCCTTCTGCGCCATGGCCGTTCGTGCCCGTTTTGACGCATTTTGCCTGGACCAAACGCTCCGACAGGGCGCGACGCTGTTGAAAATCGAAACCATCACAGCGCTTCGTGAACTGCCGACGCACCTCGAACTTCTCGTCACCCTGCCCAGCGGTGAAACACATACCTTCCGCGCTCCGAGCCTCGTCGGCGCGGATGGCTCCAACGGCCAAATGCGCCGCCTCGCCACAGGCCTCCTTCGCAACACCAACCGAAATCCAGACCCGACCCTTCCCCACCAAGCCACAGCCGCGCAACTACCCCCCGAACCCGTCTGGTATGCGCGCGGTTTCGCGCTGGAAGCTACCATTCCCTACACCGCCCTGCCTAGCCGCCTGCCGGCAGGCGATGCACCCCATGACCTCGTCTTCGACTTTTCACCCATCGCCGGCGGGTACGGCTGGTTGTTCCCCAAAGGCGACCACATCAATCTCGGCGTCGGCGGCTTTGTGCCGCAACTGCGACAGGTGCCGCAAACATCGGATAGCCCTGCAAACCGCCCCGCAGGCGACTCAGGCATGCACTATGAGGCTGTCACCCGTACCCTGCTTGCCACCTACATGCGCGAAAAGCTTGGCGTCGCGCTCACGGATGATCCTTCCATCCACGTTTCCGGCCAACACCTCGGTTTGGGCGGCCACGCCTATGTGCCGTCGGGCCGCGTTCTCCTCGCCGGCGACGCCGCCGGTCTGGTCGACCCCCTCACCGGGGAAGGCATCCACTCCGCCCTTGTGAGCGGGCAGGCCGCGGCTGCCGCTATCTTGGAAACGGTGTCCGCCTGTGCCGACCCGACGAACACATCGTCCACAAGCGCCGGGGAAAGCATGCAACTCGCAGCAGCCTATGCCCGTCACCTACGACCCCTGCAGGAGACGTTGGCCTTCTCTCACCGGGCTGCCCAGTCGTTCTATAGCGAACCCGCGCGCGGCTTCAAAATCATGCGCAACCCCCTGTTGCGTGGGCTCGTGCTCAAGACCTACGCCGATGGTCTGCCCACCACCAAGCTGTTAAGCAGCCTCGCCCGCCGCGTGGCCTGATCTACGCGAAGTTGGTCACCGCATGATCGCGCACGCCTTTGCCGGTCTACCCTCCTCGGCCCGCGCCGACGTTGCCATACGCGTCCTGTTTCTCACCCAGGCGCTGACCACCCTGGCCATGTTCGGCCTGATCTGGTTTGTGCAGGTGGTGCACTACCCGCTTTTCCTCACCATTGGCGAGTCCGGCTTTCTCGCTTACGAAACCAACCACGCTACCCGCACCGGCTGGATCGCCGCTCCGCTGATGACGGCGGAACTGCTAAGCGCGCTGCTTCTGCTCTTGCCGCAACTGCGGCCGGTCTTTATCTCCCGCAGTTCCGCCGAGTTCGGTGCATGGCTGGTCGTTCTGCTGTGGCTTTCCACGGGGCTCCTTCAGGTGCCGCTGCATAACCGCCTGCATCGAAAGCATCACCTTGCCACCATCCGAAAACTGATCCACTCCAACTGGCTGCGCACCGTACTTTGGACAGCCCGCGCCGGGCTTATTCTTGCCTGGATCGGCACGCTGCTTCACTTTTGAACCAACACTTTGTTCCTTTTCAATGCACAGTCAACAGAAACCATCAAGCACCACGCGTTCCACCACTGCTGAACTGCGGCAGGTGCTCCAGATCACTTTCCGGCACCGCCTCCAACGGCCCGCCGGCCTTGATCCATGCCTTCAAACCACCCTGGATAACCTTGGTCTTGCAATCTTCTTTTTCCAGCATCTTCGCTACCCGCACACTGGTAGCATCACGCGCACAGGAGCAGTAGAGATAGATATCGCACTCCGGGGCCATGAACTCCCGCAGTGCCGTGATTTCTTCACGAATCCGGTTCGGCTCCACGCGAATGGAGTTCTTGATCCGCTGCGTGCCGGGATCGTAGTACCCATGCGAACGCACATCGGCAATCACGACCACGCGATCGGGGGACCGCAGCTTCAGGCTCTCATGCAGATCCCCGGCGGGGATGCGCTGCACATCACTGAACCGGGTGTCCCGCAAATAGCTCATCACCAGCCACAGCACATATAAGATAGCAACAACACTCACGGTAGCCGCCGTAATATGCCCGGCCCGGCCGAGCCAGCCGATGATGGTGCGCAGAAATGGCGCAAACACAAATCCGGCGGCCGTCCAGGCCGAGGTGTACAAAAGCACGCCGGCTCCATCCAAGGACAGGAATCGCTGCAGGGGCATGTTCAGGCTGCCGGAAAGCGGCGCAGCCACCGTGGAAAGTCCTGGAACAAACTTCGCAAAAAGCAGCATCTTCGATCCACGCCGGTAAAACGAGTTTGCCGAGCCGAAGATACAGGTTTCCGGGTTCATGCTCATGCGACAGATGCCGGCCAGCAGCCACCAACCCGTCCACCGGCCGCCGGTGTATAGCACCGTGTCGCCCAAAAGCGCCGCAGCGGCCGTGCACAGAATCAGGGAGCCAAGGTTTAAGCCGCCGCCATGGGCCGCCGCGCCCGCCGCTAACAGGGCGACGGAAATCGGCAGCGGCAGGCCACAGCAAGACAAAAATACAATGCCCGCCGTCGCTGCATACCCATGTTGCTCAACAGCGGCCAGCAGATTCATCGCGTACCGAACTCCCT
>CAXTNA010000040.1:0-6118 GCA_964245535.1 uncultured Acidobacteriaceae bacterium | reverse complement strand
GCATACCCATGTTGCTCAACAGCGGCCAGCAGATTCATCGCGTACCGAACTCCCTAAAGCCACTTCGCGCAAGCATGGCTTTGTTCTCTCGCGCAAGCATAGCTTTTCTCGCGCAAGCATAGCTTTGTTCTCTTTGGATGCAGGCGGCGTCCGAACGACTTTGCCGATCTCGTGGTGCTGGCGGTGCTCTCTCAAGCCGTGCGCTCCTTCTCCCGAAGGTCGGGAGGCACCGCTCAAAGCCGGCGACATCCGGTCAAAGCGACGTAGGAGTTCCTCTTGTCCGCTCCCTGCAGAAAGGTGCAGCGTATCTGCGATTTAGGGTCACCGCGCCTGACTCTGGCAATGGGCGCAATGATGTCCTACGTGTTCCAAAATGGGACATGTTTCAAAAATCATTCACCACTCTGCTGCAACTTCTGGGTTAGCCTTAAGAAGCCCCTGCACCTTTCTCGGCGCAAGGTGGTCACCTGGAGGAGTTTCGTGCGTAGCCGTACTTTGCTTTCACTCTGCAGTTTTGCCTTTGCTTGCTCTTTTGCTCACGCCGACACCTTTCAATTTTCGGCAACAGGTTCGGGTTTTTCCGCTTCCGGCAGCATCACTGCCGTCGCCGGACAGACCGCAGGAGCGGAAGACATTACCGCCATCAGCGGTGAGGTCAACGGGGTCGCCATCGCGGGTCTGGTCCCCGGCTCGTATGACACGGCCAACCCCAGCCACCAGAACTTTTTTTCAGTCGGCGCGTACAACTATGGCGCTATCTTCGACGATCTGCTCTTCATGGCAGGTGACGGAACCGGCACTCTCGACGAGTACGGTGTAGAGTTCACGTTGGCCGATGGCACCATGGCCAATCTGTATGACGAAGCGGGCGCCGCATACTATCTCGACAACCACATCTACACGGCAGCTGACATCAACTATCCGGGAATGTCGGTCGATTCGCTTGCCATCGCCCCGGCACCGGAGCCTTCCAGCCTGCTCCTGCTCGGCACGGGTGCCTTGGCCGCTTTCGGCGTGATGCGGCGTGGTGCAGGCCGGCAGCGCGTCAGGGCTGTCTCTTAAACCTTCTCCTGCCCGACCGCAACATTTCGGTAAACCTCGCATCTTTATAGGAAGAGGTTTCCCATGTCGAAGCGCACCCCGCTCCTACTGACCCTTGCGACTTTGGCGGCCACGGCTGTGCCGGCGTGGGGGCAGGGCAGCTATCCGCAAAATGGCGACCCAAACGCGGCAGTGGCAGGAACTCCTTCGTATGGAGAGTCCCAGCTGCCGCCGCAACAACCCACCTACGCCTATCCGCCCAACGGGCAAGCGCCGGGTTACCCGGACGGAGCGCCCCAGGGCTACCCCCAACAAAACTACCCACAGCAGGCAGCGCCGCAGCAGGGCTACCCACCCCAAAGTTACCCTCAGCAGGGCTACTCCCAGCAAATCTACCCGGCGCCGCAAGGGAACGATCCGAATAATCCGAACGCTGCGCCGCAGCCGGCACCGTATGCGCCATACCCGAGCGGACCCTACGTGGCGCCCTATGTGTATCCCCCGCCCTACCCCGCCTACAGCTACGTCTATCCGTATACCTATCCGGGCTACTACGGCTACCCCTACGGCGTCACTCTTGGTTTAGGCTTCGGTGGCGGCTACTACCGGGGTGGTTACGTCTACCGCGGAGGGTATGGCTACCGGGGCGGCTATGGCGGTGGCTTTCGCGCGTACGGCAGCGGCGTTCGTGGCTTCAGCGGCGGCGGTGGGTTTCGCGGAGGCCGACGCTAAGCTTACTTTCGCTTGAATCCATTTTGGCACGACTATGAAGGCGTACTCACGAGGTTGTCATCCCGTAGCGTAGCGGAGGGATCTGCTTTCCTTCGGAGTGCCAGTAACCCCAGCAAACAGCAGATCCCTCCGCTACGCTGCGGGATGACGACTTCAAGCCTGAATATGCAATCAGCGTTCCTCGGCCCGCGCCCGTTCATCGCTCCAATCCGTGAAGCCGACTACCGCGGTCTCCACAAAGGCATTTACCTGAAAGACCTTAGCGGCCTTCGTTTCCGCAAAGCCGAACATCTTCGGGATCGCAAGCGAAACAGCGGCAAAACCGCCGTCGAGCTGCCCGTGCACGCTAAAGGGGATCACGCGTTTCACGCCGAACTTGTAATCCGTAAGCAGGCTTTCGCCGAGCACGAGCGCCGAGGTGGTCGCGGCAGCCAGGGCAGCCGGCCTGTTCTGCTTCCAGCACACCAAGGCCATGCCGGCGAAAAAAGCGGCGTGGCAATAGTCGATAATGCCGTGCGTGGCGGGGCTGATGACTTTCGGCAGCTTGGCCTCAATCTGGTATAGGGCGAGTGTGGCAAGGGGCATCGGATTCTCCGGGCGGCAGAAAGGTACAGAAAGCCGCCATCCTTTACTCAGATGCCAAGCACACGGAGGCCGTGCGACGAGCGGCGAGGTCTAGCCGAGTAGGTCCCAGTTCGCGCATATTCCGCGAATGCCAGCTTTGTTCCCTCCCCCACACCACCGCAACATTTCGCTTCGATAGGTATCTAACTCTATAGAGGTTTTACGATGCCAAGGACCAAAGCAACCGCTCTTCTGCTTACCCTGGCGACTCTGTCCGTACCTGCTTTTGCGCAAGGCACGAACCCAGCCGTTCGGGACTCTTCTGCTGCACTCAATTACGTTCAAGGCCAGGTCACGCTCGATGGCCAGCCGGTCACAGGAGACCTCACCCGGTCACCGCGGCCCCTGCACACGGGCGACACGGTCGTCACCACCGCCGGCTCTGCGGATGTCGTCCTCGCGCCCGGTACCTTATTGCGCTTAGCCAATGACACCGCCGCCGAGGTGGTCGCCGCAGACGGCAACCGCATGGAAGTGCGCCTCGATAATGGCCGCGCCAACATCGACGTGAACGCCATGCGTTCCAAGAGCCTGCTGCTGGTTGACCTGCCGGAGGGGCAAACACAGCTGCTCAAACCCGGCCTGTACACCTTCAACACGGAAACCCGCACCGTGCGCGTATACAACGGCGGGGCCGACGCCTTTCCGGGCAGTGACACGAGCTCAAACGTGAAGCCGGTCAAGGTAAAAGAAAATCATGAGGTCATGCTCACCGGCGATCGTCTGCACGCGGCCGGTTTCGACCGCACCCTGAACGAAGACCTGCTGCCCTGGAGCGGATCGCAGGAGGCCCAGGCTGCCATGGCCGACGGTGCCGTCACCGATCAAAGCACGACCCGCTTCACCTCCGTCGGTTATGGCTACGGCTATGGGCCATACGCCTTCGGTGCCTATCCCTACGCCGGCTTTGGCCCAGGCTTTGGCTATCCCTATGGCCTGTACGGCTATCCCTACGGGTTCTACGGAGCGCCATTCGGCTTCGGTCTTGGTTTCGGCTTCGGCGGCGGATACTACGGTCGCGGCTACGGCTACGGTCTTGGCCGGGGCTACGGCGGCGGTGTACGCAGCGGCATTGGATATGGCAGCGGTGTTCGCGCTGGCATCGCCGGACCGGCGCACGGCCTTGCTGGCGGCGTTGGCTTCCATGGCGGCGGTGGACGCCGGTAGTTGCGCTCTTGCCTTGCACACGGGAATGGGTATCGGGACAGGCCGGTACCCATTTTTGCATTGTGAAAAGAACTTGCGCCCGCATCACAAGCAGAGCGCCATATCGAAGCTCTTTTTCATCCAATCCCCTGTGAAGAGCACGAACGTAGAGCTCAATGAAGCGCAGCGCAAAGACCAGGCCTACGCCGCACAGGCGCAACTGCTGGAAAGCGACGCAGCCGTTCCTGAAGCCATGAAGGCATTGGCGCGGGATAAGCGCATAGCGGTTCGCCGCGCCGGCGCGCCCGACCCCCAGGGCAAATGCATCGTGTACTGGATGCAGCGCGCCGAACGCGGGCTCGATAATGCCGCCCTCGATACGGCCGTCGAGCTCGGCAACGCCCTTGGCCTGCCGGTAGTCGCGTACTTTGCCGGAATTAGCAACTTCCCCCATGCCAACCTACGGCATTACGCCTTTCTGAACCAGGGCCTGGTCGATGTTGCCGCTGACTGCGCTGACCGCGGCGTCGGCTTCGTGATGCGGCGCGCTCCGCATGAGGACCACGAGCGATTTTTTGCCGATGTTCAAGCCGCAATGGTTGTCGGCGATGAAAACCCCATGCGCGAGCCGGAACGCTGGCGGGTACACCTGGCCGAGCGCCTCACGATCCCCTTCTGGACCGTCGACGCCGACGTCATCGTGCCCTCAAAGCTGCTCGAAAAGGCACAATATTCCGGTGCGGTCGCGCGGCCGCGCCTCAAGCGCCTGATGCCCGACTTCATCAAGCCCTATGTCAATCCAAAGGCTGACAAACCCTGGCAAGCCCTCCAAGGCCTGCTCGCCGACGACGTCCACGGGGACATGACGCGCGACTGGCAGCCCTTCGACCGGAGCGTCAAGCCCGTCGAGGCCTGGCACGGCGGCCGTAAGGAGGCCTGGCGGCGGTTGCAGCTCTTCATCGACGCCAAACTCACCAAATACGCCGACGACCGCAGCCATCCGGAGCGTGACGCCACCAGCCGCCTTTCACCCTATCTGCACTTCGGTCATATCGGCCCGCTCACGATCGTGTTGGCGCTCAATGCCGCCGTTGAGCAACGCCCAGAGCTCGCTGCCGCGCGCGACAGCTACTTCGACGAGGTCATTACCTGGCGCGAGCTGAGCGTCAACTTCTGCCGCTACCAGCCCGACTACGACAACGTCGCGTGCGTCGACAACTGGGCCCGCGAAACCATCGAAAAGCATGACAAAGATCCCCGCGAGACACCCTATACGCTCGAGCAAATGGAGCAGGCTGAGACCTACGACGAGCTTTGGAATGCCGCACAGATCCAGATGGTGCGCCATGGCTGGATGCCCAACTACCTGCGCATGTATTGGGGCAAAAAGATCGTCGAATGGACCCCCGACGCGCCCACGGCCATGCAACAGATGATTTATCTGAACGACAAATACTTCCTCGACGGCCGCGACCCGAATGGCTACGCGTCCATCGCCTGGGCCGTGCTCGGCAAGTTCGACCGCCCCTGGCCGGAGCGGAAAATCTTTGGCAAACGCCGCTACATGAGCGGCGCCAGCGCAGCAAGAAAGTTCGACGCCAAAGCCTACATCGCCGACGCGGGCGCCCTGCCAAAGTAGTCAGTCCTGTCATCCTGAGCGCAGCCGGGTCCCCAGCGAGCGTTCCTTGCTCGTTGGGGTGGAGCGAAGGACCCCCGTATTCGCTTTTGTCGTTGCGATTGCCATTGCGTTTGCAGTTGCTCTTGCCCCTTGCCCCTGCCCTTATCGTCTCTTTTGCCGTTGCTCTTCTTGTTTGTCATCCCGCAGCGTAGCGGAGGGACCTGCTGTTCGCTCGCACCGTGTAGACACTCGCAGGAAAGCAAATCCCATCACTTCAATACGGGATGACAAATCAAATCGTGCAAAGCGAGTAACCCACACCCCGCAAAGCATCCAATATCCATGTCAGCCGCCGTCGCCGAGCACACCGAAATCATTGACCTTTCGCCCGAAGCGAAGGATGCGCTGCTCCGCGAAGCAGATCCAGAGCCACCGCAGCCGAACGTAGCCAAGCCGGCCTCCCTGCCGATCCTGAACCAAGCACCTACCCCAAACGAAAGTCGCCTTTGGCGTCCCAAGCGCGTTCTCATCACACCCGAGGCCTTTAACCTCCCCCACGGACGCGACATGCTCGATCGCGCCGAGTCCTTCGGCGCAGAGGTCATCCGGCTCAAAAGCAATCAACTGCGCGGCCTCACCGACCCCATCCCTAAAAACGCACCCCCAGACGATAACGCCGCGCAGCGCGCCTACGCCCAGGCCAAAACCAGCCTCGCCATCGTGGTCGCGCCACCCTCGCAGCGCAAGCTGCAGCCCATTCCACCCTCGGCCGACTGGCAGTTCCACGTGGCACAGGGCTGCCCGGCGCACTGTCAGTACTGCTACCTCGCGGGCTCGCTCAGCGGACCGCCGGTAACGCGCGTCTACGCCAACCTGCCGGAAATCCTTGAAGGTCTGCGCAGCTACATCGGCACGGGCAAAATCACTTCCAAATCGCTCGACCGCGCCCACGAGGGC
>CAXTNA010000039.1:16955-17214 GCA_964245535.1 uncultured Acidobacteriaceae bacterium | reverse complement strand
GGCATAGCTGCGCTGCGCCTCCGCAGCCGGACCGACTGCAGCAGGGCCGGGCGTCGTTTTAGTGTTTGCTCGATGTGCCGTTTGCATGCCCTGCGCCTGCGCGGCAGCGTTCGTCAAGGCGAAGCCGATGCCCAATGCGACCTTTCCAACCCATGTAATGCTTGGGTGTTTCATTCCCCGCTGTTTCATATGCTTCTCCTCCATGCCTTCACAACAACCTAGGCCTAAACCGCTACAGAAACGTCGCCGCTTTGGAAGC
>CAXTNA010000039.1:0-16945 GCA_964245535.1 uncultured Acidobacteriaceae bacterium | reverse complement strand
TACCGAAATGGCCATTTGCACCAAAATGAAAGCGCTACAAGGCTGTTCCTCCAAGCGTTCCGGCTTCTCCCAGCGTTCCCGTAAGCGTGCGCACGCGCTCTTCCCAGGTGCCTTGACGGCTCGCTTCCCAGCGCGCCGCTTCCTGCCCATCGGCGAAGTGAACCGAACGCAGTGACTCCAGTTCGGTACGCATTTCCGCGGCCGTATCAACGAGCAATAGCAATGGAGGCTTTTCCAGCAGTTCGGCAAAGCCGCGTGTGGCTACCATCGGCCGGCAAGCGGCAAGGTGCTCATAAAATCGGGTAGAACTGCCGGAATAGGTCGGCTCTTTTTTGCGGTACGGCAACACCGCTACATCGAAGCTGCGCGCAAAGGCCTGAAGCTCGCCATAAGGTTTGCCGCCGGTGAAATATATGCGCGAATTTCCATCGTAGGCCTGCCGGTTCGCCTGGGCGATCACACGGGTGCGGGCAGCGTCCTGAGCGGGTTCCGCGATGGCCATGCCCGTGGGCCCAACGAAAACCCAGGTCAGCCACGGCGTCGCAGCGATAGCCTGTTCCAGCAGCTCCCAATCCATATTTGCGGAAAGGTTTCCAACGATGCCCGCGACCGGCCGCTGTAGGTGCGCAATGGATGCAGGCAGAGCCTCCGGAACCAGCAGCGGTGCCGGCGCAATATTCATTTCCCGCGTCGCGTTGGGCACCACGGTAATCTTTTCGGGCGGGCATCCGGCATCACGCACCAGGTAATTTGCCAGGCGGCGCGAGTTGGGGCAAACAGCCCGGGCAGCCCGGCACATGCGCCGGTCGAGCGCGACGACTTGCGGTCCGTTCAGCCCCTCATACCCAGCGGTGAAGTCGGTGACGTAGTACACCGAAGGCCCCTTCCAGCGCTCGGCCACAGGCGCATAGAACGGCGTAGACAGGATGAGCGGCGAAGCGGCCTCCTGTGTACACGCAGCCCGCAGTCGCGGCAGCAGGCCTCGTTCAAAGGGCAACAGCTGCTTTACCGGTGTGCGGGCATAGCCGCGCTGCAAGGGATAGCGACGCACGGCAAGCGGTGGTTCGGCCAAAGCTTCGTGGCGCTCCCAGCGCTCAAAGGCGCCGAAGTTGCGCATCTCCGGCCACCAGGCGACCACACGATGTGTTTGCGCCATGACGGAAGCAAACTCCCGCATCCAGATGCTACCCACGTCCAGAACTTGCCATTTTTCCATCGGAGTTTGCTGCACATCTGTCATTCTGCCTCATGCTGCGGGCCAGTTCTATTCCGCGATCTGGTGAGAAAGCGCTGGTGCCTGTTTCATTTTGGGGCAGTTCGTGTCTTCGCGTGAAACCTCGACAAGGGTCAAATCCAGAAAGGCTGGTTTCTGCGTTTTAATGAAGAGATGGTAACGAGAAATATCGCGATCCCCCGTTTCGGCCGTGTGTTCGCTTGACCTTTGTTGTCCAAACCGCACTGCCTGACCGAATGAATGCCACGGGCCCGCAAGCTGAGGCAGCGGCCACCCGCGCCCGGATGCTGGGTGGGTGGTACATCGTCTGGATCGTCTGTCTTACGGTGCCCATGGCTTTTCTACGGGCGCTGCATCCGAATGGATGGACGCCCGGTGATTGGCTGGTGAACTACGAAGGCGGCTTTGTGCGCAGGGGGCTGCCCGGCGAAGGCATCCTGCTCACCAGCCACCTGTTGCATCTTTCCCCTGTAACGCTGGGCAGCCTGGCGCCGCTTGCGTTGTATTTGCTGTTGTACCTCGTTATTTGGCAGCTCTATCGCCGAGCGGATGGCGAGGTGTGGACGCTGGCCGCGCTTCTTTCTCCGGCAACGCTGGCTTTCCCCATCCTCGATCCTGTGGGCGCCTTCCGCAAAGAGCTTTTGCTGTTGCTGATGCTCGGCATGTTACTGCTGTGGTTTACACGGCGCATCCCCCGAGATGGTCCCCTGATTGCCTTTCTTACGATCGCCGGAACGTTTGCGATTCTCTCGCATGAGGGGCTGCTGCCGTACCTTGTGTATCCGTTGGGAGCACTGCTGATCGGCCTGCACGATTTCCGGCGCGTTCTGAGGATCGCCGCCTTACCTGTGCTCGCGGTTCTTGCGACATTGCTGGAGGTGCTGCACCACCGCGGCAACGAACTCGTGCAGCAAACCATTTGCCGGTCATTGGGGCCGACGCCGCCCTTAGTGTGCGGTGGGTCGATCGCGTACCTGGCTAAGGGCACGGAAATGGCGCGCGGCGATGTGCTGCATGACATTCATGCGTACCACTATCTGCTGTATTACCCTGTGCTGACGCTGCTTGCACTGCTGCCGCTGGCCGGCATGGTGCGTCCGCTTTGGCGTGACCGCCGGCTGCGGCCCGATCTCGTCGCCATCGCCGGAACGGGGTTGGTGGCCCTGCTGGCGTCGGTGCCGCTGTTTTTCTATGCAATGGATTGGGGCCGGTGGATTTATATCCACGTGGTCAGTCTGTTTTTGCTGATGCTGTTTCTCAACGTGCGCAAAACGGAGCAATCCAAAGCCGAGCAGGCCTCGCCACCAGTCCTCTCTTCGAGCGCCTGGACTCACCCGCGCTGGGCGACCGTCGCACTGCTGCTGTATGCGACCTGCTGGAATCTTCCGCATTTCGGCAACTATCCGAAAAAGGGGTATCTGAATTTGCCCTTGCATCTGCTGAAACAGCGGCTGGAGCATAAGCCTAGCGGGTCCGCATGGGAAGACCTTACGCGCTAAGCCTGTGGTTTGCACTTGATTGCTGCTACGATTTCCACAAGCTGCATCTTACTGCCATGTGGCTTATTGCTGTAAATAGCCCAGACAGGCATAAAGATAGGCGACAGCCCGTATGAACGCAGCCTTGTTCCAGGATCAGGCCGACCTCGAAGCGTTGCGCCGACCGCTATCGCCCGAGCAGGTGGATAAATTGCCTCACATCCATCGATTGCTCTTGGGCTATTACGGAACGCCGCCCCCACGTGTGCCTTGGGATCCACTGACGCAGTTCATTTATTCGTTGCTGAGCGCCCGCACAAAAACGCCGCAGGCCCACCAGGTCATGCGCGAACTCGAGCGCAGCTTCCCAGGCGCCGGCCCGGGGGCATGGGAGCCGTTGCGTGATGCGCCCGTGGCAGAGATCGAACGGGCAATCGAGATGGTCACCTTTCCTGAGGTGAAAGCGCCGCGATTAAAGGCGGCGCTGGTCGCTATCACGGAGCGTACCGGTGCGCTTTCGCTGGATTTTTTAGCGCGCTATCGCACGGAAAAGATTCGCACTTGGCTGGAACAGTTTGAGGGCGTGGGCGCGCAGGTATCGGCAGCGGTGGTGAACTTTTCCACCCTGCGCCGCCGTGCGCTTTCCATTGATGCCAATCACCTGCGGGTGGTTCAGCGATTGTGCGTGGTGCCGCGCGCCGATGCCGCCATGACGGAAGAGCGCTTGATGCGGCTCGTGCCCGAAACCTGGGATGCGGCCATGCTGGATGAACACCACTCGCTGGTGAAGTTGCACGGGCAAACACTGTGTACGTTTTCCGAGCCGCGCTGCGCAGACTGCCCACTGCTGAAGCTGTGCCCCACGGGCGAACGCAATACAGCAGGGCTGGCTTTGCCGGTGGAGGCGCGGCATTGAGAGCTCGGGCGGATGTAGCTTGAGGAAGAGGACTCGTCTTAAGCGCTGTACTAAGCGATCTTTGCGCATGGACGACCGCTTGGTATTGTGCAATACACTTGCAAAATGGCCACCACGATTAGCGAGTACCTCTACATGCTTGATGAAGATTTATACCGCCTCGGCAATGCGACTTCGCCAAAGCTTCATAATGTCAGAGCCGATGATGTAGACACTTACGACCGTAATGGCATTGTTATGGTGCGTGCGAACGGTAAAGGAATTTCCCTCGCTACAGAACAACGACTCAAGCGCATCGAGCGGACTGCCAGCGGTTATGTTTGGAGACTACCCGCCAATCTGTTTATGCCGCAAGGATTGGTGCTGAAAGGGGACTTAAGCTCAATCAACAAACCAGGTGGAGTCCCGGATCACTACTTGTTGTGCCCAGCTTATGACATGATAATGAGTGAATACATCACCATGCTTTACAAGCTGGCCGCACAGTTGCAGAGGTTAAGAAAATTATGAACATCGAACTTCAGGAGTGGCACGCTCGATACATCCTTGAGGCTCTTCGCGTTTTGGAGCAGCAATGGTCAGAAACAGCGCGTGCCAGCAACGATGAGGATCTACAAGCCGACATAGGGAATGACATGATCCGGCTGAGTGTTGTTCATGATTACCTCGAACGAAATGCCGTGGAAGCATTTGGCAACCGTGTAAGTGAGTTTTCCCGCGATCTGTTGGTTCCAACCTCACCCCTAAGCGAGAACCTTCATACTCTATAGCGTGGACAGCCCATTCACTTTGCTTTGCCGCGAAGAATCACCGGCTGTTGTACACCTCGTTGCCTGAGTTGTGTTGGTGCACGATTTGTTGACCGGCCGGTATGCCGGAAAAGCGATTGCCTTGAATTTGCCACACCGCATGCGGAGCGCCGGGATTGCCGCCGCTTGTGGCTGTCGTGATCCCTGTCGGAAAACCGGAGCACGTGTTCTGCGCAATCACCATCGTGTCGGTGCTGTTGTAGTCGCTCCAACCCTGCGCGATGCACGCGCCGTTGCCGGTGGCACCCGCCTGCGCGAGGATGGTGTTCCCCGTGATCTCGGACCGATGCCCATTGACCAGCGCCGGCCCGTTGATGCCGGACACGCCGGCCAACGGCAAAGTGAACCGCAGCGTGTTGTTCCGGATAAAAACGTTGTTGGTGTAGTTGATGAACTGCAGGCCACCGTTGGTAATGGTGTTGTTTGCGACTGTGACCCCGTCTTCTCCCTCAGAGTAAAGCGCAGCGCACACATAGCCGCAGGTGAGGGTGTTGTTGGTGATCATCAGGTTGATGTGGTTCGGACCGCGGCCGCTCGGATGCTTGATCAGCACTAGCGCCGAGGCCTTTCCTTTGTCGTCGGCGTAGCCGGTATTGGCGTCGAAAACTGCGTCCTGTGATTCAAACTCAGCCGCGTAACAGCCGTTGCCGCAGGCCTTCGCGGTGTTGTGGGTGAAGGTGGTGCGCACGCCGCCTTCGGTATCGAAACACACATCGCCGCAGCCGTCGGCGCTGTTGCCGCTGACGCGAATATCGACGCCGTCGGAGCCCCACACACAGGAGCCGCCACCGTTCACGCACACATTTCCGGTGATGGAAAGATTGCCGGCGGCGGTGACCTTCGCGTAGCCCGGCCAGCCCTCATTGGCATCGCCGCCCCACCACTCGATGCCATGCCCGGTGCCTTGGAAACGGTTGTTGGCCGCGGTGCCGCGCAAGACATACAGCAGATACAGGCCGATGGGCCCGCCACCGGTAGGAAAGAGCGTGCTGTTGCCGGTGAACGTCACGTCGGTGGTTTGGCTTCCGGGGCCGCCCGTGTTGTGCGTGTTGAAGATCGCCATGCCCGTCAGGTGATTGTCGATGGCCGTAATGCGTGCGCCCCGGGTTGCAGTCAACAGATAGCCGCCTGCGTGACCCGTGACTTTCACCGTGCAGCCGCGAACGCTTAGGTCCGTGGCGCCATCGGCGGTGAAAAGATCGACGGCATTTTCGACCGTGATCGGTGCAGAACAACGTACATCATTGTGCCCGCTTAGCCGAATGGAACCACCGGCAATGGTAAGCGGTGCCTGGATCAGTAAGGCATGTCCGGAAGCCAACGTGATTGGGCTAGTAAGCCGTGAAGGTTGTGCGAGGACGACCGTACCGGGCTGCGCGCCCAGACGCGTTTCCTGGTCTTGGATGGAACGTCCTGCGTCGGGAAGGACGTTCTGCGCGGGCAGGCGCGCGTGAATTGCATGGAAGCCGGCTAACAGAGCCAGCGCGGAAAGCCACCGGCTTTGCCGATGGTGCCTTCGCGCAAATGCAACGAGATCAGGCTCAGCCATCTTAGCCATGGAGCCCTGTACGCACGAGGGCGCTTTGTTCAAAGTGGGCCAACAAATCGGCAACATCCTTGTAGGCCTCGACACAACCGGCGTCCATGAGTTCCTTTTTGGACCACCCGCCGGTGGTGACGCCGATGGTGCGCACGCCGGCCTTGCCCGCGCTTTCGGCGTCGTAGGGCGTATCGCCAAGCGCGATGCACTCCGGCGGCGTGAGGCCCAGCTTCTTCACCGCTACGGCGAAAATATCCGGCGAGGGCTTGGCGCGTTTTGTGTCGGCGGCGGAGGTTTCTTCGTCCACCAAATCCTCAATACCGAGCAGGCGCTTGAAGGTCTTCAGGTCGTCCTTATCCGAGGAGCTTGGGAGCTCGACCTTGATGCCCGCCGCATGCGCACGCGTCAGCAGTTCCCGCGCGCCCGGCAGCGGTTGCACCTGTTGCAGCAGCCCATGTTGAAAGACGAATTTGCGAAAGGCCTTCAAGGGCTCTTCCACAATCTCCTGCTTCCACCATGGGATGAAGACCGGGATAAGTTCATCGCCGCCTTTGCCGATTTGCTTGCGAATGTCTTCACGATCAACGTGTACGCCCATCGCGCCGAAGGCCATCTGCCACGACTCCGCATGGAGCCAGTTGCTTTGCACAAGGGTGCCGTCGATATCGCACAGAAGAGCTTTGACCATGAAATTGCCTCAGCCACTTTTGATGCAAACAGAGACGGGCACAGGAAGCAAAACCGGGGAACTGCCCTTATGCTTTTCTTTCCTGTGTGATCGCATCCCCGGAGTACACTGCGAATCGTGCAAACCACGAACGAACTCAGCGCAGATTTCAGCCTGCCCGGCGCGCTTTCCTTTGACGAGCCGCATCCTGGCATGCCGCGTGCTACCGTCACAACGCCAGCTTGCACCGCGGAGTTGTATCTGCAGGGAGCGCACCTTACGGCGTGGCAGCCGGCGGGTGCGCGACCGGCGTTATTTCTTTCCCAACGCTCCACATTTGCGCCGGGGAAGGCAATTCGCGGCGGCATTCCTGTGGTATTCCCATGGTTTGCCTCGCCCGATACCTCTCCGGTGCGCACCTCGCCAGGCGCGACGGCGCATGGGTTTGCGCGCATTTGGCCGTGGAGCCTGCGCTTTGCCGCTCTGGCCGGCGAGGACGTGCACCTGTCGCTGTCGCTGGATCAGACGGCCGGCATCCGGGCGCTTGGATTTACCGGCTTTGAGCTCGCGTATGAGGTCATCCTGGGACGCACGCTAACGGTGCGCCTGTCGGTGGCCAATGTCGGGGAAGCACCCTGCTTTTTTGAGGAAGCGTTGCACGCCTACCTCGCCGTGGGCGATACCCGCGAGGTTGCGGTGAGCGGTCTGGCCCACACGGAATTCTTGGACAAAACGGATGGGTTCCAGCGCAAAACACAAGCGGAGACTGCCTTGCGTTTCCAAGGCGAAGTCGACCGGCCCTATCTCAACACGACCGCTCCCGTACGCTTGCAGGACCCCGTGCTGCGGCGTTACCTGGAGCTCGACAAAGCCGGTTCACAAAGCACGGTGACGTGGAACCCAGGCCCGGCGCTGACCGCCACGCTGCCGGACCTCCCACCGGAGGCATGGCAACAATTTGTTTGTTTGGAAACGGGCAATGTCGCTGAAAACGCAATCACCTTGCGTCCGCGCGAGGCGCACACGATGGAGATGCGGCTGGCGGTGACGGCGCTGTAATGCAAAGCGATCGCAAAATGCTCATTCTTGCTTCCGCTTCCCCGCGCCGCCGCGATCTGCTTTTGCAGATCGGCATTCCGCATGAGGTGCGCCCTGCGCACATCGATGAAACTCACAGGCGCGGTGAGACACCCACCGAGTATGTTCGGCGGCTCGCGCTCGAAAAAGCAGCGGCGGTGTATGCCCTTTCGCCTCAAGGCACCGTGCTTGCTGCGGACACAACGGTGGTACTCGGGGAGGCGGTGCTGAATAAGCCCCGCGACCCCGCCGAGGCGGAGGGGATGTTGCGTGCGCTTGCCGGAGGCACGCACCATGTGCACACCGGCGTTGCCGTGGTAAACGAGACCGGCTGCTGGGCGCACGTGGAAACGACAGCCGTGCAGGTGACGGCGATCCCGGAAGCCGAATTGCAGGCGTACGTTGCTTCGGGCGATCCACTGGATAAGGCCGGGGCGTACGGGATTCAGGGCTACGCCGCCCGCTGGATTGCGCGGGTGGAAGGCGATTACTTCAACGTCGTCGGGCTGCCACTGGCAGCAACGGTGCGCCTGTTGCGCGAGGCGGAAGCAAAGTCGCCATCTCGCTCGAGCGAACCGGAGAAGGAACGTGGTGCAACCGCCACTGTGTCTGAAAAGCCACACCATCGCGCCGGAAGCCGGATGTAGTCTTTGTGGTGTTGTGCAGAACGAAAGGGTGCTCCCTGGGAACGGATTGCCAACTCGAGTACACGATTGAGGCGCCGCTCAGCTTTGCAGGGGTAGGGCTGCACTCGGGGGCACCGGTGCACCTGCGGCTGGTACCGGCACCGGCGGGCTCAGGGATTGTCTTCCGGCGCTCAGACCTCGACAGCTTTGAAATTCCCGCGATCGGCCGCAATGTGGCCAAGGTCTCCTACGCAACAAGCCTGATGCGGCAGGGCGTGCTGATTTCAACGACGGAACATCTTCTAAGCGCATTGATTGGGCTTGGCGTCGATAATCTGATCATTGAGATTGACAATCTTGAGGTGCCGATTCTGGACGGTTCCGCGCAGCCCTACGTTGCTGCCATTCTTGGCGTTGGGCTGAAGCGCCAGCGCCGCAAGCGCGAATACCTGCGCATTCTGAAGCCGGTAGAAGTTCGTGAAAATTCTGCAGGTGGAACGAAGTTCATCGGCGTCTACCCGGGCGAGGGCTACACGATCGACTACACGATCGACTTTCCTTCGCCGATCGGCCGCGATCGCTTCACAGGCGATCTGGAGGCAGGCGCCTATGCCGAGCTGATTGCCCCGGCGCGCACCTTCGGCTTTCGCGAAGACGAGGCCATGCTGCGCAACATGGGGCTGATTCGCGGTGTTTCCGACGATGCGGCTATCATCCTGACGCGCAACGGCGTGCAGAACGGACCGTTGCGGTTTCCAGATGAATTTGTACGCCACAAGGTGCTCGACCTGATTGGCGATCTTGCCTTGGCTGGGCGTCGGCTGTGGGGCAAGGTGGTGGCGGAGCGTGCCGGGCACGCCATGCATACCGCTCTGGTGCAGCGCCTGTTACAGGATCGCAGTGCATGGCAGCTGGTGACGCGCCGCGAAGCAGAGTCGGCGGCGATCCCGGAGCTCACTCCGTTGCCGCATCCGGCAAGCCGTCCGCGGCGAGCGCCTTCGCTACGGCCGGCGCATGCCTATTTGCATGGCTAAGGAAGCGGTTCGCCGGCTCAGGGCGTCGTAACTACATGCTTGCGGCTATTGCCCTTGGATCCAATTTGCTGTCACCCCGGGGAGGCCCGGCGGAAAACCTTCGCGAAGCCCTGCATCGGCTTGCCGATCTCGGGAAGATAACAGCCGCTTCCTCGTTTTTTGAAACGGAGCCAATGGGACTGCGGGACCAGCCGCGATTTATAAACGCGGCCGCGCTGTTGGACACGCCGCTTGGCCCCCTGGAGCTGATGCGTTCGCTTTTAGCGTTGGAAACCGCGCTGGGCCGCGTGCGTTCCGCTGAAGCACCCCCGAAAGGGCCGCGGGTGATTGATTTGGACCTCTTGCTCTACGAGGATGGGCACGGCCACAGCCTCATCCTGGACGATCCGGATCTCATCTTGCCGCACCCCGCAATGGCTCAGCGCCGGTTTGTGCTTGCACCTTTGGCGGAGATCGCGCCGGAAATGCGCGTGCCGACCTCAGGGCGCACAGTCAGCGAGTTACTGGCCCTCCTACCGGTTCCGTGCCAATGATCGCAGGGAGCACTGCGCTGGACCGCAACACGGCTCGCCGTCCCGCTTTGCCCATTGATGCCTTGCTGCCGGCCATTGTCGCTGCCTTGCAGCGGCATGGGAATCTCGTGCTCGAAGCCGCGCCGGGTGCCGGCAAAACGACCCGCGTACCGCCCGCATTACTCAATCTGGTGGCCGGAGAGGTGATTGTGCTGGAGCCGCGCCGCATCGCTGCACGCTTGGCGGCACGGCGGGTTGCCGCTGAGATGGGCGAAGCCGTGGGAGGCACGGTGGGCTACCAGGTGCGTTTCGAGGAGGTTGCCGGGCCGCACACACGGCTACGCTTTGTCACCGAAGGCATCTTGACACGACGCTTACTGGCAGACCCGCTCCTGCGTGGCGTCAACGCAGTGGTGCTGGACGAATTTCATGAACGGCACCTTGATAGCGATCTTGCGCTGGCGCTGTTGCGGCGCTTGCAGGGGACACGGCCGGAACTGAAGATCGTGGTCATGTCGGCCACACTGGATGCCGCGCCGATAGCGCGCTACCTCGGTAACTGTCCAGTGCTGCGCTCCGAAGGGCGCGCGTTTCCGCTCACGGTGGAGCACCTGCCGTATTCTGCCGAGCCGCTGGAGTCGCAGGTGCGGTCGGCTGTGCAGCAACTGCTCGGGGCGGAAAGTGGAGGTCACATCTTGGTTTTCCTGCCCGGCATCGCGGAGATCCGGCGTGCCATGCGTGCCTGCGAACCTATCGCGCGCACGGCGGATCTTCGTGTGCTGGCGCTGTATGGCGATCTTTCGCCCGCCGAACAGGATGCCGTGGTGGCGCCGGGTACACAGCGCAAACTCATTCTCGCCACCAACGTCGCCGAAAGCTCCGTCACGGTCGAAGGAGTGGCCGCCGTGATCGACAGCGGCCTGGCCCGCTTTGCCACGGATTCACCCTGGACAGGGCTGACGACGCTGCAGGTGGGGCGCGTAAGCAAAGCATCGGCCCGGCAGCGGGCGGGGCGCGCGGGCCGCACCGGGCCGGGCCGCGTGCTGCGCCTGTATCCCGAGGAGGATTTCGCGCAGCGTCCGGAGCACGATCTGCCGGAGATGCAGCGCAGTGATCTGTCACAGGTAGCGCTCGCGCTGCGGGCGATGGGCTTGCCTTCCGTGCAGGCGCTTCCGTGGCTGGATCCACCACCCGAAGCGGCCGTTCGGCAAGCGGATCTGCTGCTAGACCGTCTCGGCGCGACGGGCAACATGGGAACGGCAAACACCGTGGGGGTGACAACCACTATGGCTCAGCGGCTCGCGCGTTTTCCGCTGCCGCCGCGCCTGGCGCGCGTTCTGGTGGAAGCGCTTGACCGCGGTGTCGGTGAGGATGGGTGCCGTGTGGCGGCTCTGCTGGCGTCAGGTACACGCGCCGCGCATCACGACCTGCTGACCGCGACCGAAGCACCGCTCGATGCGCGCACGAGGCAGCATCTGGAGCAGCTGCGGCGTGTAGCGCGATTGGAAAAGCATAGGAGGCAGGCCGGCCATGACGAAGAGGCGTTGCTGCGGGCGGTACTGACGGGTTTTTCGGACCGCGTGGCGCGGCGGCGAGCCGGCAAACAGCTGCTGCTTTCTTCCGGCATCTCCGCTACCTTGGCTGACGAAGCCGATAGCTCGCCCGCCTATGAGTTTATGGTCGTGGTCGATGCGGAGGACCGCGCGGAAAAGCCGTTACCCCTGGTGCGCCTCACCGCTCGCATCGAGCCCGAATGGCTGCTCGATCTGTTCCCGGAGCACGTGCGCGATGACTCGGGCGTGGTGTGGAACCGGGGCACGGAGCGCGTAGAGGCCGTGAGTGCGTTGTTCTATGACGAGCTGGTGCTCCAGGAGTCGCGCGATGCCCGCCCGGAGCCTGCCGCAGCGGCGGCACTGCTTGCGGAGAAGGCTCTGGAAGCGGGGATAGAGCGCTTCG
The DNA here is from genome assembly GCA_964245535.1 of uncultured Acidobacteriaceae bacterium. Taxonomy (GTDB): domain Bacteria; phylum Acidobacteriota; class Terriglobia; order Terriglobales; family Acidobacteriaceae; genus Granulicella. The sequence continues at coordinate 5,096 of CAXTNA010000039.1, read as the reverse complement.
TCGATCCCGAGGCGCTCGATACCCTGCTCGCACGTCTACTGTTTGCGGGTCAACCGGCCCCGGACTTCGTGAGTGCCCTGCAGCAGCTCTGCACCGGGCTGGTCAGCTTTGCGGAACTGAAGCGTGTAGGCGTGGATTTGCTGCCGTTGCTGGAGCAGGGGGCAAACGCACAACAGCTGCGCAGCGACGCACCGATGAGCTTGACTTTGAAGAACGGCCGGCAAACCAAGGTCCACTACGAACGCGGCAAGCCGCCCTGGATCGCCTCGCGTTTGCAGGATTTCTTTGGCATGCACGAAACGCCACGCATCGGCCGCGACCGCACACCGGTCGTGGTGCATCTGCTCGCCCCCAATCAGCGCGCGGTGCAGACCACCACGGACCTCCCCGGCTTTTGGGAGCGGCTATACCCGCAGGTGCGCCGCGAACTCATGCGCCGCTATCCACGGCACGCCTGGCCGGAGCGCCCGTGAGATGGAGCACTCCGGCAGATGGAAACGATCAGCATAGATTAGAAGTTGTAGTGCAGCGAGAACTGAATCTGCCGGTTTTGTGAGCGGACATTGGTGATCTGGCCGAAGGTGCTATCGGTGATGTTGCTGTCCGGGTTGTCGTAGCTGGCGATATTGAAGGCGTTGAAGAAATCCGCACGGAATTCAAGATTTTGACCTTCTACGATGTCGAACTCTTTGCCGGCCGCGAGATCGATCTGGTCGAAGCCCGGCGCGCGTTCCGTACCGACGGCAGCCGATCCAAACTGTTCCCCGATGGTCGGCCCATAGGCACAGCCCAAAGCGGCTGCCTGCGCCGTTGTGCACCCGTTTACAACGTTGCCGCCGACCGTAATTGGTACGTTGATCGTTGAACCGGTGCCGAACCATTTGCTTAGTGTCCGGTTCTCGATAACGAGATGGCTGTAGTGGTTTGCCCGGGAAGCGCGGTTGTTGACGGACGTGGTGTTCGGTCCACCGATGGTGACCGGCAGGCCCGAAAATGCAATAGCAGAGCCGGTGATCTTCCATCCACCCGCGGCCTCATCCAGTGCGCGATTCATGTTGGAACCGAACTGCCGTCCGCGGCCGAAGGGCAAGGTGTAGACTGCAACGGCACTGGCATTGTGTCGCGTATCAAAGCCGCTCGGGCCATAGTCCGCATGGCCGTTGTAGCCGTTCTGCCAATACGCGCTGGCGCCATTCACATCGGCGGTTCCATAAAAGCCGGGGTTGTTAGTCATGGCCTTCGAAAAGGTGTAGTTGATCTGGTATTCAAGGCCGGCACTTTGACGATGCCGCAACGTCATCTGCGCGGCGTTGTAGTTCATCATGGCTTCGGATTCGGTGACGACGACCGCTCCCGTTTGCCCCACGAGATTGGCGTAGGGCGCCGTGGCTCCCGGTGCCGTGAGTTGGTTGCCGGCACGCGCATCGACAAGGTGCTGCCCGGTCTGGCCCAGGTAGGCCACCAGCACCGAAGTCTTGTTATTCAGTTCATACTCGGTGCCCAGGGTGAACTCCTGAATGAAAGCGGGACGAAGCCGCTTATCCCATGCGCGCAGGGTGTTGCTGCTCGCCGCTGCATTGAAGTTGGCCGGCAATGCCGTTTCCGCTGTAAGCGGCGTTCCCGCGCTGGTCGTGGAAGACGCAACGGCCTGGTAGGTATAAGACGGCTGGAAGGGCGGATTGAAGTTCAGACGAAGGTTCGCTCCTGTTCCTTCCAGGTAGTTGGTGATGCCGTAACCGCCGCGAATAACGAAGCGCTGCCTGGCCTGATACGCAAAGCCTATGCGTGGCATGAAGTTGGTGTACACGGGGTTATAAAGCGCGTGGCTGTCAGCGAAGGCAAAGGCCGCTTGCGCCGTGCCCGCGTAGTAGTACTGCCCGGTGGTGAGATCGACATTGGCCTGCTTGTCGTGGATTTCGTAAATGGGCTGATCGTACTCATACCGTAGACCGAAGTTCAGGGTGACCTTCTCGTTGGCCTTCCAATCGTCCTGCACAAAGCCTGCATCGCGATACTGCCGTTGCCCGCTGCGGCCGACGTTGGCGGCAACACCGGCGAAGTACACCTGATCCGTATCGAAGTCGGCGAGCGTCGAGCCAGTGAAGGCGCCGCTGTACTGCTCACGGCCCATCACGCCGTCGTTGCCTGGATAAAAGTTGTTCTGCTGATAACGGAGAATCTCTACCCCGGCGCGGATCGTGTGTTTTTGCAGTTGAAATGTGGCGTTATCACCATAGGTGAAGATGTTATCGATCAGGCTGCTGCCGCCGCCCGTCGTGCCCAGGCCGGTGATGTAGGTCTGGTTGGAAATGCCCTGTCCATTGCCGAAATCCTGATACGTGAAGCCTGCGTAAGGTTGCGCGTAGTTGATGCCGACGAGGGCATTGCCGCTGAGACCGAAGGCGCCGGTGGGATCGATCGGCACACCCTGCGTCCAGCGAACACGCGACCAGCCCGCGCGAAATTCATTCACGATGGAAGAAGAAAACGTGTGTACCTCATTGATCGCGAGGCCTTTGAAAGGATAATCATTGGTGGCCGGAAATGCGATTAAGATAGCTTGATTCGGCGTCGCATCGGACGCTTCGCCTTGCGAGTAGCGCGCCATGAAGGAATCGCGCGGGCTGAGCCGGTAGTCAACCTTTACGTCACCCTGATCGTTGCGCACTATGTTGCGGTAATGGCCGATGTAGTTATTTTGCCCAGGGAACGAGGTGTTTTCAGGCCTGTTCGGCAACGGGTACAGTTCAGGGTGCGCGAACAAGTATTTGGCTACCGGGTTGGTCACCGGCACCTGGTTGTTCGCATAGTTCACGCGGCCCACGCCGGGCACGTAGTGGTATAGCTGCACAGGCAATGAGGAAAAATCGCCCGTGCGGAAGGCTGCCGGAATGACACTCTGCACCTGCGTTCCACCGGTGTGGTAACGCGCCCCTTCATAGTCGAAGAAGAAAAACAGCTTGTCCCGTTTGATGGGACCGCCGACGGTGCCGCCGAAGATAGACTCCGTGAAGGGCTGCTTGGCGTTGCCGGCGAAGTTGTTGGCCCAGCTGTTCGCGTTGAGGTTGTAGTTCTTCAAAAATCCAAATGCAGAGCCATGCACGCGGTTGGTGCCGCTCTTCAACACGGTGATGATGTCACCACCATTCACATTGCCGTACTCAGCCGGCGCGTTGGAGGTGATGACTGTGAGGTTTTCAATCGCGTCCGGGCTTGGGTTATAGCCGATGACGTTGTTGATCGTTTCGTTGATCTCCACGCCATCCAACAGGTAGTTGTTCGTCTGGTTGCGATTGCCGTTGATCGACACCTGGCCACTCTGGTTCGTGTCGCGCTCAATGGCGTTGGTGCCCTGCATGCCCGTCGGCTGCGTGGTCACCGCACCAGGAAGAAACTCCGTCACAGAAGAAAAGTTCCGGTCGTTTAACGGCAGGTTTTGGATCGTGTTCGCGGTGAAGGTGGTGGAGATGGTCGAATCTTCCGTGTCTAGGATCGGCTGCACCTCGCTGGTGACGTCGACGGTTTCCGTGCCGGTGCCCACCTGTAGCGGTGCATCCACTTTGGCGACCTGGTTGACTTCCAACGTGAAAGCCGGCGAAACAAAAGTCTGAAAGCCCTGGCTCTTCACGGTGACTTTGTATTGCCCAATCTGGAGAAAGCGAATGGAGTATTGTCCGGAACCGTTGGCCGTTGCCGAAGTTTCCACACCGGTGGCGACATTCTTTGCTGTAACGGTCGCGTTCGGCAGCACAGCGCCCGAGGCGTCGGTGACTAGGCCATTGATCGTGCCGGTGATGGTTTGTGCCTGCATGCGTGCGATGGGCGCGCTGCAGCAAAAAACCATTGCAGCGAAAATGCGGAGGTGATCTGCTCGTTTGGTGAACATGGAGGATCTCCTGTCTCTCGCCGGAATGCAATCTAAGTGGCCGTCTCGCTCACAAAAATGTGCAAACGATGCCCGTTCAATCAAAATGCTGCTGCGAGTGATCTGAATGTAGACCCCCGGCCACCATTTTTCAAGAAAAAGGAACAAGGTACGTCTTATTTTGTGCAATTGGTCTTTATGCCGATGTAGCCCTTCAAAGCTAGATGGTTCGAACTAGGCTCACTTGGGCTCTTGCCATCGCTACTCCGCTAAGACGGCCTTGCTGAGATTGCGTGGGTGGTCGACGTCGATGCCGTTGCCGATGGCGATGTGGTAGGCCAGGAGTTGCAGTGGAATCACTTCGCTGATGGCCAGCAGGGGTTCCGGTGCCGCGTCCACAAAAACGGTGTGCCGGGCGAGATGTGCGACGGCGGCATCGCCTGAGTTGGCGAGAGCAAGGATGTTCGCGCCCTGCGTGTGCATATCCTGCATCAGCTGCAGAACCCGCTCGTACCGCTCGGTAGACTCAGGATCGGCGCGGTCCACGGTGGCCAGCATGACAAGCGGCGTCGCTTCGCTGACAAGCGCATTCGGGCCATGCTTCAACTCGCCGCTGGGGTAGCCTTCCGCATGCAGGTAGGAGGATTCCTTGAGCTTCAGCGCGCCTTCGCGGGCAATGGGATAATGCAGGCCACGGCCTAGAAAAAGGAAGCTCTTCACATTGCCGTAGCTTTCGGCCACAGTACGGACCGCGGCTTCCCAACCTGCGAGCTGGCGCGCAATGGATGCGGGCAGCGTCGCAAGAGTTTGCAAGGCATACCGCACTTCCGGCTCGCGGAGGTAGCCGCGGAATTCTGCCGCCAGCAGTGCAAGCAGGTACAGGTTCAACAACTGCGCGGTGAAGCTTTTCGTGGCGGGGATGGCTCGCTCGCGACCGGCGACGGTAGGAAACGAGACATTGGCTTCGCGGGCCATCGTGGATTGCGGGACGTTGGTGATGGCCATGGTCCGGTGGTTCATCCGGTTTGCCTTGCGCAGTGCGGCGAGGGTGTCGGCCGTTTCGCCGGATTGCGAAACCACCAGCACGGACGCATCTTTTAATGCTCGCTCGGAGCGGTAATTGTATTCACTGGCGTATTCGACATCGACCGCGATGCCGCTGCGATCTTCGATAAGGAGTTCGGCGACCTGACCGGCATGCCGACTGGAACCGCTGGCCGCAATCACGATC
>CAXTNA010000038.1:0-17460 GCA_964245535.1 uncultured Acidobacteriaceae bacterium | reverse complement strand
TGGCTCTGGCGATTCTCCGCGACCTCCTTTCCTCTCCGAATTCGTAAATCAGGTTCGCGAGATCTTCCTCGTCGGCCTGATTTACCACTTGTTCGGCCGTTTCGCCGCCGCGCGGATCCATCCGCATATCCAGCGGCCCTTCGGCCCGAAAACTAAATCCACGGTGCGGGCGATCGAGCTGCAAGCTGCTCACGCCGAAATCGGCGAGCAGCCCATCGAGGCTTCCGGGCGCTACCTCCTCGGCCATGGCCGAAAACGCGCGGCTCACATACCGCACCGTCGGCATCGCCGGCCCCAGCTCGGCTGCAATCTCCCCGAGCCGAGCCTGTGCCCCGGCCATCGCTTCCGGGTCACGATCAAATGCGAGCAGCGTTCCTGTGCCCCCCAGCTTCTGTGCTATCGCGGCCGAGTGCCCGCCCAGTCCCAGCGTCGCATCGGCATACACCCCACCGCGCCGCACCTGTAAAAGGTCCAAACTTTCTTTAAGAAGAACCGGAACATGTGCTGGTCGAGCCATCGCTTCCATCGCTCTTCCACACATGCGTCCCCTGGGGGACTTCCCTTCTAAACTCCCGCTGCTGCCAACTCGTCGAATTCGGCATCGCTCAGCGGGTTGTGCTCAAACCCAACCCTGATCCGTTCGTCGTTCACCACCACCAGCATGTTGCGTTGGCCCATCACGGCCACGTCCCCGGTCAGCTTTGCTGCTTCCCGCAACGTCTGCGGAATCAACAACCGGCCCTGCGCGTCAAAGGTCGCCACCTGGCCGTAGTAGTTTGTCACGTCCAGAAACTTGCGCTTGGCCACATTCATGGACGGGATCTTCTCCAGTGCCGCTTCAATCCGCTCCCATTCCACCATCGGGTACACCTCGGCCCGTTCCCCGTCCTTGCTGGTGATGAAAAACTCCTCAACCCCTTCTTCATCCAGCTGCCGCTTGTATTCGGCAGGAATTTTCAACCGGCCTTTCTCATCCACGCGGGTGATTTGGCTGCCACGAAGTTTCATCCTGTCCTCTTGGCACCCGACCGGAGGGTCTTGCTTGCTCCGGACCCGGACTCAGGGGCTTTGTTGCTCTTTTGTTCCCTCGAGCTCCCCTTTTGTCCCTTTTTCACCACTTTTGACCACCGCGTGAACCAAGAATGCTTCATTCCATGCCGGATGTCGAGCCCCAAAGAACGCAACGCACACCCTTTTCAAGATCGTGATGTGGAAATCTCGTCTTATTGTGCGCTATCACAACGCAAATACCAGCGCTGGGGGCTTACTTTCTTGATTCCTGCCCTTGCGTATCACAGGGTTATCCCCCCTTAGTGTTACGAACAAAAAGCGAAGAAACCTACAGAGTGAGGCGTTGTGCCAGTTCAACGCGCTGTCGGCGTTTCAAAATCAACAGCAGATACCACAGAATCGCCAGATTCGCGGCCAAGGCGCCGGCTTTGAACCAGGTGGCGCGGTGCACCAGCTCAAAAAGCTCCAGCGGCAGCCCCAGCATGGTGAGGATCACCGTGAAGTACTCCCCCCAGGATTTCCGCATCACCAAGCCATACCCTTCGATAAGGCAAAGCGTCGCATAAATAAAGGCACCGGCGCCGATGCGACGGAGATCGTGCCCGTCGATCAGGTCCGCTTTGTCCATCACCATGCTGACGACGCGGCCTTCCGGGTCGATCGGCAAATCGGCGACAAGCCGCATCACGAGCTGGCCCAGGTTGCGGTGCACCAGATGCATGGCCCCGATACCGATGGCTGTAAAGAAAAGCGCTTTCGAAAACTTAAACAGTCCCAGCAACAGCAGCCCGCGCTTTTCCGCCGGCGTGCTCGCAGCCTGCTCGGCCGCGGCCGTCCGGGCAGCGACGCCTTCCGCGCTGCGGACGGTCCGGGATGGGTTTGCAACAGCCATGCCCTCCACAGTTGACGGCGCAGCCCGGGCTTTGTCAACGCGGCCGGGCTGACCACCTCGATCACCCCTCCTTCCAACCCTCCTCGTTCTACTCTTTTTTCTCAAAGCTTTTTCCTGAACGCAATCCACTGCTCGAATCCTCGCGTAAGGAGAGTGTGCGTCTTGAGTGCGGGCAAGAGACGGTAAAGCAAGGTGGCTCGCAAACAAAAGGGGAATGTACTTCATGAAGAAAACAATGCTTTCATTGCTGGCCGGCGCTGCCCTGGCCATCACCTCGCTTTCTGCGGTGGCGCAGAAGGCCGATCCGCCCGTCGGTGGTGCGCCCATGTATGCCAATAAAACGATTGCGGCCAACGCTTCCGCGGCCCCAAACCTCACCACGCTGGTCGCCGCCGTCAAAGCTGCCGGCTTGGTCGATACGCTCAACAGCCCCGGCCCGTTCACGGTCTTCGCCCCTACCAATGATGCATTTGCCAAGCTGCCCGCCGGTACGGTCGACACACTCACGCAACCCGACAACAAGGACCAGCTCACAAAAATCCTGACCTACCACGTGGTAGCCGGCACCTTCGATGCGAAGAAGTTGAAGCATGAGATCAAGAAGGCGCACGGCTCCTATCAGGTGAAAACCGTACAGGGCGAGCCGCTCACGCTTTCCATTGACGGCGACATGGTCAAAATTACCGACGCCAAGGGTGGCACAGCCATGGTCACGACCGCGGATGTTTATCAGTCCAACGGGGTCGTCCATGTGATTGATACAGTGCTGATGCCCAACTAGCCCTGGCTCGGTTGTCAACACAGGAGCGAAGGCCTACGCGCCCTCGCTCCTGTGTTGACCGAGGCTCGTCAGAACCGCGGGCGCTGCCTCTTGCAGCACCCGCGGTTTGTTTTATCGACGATGTTTTAAGTTGTCATCTGAGCGCAGCCGGGGTCCCCAGCGAGCGGTCTTCGCTCATTGGGGTCGAAGCGAAGGATGACAAGTACCGGTGATGTATCAGGCGGATTTGCCTCACCGCTCCCCCATACGCATGGCCGCCGGCCGCGAGCGTAGCCAGCGGAGCGCATCGACCCGCACCCGCTCATAGCTAGGCTCCCCACCTTGCTTTCCACGCAGCTCACCAACCGGATACACCCGTACCGTACCGTGCGCGGCAGGGGTGTACCAGTTCAATGCAAGCGTACTCCCAGACTCAGCTTCAGGCCTGGGCAGAGCAGGGCCAACCCGCACATCCTTCGGCGTCAGTGCTACCTGTGCCGCCGCGGCATCTTCAAGCGAAAGAAACGCCTCCACGCGGCCTTTCTCTGAAAATCGTTCGAAGTTATACAGCGCTTGGGACCGGCCTAGCGGCTCGAAGTAGGCCCGCACGACCCAGTGCTCGCCCGACACATCGAAGCGGTCAATAACGTCGCTTTCATGCGGACTGATGCCCGGTGCGCCCCGCTCGCGCGCCAACCGCAGCACAGTTCGCTCGCGGTCGAACTCCTCCCAGCGCCCCAGCGCCGCCTCTACGATCACCAGGTTTTTGTGCGCTTGCCACAACTCCGGCTGCTGCGCCACCACGGTGCGGTAGGTCGCCTCGGCAGCTTCGAATTGCCGGAGACCGAGTTCCGCGTCGCCGAGCCCGAGCTCTGCCTGCACATCGGCCCGATGCGTTTGCAGGTACGTCCGAAACACCTGCCGAGCCTCGAGGAAGTGCTTGGTCTGCAGCAGCTCGCGGCCCTGCCGGAGCGCGCCCGTAGGCGCTCCGCTGACCTGCTGCGCACTCGCACGGGCTTCGGCGGCCTCCCGAGGCCGTCCCACCGCAGCGCTCAAGCCGAACAACACCACCGCAACACACCCTCTCAAGCCCGGCGCCCCCCTTCCCGCTGTTGGACGAACTGCAGCGCCGTTCCGCCCATCATGCCGCCGCAAAGCAGAATCAGCACCCAGAAGAGCTCCGGATGCCGATCGAAAAAACGCCGGTGATCCTTGCGTGCTTTCCAAGCCGGATTGCGGCGTTGCGGTCCCAAGGTGGCCTCCCAAGGCGGTTGCGTTCCCGTTTCGGCGGGCGGATCGACGTAGAACGGAGCAGGCAGTGCCGGATCGCCATAGCGCAGGGTATAGCGTGCCGTGGGCACCGCCGTGAAGCACAGCTTGCGCTCCCGCATGGCCAGGCTGACCTCACGGATCGGCAACGGCGGCAAACGGCTGTTCTGCACCTCCACCCGCACCTCTGCCGCGCCGGCCAGGGTTGCCCCTAGCGTGGCTTCCAGGCGATTCTCTTCCACGTGGACCGGGTTCACGCCTGGGTCGCCCGAGGGCAGGCGAACGGCCTGCAGTACCCCCGCTTCCAGCACCTCGGTCTCCCCAAAAGGATCGTTGGCCGGCCGTGCCCGCAGGGTGACCTGCCGTGCGAAGTTACTCAAGTACCCAGCGGCCAACACGAACCGCACCTGCTCGATCGGCACATGCGCCGGTACCCGCAGTACCGCCACGGAAGCATCGCCTTCCTGGCGTACGGCACGCGTCGAAGCCACGGCCGTGAACAGGGTCTGCCGTGCCCGGCTAGGCGGCACAGCCGCGCCCGCCACAAGCGCCAAAGGCGGATCACGTATGGGAACGCCGCTCGGCGTTCGGAGCTTCAAATCCACCTGCAGCACCGGTATTTTCGTTTCCGCGAGCGGCAAAACGGTCCACTGCCCAAGGCCCTCCCGTTCGAGATCGAAGATCGCAAAACTCCCCAGCGGCACAGTTTTTCCGCGCTCCACGCCCGCAACGCGCACCGACCCCACAAAATCATGACCACGCAGCAGCAAGTGCACTTCGGAATAAAGCCGGGCCGGCATGCGCAGATCGAAGTGCAGGCTATCGCCATGCCGGGTCAGGTTTTCCACGGCGGCTTGCGCGTCCGCGACCGGCTCCGGTCCGCTTTCGGTCAGAAAATAGGGCACCTCCGCCTGCCCCGCAGAAGCTGTCACCGCAAGGGGGCCGGCGAACACGCGCAGGTCCGCGTGCGCCGGCGATGCCGTGTGCGCCAGCGTTTCCGCATCCAGTGTGACGCAGGCCAGCCCTGCCGTTGTGGCAGAAATGTTGATGTTCCGCTCGAAAAACAGGTGTTCCGGCGCGGCAGGAGCACTCAATTGGACCACGAGCGCGCTTTGCCACCAAAGCGCCATCCACACCGCTATGCGACCTTTCACGTATGGCAATCCCGCTTAAGGGGTATAGCCAGAGGGGTACCGTCCAGACAAACTTTGATGATGACGTTCTCGGCCTGGCAGGCTTTCCGTGCACCCGGGCATGGGGACACTGTACGCTGGCAATCTGCCCTGTGAACATACGAAAGGTGGTGCGTGACCACGGGCAAGGCAGAAGGCGCCGCGAAGCCTTCGGCGCTCGGAGGCGAAAGAGGATCTATGAATACCGGTGCATCGAGAAGCAGAGCCGTCCTGGTGATCGACGACGACGAGGTGATGCGCGAGTTGCTCTTTGCGCTGCTCACCCTGCAAGGCGATACGGTAGAGGTGGCCGCTTCGGGCGAGGAGGCCTTGGCACGGCTCCGGGAGGCTCCCACCCCTGAGGTGGTGCTGACTGACCTGCAAATGCCCGGTCTTGAAGGGGCGGCGCTCGTTGCCGCGCTGCGTAGCACCATCGCACGGGACACCTTGCTGATCGGCATGAGCGGCAGCCAGCCTTCGGAAATCATTCTGCGTTCCCTCGACGCTTTTGTTGCCAAACCGTTCGCGACAACCCGCCTCAACGAAGCCATCACCTCGGCAAAAAACGCTCGGCAAAGTGCCGAAAAAGCTGCCACACCCAGCACCTTATCAGGCTTAGCGCATACATCGATCCAATCGCAAGAAGCGCCCGACACTTCCGGAGTTTTAGATGTTGTAGATACGGGCAGTCCCAAAACCCTGCCGCTTGACGAAGCCATTTTCGCCGCAATGGCTTCCAAATTCCAGCCGCAACAACTTCGCGAACTGTACATTCTTACCCTCGACGATATAGCCACCCGCCACGCCCGCATGGAACAGCACGCCCTTGCCAACGATGTCGCCGCCATACAACGTGAAGCGCACTCCATCAAGGGGCTGTGCGGCATGGTTGGCGCACGCGAACTGCAACAGCTCGCCACCGTCCTCGAAGGGGGAATCACCCTCAGTACATCGATCCTTGCCGATTTTCCGCCAGCGTGTGTTCGTCTCCAGCGTATGCTGGACGCAAAGTTCCATGTTACCTAGAAGAGCTGTGAAGGTTACTTAAGTCCCGTTCCCATTTTCCCGTTCCCATTTCAGGAGAGCCCCATGATGTCCACTGTACGGAAACCTTTGACCGCGAGCGCCCCCGGTCCGGCGCCGGTTCTGAATCGCTCGGGCGCTATCCGCATCGTCGTTGCCGACGATCATCCGGTGGTGCGCTTCGGCGTGATCAACATGCTCAAAGGGGATAACCACTTTGAAGTAGTTGGCGAAGCCGAAGACGGCGATCAAGCCGTCACCCAAACCCTGGAGCTCGAACCGGACATTCTTCTGCTCGATCTGGCAATGCCGCGCTTGCCGGGGTTGGAGGCCATGCGGGCCATCATGAGCCGCTCCCCTCGCGTAAAAATTCTGCTTCTCACCAGCACCATCTCCACACAACAGGTCATCGAGGCACTGCAGATCGGCGCCCGCGGCATCGTACTCAAAGATTCCGTCGCCAGCGACCTTGGTGAATCACTCCGCGCGGTCCTCAACGGCGACTATTGGATTGGAGGCCGGCGCGTCATCAACCTGCTCACCGCGCTCCATGAGCTGATGCAAAAAGCGGCCGCCGTCCCCGAGCGAAAAACCTACGGCCTCACCCCCCGCGAGCTCGAAGTGGTCAGCTGCATCGTCGAAGGCTGTTCCAACAAAGACATTGCCAAGCAGTTCACCATCTCCGAAGAAACAGTCAAGCGGCATCTATCAAACATTTTTGATAAAACCGGGGTTTCGACACGGCTAGAACTTGCGCTGTTCGCGATCAGCCACAAGCTGGTAGATATCGACGCATAGCCAGGAACGACCCCCGCCACTTCACATCGGCGACGCTGCTGCCTGAGCGGCGTCGCACCTTTGGCACCTCGCCGCAAGCGCTGAACCGAGTACGTCCCTCCAGGTCCGGCACCGGCACGTTGATCCGTCTAGGCAGGCGACAAGTGAGTGCGGATCGCTGGATGCTTAGCTCCTCCGCGGCTCAATCAGATCTCATAGGGAACGCGCACGAACCGGCCCGGCGTGAAATCTCGGGTATTGCGTGTAAGCAGCACGCGTCCTTCCAAATGCGCCGTGGCCAGGATGACAGCGTCCGGAAGCTTCAGCTTCAGCTCCCTTCGGACTTTGACCGTTTCTGCAGCGATGGCGGGTGTTAAGGGCAACACCGGAAAGCTTTCCTCAAAGTCCTCGATCAGATGCATCTCCTGGTCGCGCAGACCGGACATCACCTCCACCCAGGTAATGATGCTTATGGCGCGGTCTTTGTGCTTCCGCAGTTCAGGAGCAGCCTGGGGCACGTTGCGCAGAAGGTCGATGACAAGGTTTGTATCAATCAGAACTCGCGATCCCACTCCCGCCTCATCTGCTCCTGGTACTCCAGCCCATCGACGTGCCGGTCTGCCCATAGGCCTACCAGACTTTCCAGCGGATCGCGTTGTTCTTTTCGCAGGTACTCCGAAACAGCCGTTCGCACTAGTTGCGCGCGTGAAACTTTGCGTGCTTTGCTCAACTTTGTGAGCCGGCACAAATCGTTTCCCGGTATATCAACCAAAGTTCTCATGATTTCATGAGAATATCAGACACGTATATCACTCCCATATATCATAGGGATATGCCGTCCTCAACACTCCACGACGTTCTTGTCATTGGTGCCGGCCCCACGGGCCTCGCCTGCGCGATCGATGCGCAAAATGAGGACCTTGATGTCCTGTTGGTGGACAAGGGCTGCCTGACCAACTCGCTCTTTCACTACCCGGCGCACATGACCTTTTTCACCACGCCGGAGCTGTTGGAGATCGGCAACATGCCGTTTTCCTCGCCGAATCAAAAGCCCACCCGCGGCGAAGCATTGGAGTACTACCGCAAAGTCGCTCAGCACTACAATCTCGATGTGCGCCAGTATGAACGGGTTGACAAGGTGACCGGCGCTGACGGCGATTTCCGTGTCCACACCATCGACCGTTTTGAGCGCGAACACATCCATCGCACCCGGAAAATTATTGTTTCGACGGGGTACTACGATCTGCCCAATCACCTCGGCATCCCCGGCGAACATCTGCCCAAGGTGGCGCACTATTACAACGAGCCGCACCCATTTTTCGCGCAGGATGTACTCGTCATCGGTGGCAAGAACTCCGCCGCGATCGCCGCGCTTGACCTGTGGCGCCATGGGGCGCGAGTCACTTTGGTCCACCGCGGTGCCGAGTTGCATCGCCACATCAAATACTGGATCAAGCCGGATATCGAAAACCGCATCAAAAACGGCGAGATCACCGGCTATTTCAATACCTATGTGACCGAGATCGCCGAAGACACTGTCACCCTGGCCACGCCCGAAGGCGAAAAGGTAATCAAGAACGAGTTCGTCTTTGCGCTCACCGGCTACCACCCTGACTTCGCTTTCATTGAATCGCTCGGCGTGCATCTTGACCCCGACAACGCCCGCTGCCCGATCTTCAAACCGGACACGCTGGAGTCCAATGTGCCCGGCATCTACGTCGCCGGGGTCGTGGTCGCCGGCGAGCGCACCAATGAAGTCTTCATCGAAAACGGCCGCTTCCATGGAGCGGTGATCGCGGCAGATCTTGCTGAAAAACTCGGCAATAGGCAACGCATACAACCGGTGGCGCCGTTGTATACGGTGGCAGCGGAATAGGACTCCGCTTCCTTTGTCATCCCGCAACGCTTGGCTTGCCGTTCATTGCGTTGGCTTGTTATCCCGTAGCGGTTGAATCTAGAAAGCCTGCCCAGACGCCTCAAGCTTAGCTCACCACCCGACGCCGAAACCCACGCATGCCCAGCCACGTCAGCAGCGCAAAAAAGAACACCAACATCCCCAGGATCATGGCATCCGGCATATGCCCCATCCCGGGCGTGAGCGCCGCGCGCAGCCCTTCGCTGATGTACACGATCGGGTTGATCAGCACCCCGCCCTGCAGCCAGCGAATTTGTCCCAGTGCCGCCCACGGGTAATACACACAGCCCAAAAACGTGATCGGAATCACAACCACACCGAAAATCAATCCAATCTGCTTAGGTTGCACGCTGGTTCCAATCACCAAGCCTAGCGCGCCGGCAACGAGGCTGCCCAGCAGCAGCACCAGCAGCAGAAACGGCCAACTGGACACATGCGCCTCCACTGGCGTGGACGGAATGTAGTACGCCAGCGGAAACACGACAGCTGCGGCCAACATACTTTGCATGGCGGAAAACATGATCTTTTCGAGCGCGACGCCCTCAATAGGCAAGGGCGACATCACGCGATCGTCGATCTCGCGCGTGATCCCGAACTCTTGCGCCAAGGGCAGCGCCACAGCGGCAATCCCGGAGAACATAATAGCCACGGCCATCAAGCCAGGCAGCAGCACGGTGCCGAAGCCGCCACCACCGCCCATGCCCGCCATGCGCGCAGCGGGGCTTGCCGCCGCGGCACTACCCGTCATGTGAGGCATGACATAGGTAAATACGAAGAGAAACAATAGCGGATTCATGATCACCCGCACCAAAAATGGCGCAAGCTCCCGCCGCAACACATAAAAATCGCGCAGCAGCAACCCGCCAAAGGCGCGCACGTAGTTCGCTGATTGTCCGACAGGCGTCTTATTCACGCAGTTCCCTTCCCGTGAGCCGAATAAAGACTGTTTCCAAGCTCGGCTCCGCCGTGGATAAATCGCGCAGGCCATACTGTGTGGCCACGCTCACAACCGCAGCGAGCAGCCCATCCTGCCCCCGCGCCAGCACCCGCAAGCCGCCGGGCATGGCCTCCACCCCGGTAACGCCAGTTAGTTCCTGTAACCGCGCTCGCAGGACTTCCGTGTTGCCGTCCACCAGGCGCAACTCATAAATCTTGTCGCCGCCCACTGTTGCTTTCAGCGCCGCCGGGGTATTCTCCACCAGAATCCGTCCGTGATCAATGATTGACAATCGGTCACACAGCCCATCGGCCTCTTCCATGTAATGGGTGGTCAGCACCACCGTAATCCCCTCGGTTCGTAGCCCGCGCACCGCCTCCCACATGGCCAGCCGGCTTTGCGGGTCGAGCCCCGCGCTGGGCTCATCCAAAAACAGTACCTTGGGCCGGTGCGCGATTGCGCGTGCGATCTGCACCCGCTGCGCCAGGCCGCCGCTTAACTGCTGCGGATAGGCCTTGGCGCGGTCGGTAAGCCGGAACTGCTCCAGTAACTCCGTTGTTCGCGCCCGGCCTTCGGCGCGGCTCATGCCAAAGTACACACAGTGAAACTGAATATTTTCCGCCACGGTGCAGGCGCGGTCGAGCGTGTTGTACTGCGGCACCACCCCGATGTACTGGCGGGCCTGCGCTGGATGGGCGACAACGTCCACGCCTGCAATGCGAACGCTGCCCGCAGTCGGCACAGCCCGTGTGGTGACGATGGAAATGGTCGTCGTTTTGCCGGCGCCATTGGGCCCAAGCAGGCCATACAACTCACCTTCGTGCACCCGCAGGTCGATTCCATCCACCGCCGCCACCGGTTGCTTGCCGCCGTAGACCTTGCGCAATTCCCGGATGTCGACGATAGTGCTTCCAGCCACGCGCGTGTTGCTCCTCAGCCCTTCTGATGCCGGTTTTCCTCTGACCCCACATCGCCCTTTGCTGAGACAGCAAAATCCGGCACCAGTGTGTGCCGCATCCTACGACGATGTAGCAGGAAAGGACTAGAGAACAGGTGAATGAAGACAACAATCAACGAGGATTAATGCGGCAGCCAAGCCACCCATTCGCTCTGTCCTTTTTCTGTTCCGCCTGGCTTCTCGCCATTCTTTTCCTCAACGCTTCGCACGCGCCCGCTCAAGTGCCGCAGGGCACATCGGGCACAGCCGCAAAAAGCCTGAAGCCGGTGATCTCCTTGCCGAACGCCATCACGAACGGCGTTGCGATCGCGCCCGACGGTCGCACCTTCTTAGTGATCGCCAAGCAGAAAGGCCAGGATGTTCCGCAGATTGCCGAGTACCGCGCCGGTCAACTGCAGCCCTATCCCGACGCAACTTGGAACACCTGGCAGGAGGGCGGAGACGCCTCCCATGCCTGGGTGCATGCGAACTCCATCCGCTTCGGCCCCGACGGCACGCTGTGGGTCGTTGATTTCGGCAGCCCGGAGATGGGCAGGCCAGTCGTTCCTCACGGGCCCAAGCTGGTCGGGATAAACATCCAGACCGGGCAGGTGGTGAAAACGGTGTATCTCGACAAAGCCGTCCATCCGGAGAGCGCTGTCGATGACGTTCGCTTCAATGGCGACCACGCCTACCTGACGGACGCGGGCTGGCCGGGCTTGATCGTGGTGCACATGCCTGACGGCCGCATGTATCGTGCGCTCACGGACCAACCGTCGACGACGGCACAAAAGCCGCTTGTCGCCGAGGGCCACGAGCTCCGCTCACCCGAAGGCAAGCCGGTCTTCTTTCATGCCGATCAGTTGGAGGTCTCGCCTAACGGCCGAACGCTCTACTACCAGCCCTGCTCCGGACCCATGTCGTCCATCGAAACGCAATATCTGGATGATGGCAACCTGCCGGACAGCGAACGCGCCAAGCATGTCCAGCTCTTCGTGAACAACGGCACAGCCGGAGGTACGGCGATCGACGCGAAAGGAAACGTCTACGTTTCCGACACGCAGCACGATGCCGTATTGAAGGTTTCCCCCGCAGGCAAGGTGGAAACCCTCATCCAGGACCCGCGCCTGACCTGGGTCGACGCCATGTGGATCACCGCCGACGGCCGCCTCTGGATGCCTGCTGCTCAGATGAACCGCACGCCGAGCTTCAACAACGGCCAGCTGACCTCCCAGTTTCCCATGCAGGTATTTACGGTCCAAATTGGGAACGGCCCGCCGGTGAACGACCACCGGTAATCTTTCCACCTTGTGATCGCCGGTGTACGCTGGCGTGTATCGGAGGTTGTCCATGGCTGCCGCAGCGTCTCCACATCTCGTCACGGTGTACGAGTATCTCCACTCGGTTTATGAAACTGACATGGATTATGTCGATGGCGTGTTGGAGGAAAGAAATTTGGGTGAGTACGATCACTCCGATCTACAAAGCGAACTCATCACGTTATTTCGCAATCACCGAAGTGAGTGGAAGGTGAAAGCGGTTGTGGAACAGCGCGTTCAAGTTTCGCCGACCC
The DNA here is from genome assembly GCA_964245535.1 of uncultured Acidobacteriaceae bacterium. GTDB lineage: Bacteria > Acidobacteriota > Terriglobia > Terriglobales > Acidobacteriaceae > Granulicella. Next base: position 5,194 of record CAXTNA010000038.1, on the reverse strand, counting down.
GCTATCGCGTGCCCGATCTCACCATCATGGCGGCAAGCTGGAAGCGTACGCCGATCATCACCGAGGCGCCAATGCTCTGCATCGAAGTGCTCTCCCCGGAAGACCGGCTCAGCCGTATCCGCACGCGCTGCGAGGATTATTTCCGCATGGGCGTGCCCGAGGCCTGGGTCTTCGATCCCACAAAGCGTGAGGCTTTGATCCTTCGGCCGGATGGCACCACAACCAGGCATCGCGAGGGCTTGCTGTTATTGGAAGGAACGCCAATCGCCGTGGACATCGCATCCATCTTCGGCATTCTCGATCTTGAGTAAACCTCCAGCAGCCCTGATACCCTAGTCTCGCCGGAGGTTTACAACATGGCTGCCGCAGCGTCTCCACACTTTGTCTCGGTGTACGAGTATCTCCACTCGGTTTATGAGACCGACATGGACTATGTCGATGGTGTGCTGGAGGAAAGAAACTTGGGTGAGAACGAGCACTCTGATCTGGAAAGCGAGCTGACCTTCCTGTTTCGGAACAATCGAAACCAATGGAAGGTAAAGGCCTTCGTCGAACAACGCGTGCAGGTTTCTCCCACGCGGTATCGCGTGCCCGATCTCACCATCATGGCGGCAAGCTGGAAGCGTACGCCGATCATCACCGAGGCGCCAATGCTCTGCATCGAAGTGCTCTCCCCGGAAGACCGGCTCAGCCGTATCCGCACGCGCTGCGAGGATTATTTCCGCATGGGCGTGCCCGAGGCCTGGGTCTTCGATCCTACAAAGCGTGAGGCTTTGATCCTTCGGCCGGACGGCACCACAACCACGCATCGCGAGGGCTTGCTGCAGCTTCGAGGCACGCCGATCGCCGTGGACATCGCATCCATCTTCGGCATTCTCGATCTTGAGTAACTTTCCAGCAGCCCTGATACCCTACTCACGCCGGAGGTGTACACGTGGTTGCCGCAGCATTGCCTGAATTCGTATCCGTTTCCGAGTACCTCCATTCCGTCTACAAGCCAGATGTGGATTACATTGACGGTGTTCTGGCGGATAGAAGCGTGGGGGAGTTGGACCACTACCTCGTCCAGCGTGCGCTTTTGCAGGCTCTTATCAGCGGCGAGCAAAAGTACGGTTATTTCGTAGTGCAGGAGACTCGCACCCAAGTTTCGCCCACCCGCTTCCGTGTACCTGATACCTGCCTCATGCGTAGGGAGGATTTACCTGAACGCATCATCGCCAAGGCCCCCCTGCTTTGTATCGAAGTCATGTCGCCTGAGGATCGTTTAGGGAGGCTGGTCACCAAGTGCTACGACTATCTAGCGATGGGTGTACCCGAGGTCTGGATTCTTGATCCGCAAAAACGGATTGCGCACGTACTCCATGCGGACCGTTCCTTAACGGAGATCCACAAAGGATCGCTTAAGCTCGCGAATGTCGGCGTCGATCTCCCGCTCACGATCGCCTTTGCGGGGCTGCAGCTCCGGTAAGCCGGACCTTTCGATACGCGTAAACTGGGATCTTGGACCCGGTACGCACCATGATCACCATTCAACAAGACGACCTCATCGAAAGCCTCCGCGCGGCGCTCCAGTACATCAGCTTCTACCATCCGGTCGATTACATCACTAACCTCGCCCGGGCCTATGAGCTCGAGCAATCGCCCGCGGCCAAAGATGCGATGAAGCAGATCCTGGTCAACTCGCGCCTATGCGCCGAAGGCCACCGGCCCATCTGCCAGGACACCGGCATCGTCACCGTTTTCATCAAGCTCGGCATGGAGTGCCGCATCGTGAAGGGCGCGTCGCCAGCCACGATGAGCCTGCAGGGCATTTGCGATCAGGGCGTTCGCGAGGCGTGGCTCGATCCCGACAACAAACTGCGCGGCAGCATCCTTGCCGACCCTGCGTTCAGTCGCAAAAACACAAAAGATAACACACCCTGCGTCGTCGAGGTCGCGCTCGTGCCCGGCCAGAAGGTCGAGATCACGGTCGCAGCCAAGGGCGGCGGCTCCGAAGCCAAATCAAAGTTCGTTATGCTCAACCCATCAGACTCTGTTGTCGATTGGGTGCTCAAAACCGTGCCCACCATGGGCGCCGGCTGGTGCCCGCCCGGCATGTTGGGCATCGGCCTCGGCGGCACGGCGGAAAAAGCCATGCTGCTCGCCAAGCAGGCCCTCATGGACCCGATCGACATGCAGGAACTCAAGACGCGCGGCCCCCGCACCAACCTGGAGCGCATGCGTGTGGAGATCTACGACGGCATCAATGCGCTCGGCATCGGTGCCCAAGGCCTTGGCGGCCTCACCACCGTGCTCGACGTGAAGATCCTCGACTGGCCCACCCACGCCGCCAATTTACCCGTCGCCATGATCCCCAACTGCGCCGCCACCCGCCATGCCCATTTCGTTCTCGACGGCTCCGGCCCGGTCTATCTTGATCCCCCGAACCTTGAGGACTGGCCGAAGCTGAGCTACGACCCGCTCGCCTCCGGAGCCCGGCGCGTGAACCTCGACACCCTTACCCGCTCCGAGATCGCCACCTGGGCTCCCGGCGATGTGCTGCTGCTGAATGGCAAGCTGCTCACCGGCCGCGACGCCGCGCACAAGCGCATGACCGACATGCTCAGCCGCGGTGAGCAGCTTCCGGTAGACTTCACCGACAAGATCATCTACTACGTCGTCCCCGTAGACGCCCTGCCTGACGAAGCCATCGGCCCCGCCGGTCCCACCACCGCCACGCGCATGGACAAGTTCACCCGCCAAATGCTCGAGTCCACCGGCCTGCTCGGCATGGTCGGCAAGGCCGAGCGTGGTGTTGCCGCCATCGACGCCATCCGCGACAACCAGGCCGTCTATCTCATCGCCATCGGCGGCGCGGCCTATCTCGTCTCCAAGGCCATCCGGCACTCGCGCCTGCTCGCCTTCGAAGACCTCGGCATGGAGGCCATCTACGAATTCGAGGTCGTCGACATGCCCGTCACCGTCGCCGTCGACACCCACGGCACGAGCGTGCACACCACCGGGCCGGCAGAGTGGCGCGACCGCATCGCACACTCGATGGAACTCGCCGGCACGGCCATCCTCGGTCAATAGCCGCGGAATATCGTCACATATACGAAGCAAGCGAGGTTTATGTGTTGAAGGTCATCGTTCTCGGAATTGCTTTCTCGTCTGTATGGTCTGGACTCGCCCAGACCGCCTCTACGCCGGACGCCTCTGCCGCTGCACGTGCAGCCTTTCAGGCCGGCCACTACGATGTGGCGCTTACTGCCTTCAAGAAGCTCATCATCGCGGAGCCAGACAATGCCGTTTACCAAGAGTTCGCCGCCGAAGCGGCCCTGAACCTCAACGATGCCGCCTTCGCCATACAAACTCTTGAACCACTGGAAGTCGCTCATCCCGAGGCTTGGCAAGCCCACCTGCTGCTCGCTCGTGCGTATGCCCAAACAGCCACTCAAGATCACCGTGCTGAAGAGCGCGACGCAGAGATCGCCTGGGCGATACAACAACACAAACAAGATCCCAACGCACCGCTTGGCAGGATGCGGGATTTCCTTCTCGAAAAAGTGCAGCAGGGGCAAACAATCGTCGCGTTCTACCCTGCACTCACACCCTGGAGTCCCTACCAGGTCCACCTGATCGCGCGCACCTTCGATGCTGCCGGCCATCCCGGCTTGCGGGTCACGTTGGAAAGCAGTGATGCCGACCAGTCGCTATTCGCAAAACAGCATTCAGGGGAGGCAGCGGCCAGTCAGCGCGAATATAGCCTCGATGGCTACGGACCCGATGCGAAGACCGCCGACGGCCAACTTGTGCAAACGCACTACACCTACGCTTTTCTCGTCGGGGAGCCGAAGTACGACGACCTTCGAGCCCGCGTGCTGGCGATTGTGGCTGGAACGACACACCCTCTCAGCAGCCGAACCGGGCCGGTGCAGTAAGGTTCCAATCTTTTGCTCTGCCTGTTCGCAAAGCGACGCATGTCTTTGCGGTTGCCCCCGTGTGATGGAGGTGTCATCCTCGAACCATGAACCGAACAGGGGTACTTCTCGCCATAGCCTTATGCAGCACCATTTTCCACGCGGCAGCAGCCCAGGAAAAAGGCAATTGGCGTGCTGCCAGCAAGACAGCCAAAAGCATCACCGGCGACCTCACCTTCGCGGGCCAGAAGATCGCCATCAACTTTTCTGCTTTCACCGTGGCCCAGATCCATGACCTGCAACCGGCCGAGATCACCGCAATGTTCCAGGTCGAAGGCGACATCACCGGCACCGGCAACCTGTACCGAACCAGCATTCCCGCAGCGAAAACCTTTCTTCATCACAACGCCCTTTGCGGGTCGGAAGAAACGCAGTGGATTGCCACCTACGTGTCTGGGCACACACTGCAGTTAGCCTACCTTTCAGGACCGCAGATGCCTGTATTCACGGCAGATGCCCTGGCAAACACCACGAATCTTTGCGGCACCTTCACGTACGTACGCTAAATCAAGTACCTACAACGATGCAGTGTCATCTCGACCGTGCGCAGCCATAGTGGAGAGACCCTCTATTTTGCTCAGGGCTCCATGAGTGTGCATGCGCGTTCGACAGGTCGGCAAACGCCTGTCTATACTGGCCGCACTTCCACACAGGAACCCCACACTGCCATGTCTGTTTCCACCACACGTCGCGACTTCATGAAGCTCGGTGCCGCCGGACTGGCCGCCATCACCCCGCCCCTGTCCGCCTTCGCGCAAACGCCGGGCCCGATCACTGTGCAGCAGTCTGCCGGAACCAGGCGCTTCGCCAGTGAACCCGACCTGCACTGGCAGCCCGCGGCCGCTGCTGCACCTGACGCGATCACCCTCGATCCATCCAGAACCTATCAGGAGGTGCTCGGCTTCGGCGCCGCCATGACTGACGCGGCCACCTACATGATCGACCAGCTTACCCCGGCTGCGCGCGAGCAGTTTCTCCACGAGCTCTTCCACCCGTCCGAGCTCGGCATCAACGTCATCCGTACTTGCATCGGCGCTAGCGACTTCTCGCGTGAGGTCTTCAGCTACGACGAGGGTGAGCCCGATCCCGAATTACAGCGATTTTCCATCAACCGCGATCGCGCCTACCTCATCCCGCAGCTTGTCAGCGCGAAAAAGCTCAGCCCCGATCTTTTCATCCTCGCCTCACCCTGGAGCCCGCCCGGCTGGATGAAGAACGGCGGCAGCATGCTCGGC